>CAMWTK010000008.1 GCA_947177175.1 uncultured Treponema sp.
CAATGCCGAATTGATCGTCGTGGGCTATCTCAAGGCCTTAATTTGTCTCCGGCGCGACGGGCGGAGGTTCTTCGGCAGTATTTGTCGGCTCTTTGGCGGGCGGCGTCGGCTGTTTTTTCGGGCGGCGTTTTTTTTCGTCCCCGTAGAGCACCCAGTCAATCAACTCCAGGTCCGATTCGTTTTTCTTCGGCGTGTTCTCCGCTTTCTGCTGCGGCTCTTTTTCGGACGACGCGGTGCTTTTCGTGCCCGGCGTGTAGGTGCTCACCGGCGGAACGGCAATCGTCGGATCGGGATTCTTCGTCCTTTTCGCATAGGCGCGGAGAGACAGCAATACTATCAGCAGAAACATGCATTTTTTCATCGTGGTGATGCTTGATTATATCCTTCCATTAGTTTATCGGCAAGAGGGGCGGCGTAATTGACCGTTGTTTTTGCCCGCGCGGCGGGGATTGACCTAAAGCCCGCAATTTTGTAAGATGACAGAACCTTGAGGCCGCGTATGCGGCTTCCATTTGACCATAAGGAGAATACGAATGAGAAAGTATGAACTTATGACTATCTATCCGGTGGCGGATGATAAGTTTAAGGCCGGTTCGGATGCCGTCCGTGCCGTCCTGTCGGAATTCGGCGCGACGATTGAAAAGGAAGAGCCTTTCGGCGACCGCGACCTTACCCACGAAGTAAAGAAGCAGAAGCGCGGCCGTTTCCTGCTGTTTACCATCAGCGCAAACCCGGCAAAACTCGGCGACATCGACCGCCAGTTCAAGCTGAACGACGATTTGCTCAGGTTCCTGTTCGTAAAACTGGACGAACGTAAGGTCAGCTAAGCGGCGCGCCGCATTGTGGAGGCAGGTTTATGACGGATATCAATCACGTTACGTTGGTCGGGCGGCTCACCAGGGATGTGGGGAACGATGAGCGTTCTTTCGGGTATCTTCCGAGCGGTCAGGCACGTGCCAATATCAGCATTGCCGTAAACCGCAACCGCAAGCAGGGCGACCAGTGGGTTGACGAGGCCAATTTTTTTGATGTTACCATTTGGGGAAAGACGGCGGAAAATCTGAAGCCCTACCTGACGAAAGGCAAGCAGATTGCTATCGACGGTTACTTGAAGCAGGACCGTTGGGAAAAAGACGGGCAGAAATTCAGCAAGGTGACGGTCGTGGCGAACAACGTGCAGTTGCTTGGCGGCAGGTCGGACAACGGCGGCGCGTCGCAAGGCACTTCCGGCGGATACACGCCGCGGTTTCAGAACAACAGTCCCGCCCAGCCAGAGCCCGCTCCGTATGAGGGCGGTTTTGGCGGCAACGACGGCGGATTCCCCGAGGACATTCCATTTTAATCACGCGAAGGAGTAGGTGATATGTCAGACGAAGTTGAGAAGACAGAAGTAGAGAAAAAACAGACGGCAGACGCGGAGACGCAGAGCGCGGGTGACGGCCGCGAGGAAGAGCGCGGCGCGCGCAAGGGCAAGTCGTTCTTCCGCAAGAAGGTGTGCCGTTTCTGCGCCAACAAGGCAAAGATTGATTACAAGGATGCGGACGGGCTGCGCCGCTTTACGACGGAGCGCGGCAAGATTCTTCCGCGCCGCATCACGGGTACGTGCGCGAAGCATCAGCGGGCACTTTCGCTGGCAATCAAGCGCGCGCGCGTTATCTGTCTGTTGCCGTTCGTGGCGGACTGATTGTCATATCATGCGCGGCGCGCCAACTCCCGGCAACGCCGCGCGCAAACTAAAGAGGAGCTTGTGCTATGAAAGTTATTTTGAATCAAGATGTGAAGCATTTGGGCGAAATGGGCGACGTGAAGAACGTTGCGAACGGATATTACCGCAATTACCTGTTTCCGCATGGGTTTGCCGTTCCGTATAATGACGTGACGGTGGCGTATTTTGAGAGCCGCAAGGAAGAAATTGAGGCGCGCAAAGAGCAGAAACGCAAGGATGCCGCCAGCCTTAAGGACAAGCTGGAGGCGCTGACGGTGGAGCTGCTCATGCCGGCGGGCGTGAACGGCAAGTTGTACGGCGCGGTTTCGACGCTGACGCTTGCGGACTACCTGCATAAGAACGGCTTTGAGATTGAGCGCAAGCGTATCGAAATTCCGGGACTTGCAATCAAATCGACGGGCAATTACCACGCGATTGTCCATCTGTACGAGGCGCAGACGGCGGAGCTGAAGATTTCGGTCATCGCGCAGGAGGACGAGAGCCGGAAAGACGCTTCCAAGGCGACGAAAGAAGCCAAGGATGCCGCTCCTGCCGAAACGCCCGCGGCCGAAACCGAAGGGACGGCGGAGACAGCGGCTGAATAAGGTTTTTGTTTCCGCATGATGAAGCCGAAGTCGCAGTGCTTCGGCTTTTTCTTTCTCTCTGCCACGAAAAGGGGAGACCATGGATGCCATATTGAAAGATTCCGTGCCGCCGCATAATGCCGAGGCGGAACAGGCGACGCTCGGTGCGCTGCTTTTGGACTGGAATGCCATCAACGACGTGGTGACCAAGTTGCGCCCGGAGCATTTTTACTCCATGCAGAATCAGGTGGTGTACCGGGCGATGCTCGCGCTGTTCAACCGCAGCGTCACGGGCGATTCAATCACGATTATCGATGAGCTGTCTTCGACGGGCGAACTTGACAAGGCGGGCGGCGCGGCTTATGTCGCCTCGCTTACCGATGTCGTGCCGACGGCGGCGAACATCGACTATTACGTGAATTTGGTGCTTGACCGTGCCACCCGCCGCAACCTCATCAGAATGTCTTCCGAAATCAAGGCGACTGCCTTTGACGAGACGCGCGAGAGCCGGATGATTTTGGAGGAGGCGGAAAAGAAGATTTTCGCGCTCGCCGATTTGGGGCAGGTGACGACCGTGCACGACATGAAAGAAATCGTGCCCCGGACGATTCAGACGATTGAGCAGCATTATAGCAACCACGACACGTTCACGGGCATTCCGAGCGGTTTTGTCCGTCTGGATACGCTCACGAACGGCTTTCAGAAGTCGGAGCTTGTCATTATCGGTGCGCGACCGTCCATGGGAAAGACGGCGCTCGCGCTCAACATGATGGAGCATATCGCCGTGCAGAACAAAACCCCGTGCGGCTTTTTTTCGCTGGAAATGTCATACGAGCAGATTGGGCAGCGGCTGCTTTCGCAGAGCGCGCGCGTTTCGGGGGCAAAGATGCGCAGCGGTATGCTCAAGATGGAGGATTTTCAGAAATTGCAGGAAGCCGCCGGCCGCTGTTATGAAGCGCCGCTCTACATCGTGGACACGCCGAATATGCCGCTCATTGACTTGCGCGCGATGGCGCGCCGTCTAGTCGTCAATCATGGCGTGGAGATTATTTTTATCGACTATATCGGCCTGATTGCCACGGAAAATCCGTCCGCGCCGGTGTACGAGCAGATGAGCGAGGTATCAAAGTCGCTCAAGGCGCTTGCTCGCGAGCTTGAAATCCCGGTCATTGCGCTGTGCCAGGTCTCCCGTGACGCGGAGGGACAAGAGCCGACGCTCGCCCAGCTGCGCGGATCCGGATCCATTGAGCAGGATGCTGATGCGGTCATGTTCATTCACCGGGAGCGGAAAAGTACCGGGGATGATGAGCCGAATCCCGTGCAGGACGCAAAACTCGTCGTCGCGAAACAGCGCAACGGTCCGACGGGCGATGTTCCGCTCCTGTTCTTGAAAAGCTTTACCAAATTTGAGAATAAACTGAACGACGACGAGCATTAAATCACTGCCCGTGCCGGTAGCCTGTTTCATCCGATAAGACACAGTGTTTCACGGCATGAAACACTGTGTTTTGTAAAGGGTGATTATTTTGCGTCGATAGTGCTAATTACTTTGTCGGCAATGGTGTCGGAACGCGATTTTTGGCTCAGTTGCGTGAGGTCGGCCTTGTTCAGCAAAATCGGCGTGCCGGTCATTGACGTGACGATGATGCCGTTCTGCGTGACGGTAATCGGCGTGGTCGGCTTTACGCGCACGGGCGACTTGAGCTGGTTCTCAAGGTTCGCGCTGAATTTGCCCACCACGAAGAACGTGCCGTCCTGCATGACGCAGTAATAACTGCCGCCGTCCTGCACGAGCACGGAATTTGCGGCAATCGTTTCGTTGCTTTCCTTGACGATTTCCAGCGTGTCTTTGTTCAGGTGCACGAGCTTGACCGTGCCGTTCCCGATGTTCTCGCCCGCAATGGCGATGAACGTGTTGCCGTTTTCGTAGAACGTGCGGCTCTGAATGACGGTGACGGGTGATTTTTTGATCAGCTCGCCCGTTGTGGCGTTCATGCGCACGATTGCCGAACGCTGGCCCAGCTCGTCTTCGGCGGTAAGCCCGTACACGGTCGGGGCGTTCTCATTTTTTTCCTGCTGCGCGATGACCTGCTGCTGATCCTTTGCGATAGCCGACCGTTCTTCCTGCGCTTCGCTGCGCTTTTGGTCGGCGGTGTTTTGCGCGGTGTCGGCTTTCTGCTGCTGCTCGTCGGCTTTTTGCTGCTGCTCGTCGGCTTTCTGCTGCTGCTCGTCGGACGTTGCCTTGGCTTGGTCGGCTTCTGCCTGTTTTGCCTTTGCGTCGTCAGCCGCGGCGCGCGCGTCTTTCTGCGCCTGCTTGTCGGCAGGATTCTCGGCGGCCTTCTTCTGGGCATCATCGGCGGTCTTCTTTGCTGCCTCAGCCTGTTTTGCCTTCTCGTCGGCGGCTTTCTTTGCCGCGTCTGCCTTTGCCTTCTCGTCGGCGGCTTTTTTTGCCGCCTCATCGGCCTTTGCCTGCTCCGCCGCCGCCCGTTCTGCCGCTTCGTCGGCCTCGCGTTCCTTTATATCGACCATGCCCTTGCGGTCTTCAATGCCTTTGTCCTCGTCTTCCTGCATTGAGGCGATGACTTCTTTTTCGGAGATGACCGACGTGTCAACCGTGCTCAGCCCGCCGTTGATGTCGTACAGCGGAATGACCAGCTGCGTCATGCCCGGCCAGTCGCGGTAAGAGAGTGCGATGCCCACCTTGTCCTCGGTCAGGTTGTCGGTGACGATTTTCTTGTATTTCTGCCGGAACATATCGAGTTTTCCGCGGTACACGGCGTTGTAGACGGTGACGAATGTCGCCACGGTATCCGCGTCCTGCCGCGAGTAGCCGTATGCCGCCGTCAGGTAGGCGGAGATAATCCGGCGCATATTGGTGATATGGTCAACGATGGCGTTCGGACCGATGACCAGGATGTCCGCGTCCAGCTTGCCGGTCTCTTCGGGGTCGATGGCGTGGATGACGGCGTATTTGGGCGCGTAGCCGTAAGTTCCCGCCCGATCGGTGTTCTGCGCGACCACGTTGCCGATGCCCGATCCGATCGCGCGGATCTCTTCAATCGTGTTGATGACCGAATGCGGGCCGACGTAGTTCTCGAACACGACGTCGCTGTTGCTGATGCTCCTGATTTCGTCCTCATCGACTTCCACGGCGTATGCGGCGGAAACGAGCGCGAGCGCGGAAATGAGCGCGTAGACGATTTTTCTGCTGTTCATGTATGCTCCTTGAATATACGATATAATAGTATATTATAGCCCTAAATCCTTGAATCGCGCAAGGGTCTTGCGGGCGTAATCGTGGGTCGCCTTGTCGAACTGCGGGAAAAACAGGTAGGTCAGGATGGCCTTGCCTTTCGTCACCAGCGCGGGGCGGCCCATGAAGCGGCAGATTTCGTAGGTCGCGTCGCACAGGATTTTGAGCGTGTTCTGATCGCGCGGGGCAATCCGCCCGGCGGCAAGCGATTCCAGCCCCGCGAGGATGCCCCCGTCGCCGTCGTAGCCCTGCCGGCCCGCCTCGCGGATAGTGAGCGCGAGCAGCGACGGCTCTTTTTCGGTGGCGAGCAGCGTGGCGAATTCGGCGGAAAAACTGTCCGTGCCCGACTGCGCCATCAGCCGGATAAGCGACTGCGTGTAGACGGGGTGCTCCGTAAAATACGACACGCCGTCGTGCGCGCTCCGCCGGACTGCCGCCGAATCAAGGAAATATGCCTGCATTTCCTGCTTGATGTCGGCAAGCCATGCCGCTTCGTTCCTGCCATAGTCGCCGTGCGCGAATCCCGCGGCAATCTGATCGAGCGTCTGCGCGGAAAGCCGCTCCACGTTCGTGCTGCCTATCGTGCCTTGTGCCGTGACGGTCGTCAGGTACGACGGGCGTTCCTTTTGCGCGGGGGCAACCGTTTTTTTCTCCACGGTCTGGGTCATCAGGAACGCGCGGATTGTCCAGTCCTTTTGGCAGAGGATGAGGTAGTTCTGCGCGGTGTAATAGACGAAATTCCAGTTTTTTTTAGGGGGAAGCGTCGCCTGCCAGATGACCGTGCCTTCAGGCGTACACTCGAGCGCGCGTTTTTCGTCGGACAGGAAGAATCCCGCCGCGGTGGCGCGCAGGAACGAAAGGCTGCCGATCTGAAGTCCGCCCACGTCAATCTGCGCGAGCGAATCTCCCGTGTCTATGGCGATGAGCGAAAGCGTTGCCGACTTTCCGTCCGTGCCCAGGAATGCCGCCGCCACGCCGTCCTGCGCCACGCAGATGTGCCGGAATCGGATGCCCGCCTTTACGCGCGCGGACCAGACGGTATCTGCCGCGCCGTCCTGCACGCTGCACAGCGCGATCGTCCCGTCGTCCTGGGAAATGAGGATGCCGGCATCGCACTGGCTTGCGGCAATGACCGTTCCCGTGAACGTGACCGTCTCAAGGATTTCGCCGAACGGGCTGACGCGGATGCCCGAGGTCGCACCGTTTTCCGCGCGGCTGCTGACGAGGACCGAGCCGTCGTTGAAGGCGAGCAGGGGAATCGGGCCCGCGTCGCCGGTGACCATAATCCATTTGCGGATGCCGTTCAGCCCGTAGCAGGCGAGCGCGTTTTTTCCCCGCACGAACACGCGCCCGTCCCTGCCCACGAACGGCGTTTCCGTCACCGCAAAGCCGAGGTCGGCGGTCCAGAGCGTCAGCCCGCTCGGGTTGATCAGGTTGAGTTTTTTGTCCGCGGTGATGGCGAAAAGGAAGTCGCCGAACGTGGCGAGGTAGGGTGTCTGCCGTCCGTTCACCGCTTTCTGCCACAGGCACGTCCCTTTTTTGCCGAATGCCGAAATCATCCTGCCGTCGGTGAAGACGGCAAAGCCGTAGTCGGTCTCTACGGGCGGGGCGACTGCCATGCCACCGCCCACCGCAAGCCACGATGCCTGCTGTCTGCTCAGGTCAGCGACGGGCACGGCGCGGCTTTCGGTTTTTGCGGGGGCAGCCGTGGCGGGCATGAGCAGGGCGGCACAAAGAATCAGCGTTCGGAGCGGACGTTGCATCGGGGCAGTCTCATCAGGGGGCGCGCCGCTCAAAAAAGGCGAGGCTTTCTATGTGCGAGGTCTGCGGATAAAAATCCGGCAGATACAGTGCGGTCAGCGCATATCCGGCGCGGATGAGCGCGGCGGCGTCGCGGGCGTGGGTGGCGGGATCGCAGGAAAGGCTCCTGATATGCCGTGGCTTGTGTGCGCAGAGCCACTCGCGCACTTCTTTTTCCATGCCCGCGCGCGGCGGGTCGATGACGACGGCATCAAATTCGCCCCCGTGCGCAATGACCTGCGCCGCGTTTTCGCGTACCCACCGCGCGCCGCTCACGCCGTAGCTTTCGTGCTTTTTTCCCCGGAGGTTTATTTCTGCCTGGACGAGCGCGTCACGGTTATGCTCCACGAGCGTCATCTGAGCGAACGCCTCCGACAGGAAGACCGAAAAAATCCCCGCGCCCGCGTACATGTCGAGCGCGTGTTTTCCCGTAAGGCCGTGCGTAATCGTGCCGACGGTCTTTTCCAGCACGTCAAGATTGGACTGGAAAAAACCGCGCGTATCAAATTGGATGGTTTTTCCCGCGAGCAGCAGGGAACAGACCGACTGCGCGTCCGCCGTCGTCCCGGAAAAACGTGGCTTGACGGTATGCTTGATCCGTTTTTTGACTTTTTCGCTCATCGTCCGGGACGCGCGTTTTTTTTCTTCCGCAACGAGCAGATGATCGAACGACGTGGCATGCTGCATGCGGCCGTCGCCGAACAGATGGCAGCGTCCGCGCGGCCGGTTCTGCTGAGGCACGGCGGCAAGGTATGCGTTGATCTGTGGCGTGGCGACGGGACAGGCGGCAAGCGGCACGACCATATTGCTCTCGCGCCGGTTGAAGCCGCCGTCCGTCAGCTGGATACGCGCGCGGTAGCCCCGGTCGCTGCCCGCAATCAGCTGGATGTCCGGCACGGCAATGCCTTCCCGCGCAAAGCAGTCCCGCAGGACCTGTGTGCGGAGCGCGCGCTGCTGTGCGGCGGAGATATGTTGCATATTGCAGCCGCCGCAAGTGCCGTACAGCGGGCAGAACGGCTGTACGCGGTGCGCGGACGGATCGACGACCTGCGTGATATCCGCAAGGGCATAGTCACGGAACGACTGGGTGATTTCAATTTCCAAGGTCTCGCCGGGAATGGCGTAGGGAACGAACACGGTTTTTCCGTCCACCTTTGCCATGCAGCTTCCGCCGAACACCATTTTTTCCGCAACGACTCGTATGCCCATGACGCAAGCATAGCAGAAATCGCGCGGAATGTACAGGACGGTTGCCGCTTGCCGGGCGGGGTTATATCTTTGTGAAGATAAAGTTGCAGAACGTCTTGATTCGGTTGATGAACGACGTTTCCACGCGGTCGGCAAGGAAGAAAATCTTGAACGTGTCCACGCCGCCCACCGCATACAACACCCAGTTGTCGCCGTCCCGGAACACCGTAATCGCGGACTTCATGTTCTCTGCCTTGACGGCGTTGAATTTATCTTCCAGGCGCAAGGTGTTCGTGTTCGTCATCTCGTAATAGATGCTGTCCTCACTTTCTTCGATGTGTATGTCGGCGTTTATGATACCGAACGGAGCCATTTCAAGGTTTGCGCTGATATTCGTGTTTGATTCGTCTACGGTTTGATCAGTGATTACCGCAGAATCATATAAGTTATAGAATGTTTTGTGTCGCTCGGAAAAATAGGGGATGCCCGCATACTCCGGGATATTGACCAGCGCCGCCTTTATGTCGTCACGCAGGGTCTCGTTCCCCGCGTAGGGACGGAGCTGGATAATTTCCGCCGTGTAGTTCGGGTCGAGTTTTTTCATCGTTTTGATGAGCTTTTCCGTCTCTTTCCGCTCCTGCATACAGATATGCTTCATCTTGCCGATATTCCTGATGACGACCTCGCCCTGCGCGAGCCGCTCGCGCTCGTCTGCGGACAGCTTGTCGTTGAACAGTTGCGCCCCCGCAAGCGAAACGACCGCCGCGAGCAGCGCGATAAGCATCAGCGTCCTTTTCATTCTGACCTCCGTATTCGCGTCATCATACCATAAAAAAATCGATTGTGGGAATCGTTACACTGTGGTATAATGAAAGGCATGATTGCTCCGCATATAAAAGAAACGATAAACAGCGCGGGCGCGTCCGTCATCCGCAAGATGTTCGAGGAAGGCATCGAGCTGAAGGCGAAGTACGGCGCGGACAACGTGTTCGACTTTACGCTGGGAAACCCCGACTTGGATCCGCCCGATGCGGTTGCCGCCGCCGTGCGTGAGGTCGCGCAGGACACGGCTCACGGGCGGCACGGCTATATGCCGAACGCGGGCTATTCGGAGACGCGCGCGGCAATGGCGGAAAAGACTGCCCGCGAGCAGGGCGTTCCCGTTGCGGCAGGGCATATCGTGATGACCGCCGGCGCGGCGAGCGCGCTCAACTGCGTGCTCAAGGCGGTGGTGTCGCAGGGCGATGTGGTGATCGTGCCCGCGCCGTTTTTTGCCGAATACCGCCATTACGTGCGCAATGTGTCGGGTACGATCGTCGAAGTGCCGACGCGGGAGGATTTCTCGCTCGACACGGACGCGATTGCGCGCGCGCTGCGTGACGGCGGGGACACGGTTGCGGCCGTCCTCATCAATTCCCCGAACAATCCGACCGGCAAGGTGTACGGCGACGACGACATCATCCGGCTGACTGACGCGCTCAAGGCGCACGGCGCGCGGACGGGACGGTTTCCGTATCTCATCTGCGACGAGCCGTACCGCGCGATTGCGTATGACGGCAGGAGCGTCGCGCCCGTGTTCGCGCGCTATGCCGAGGCGGTCATCGTCACCTCGTTCGCAAAGAACCTGAGCCTGCCCGGCGAGCGCGTCGGGTACGTGGCGATAAACCCCGCCTCCGCCGACGCGGGCGATTTCGTGGGCGCGGTGACGTTTGCCCTGCGCACGCTCGGCTTCGTGAACGCACCCGCGTTTTTCCAGAAAGTCGTGGCAAAGTCGTGGGACGCGCCGGTGGACTATTCGTCGTATGCGCGGCGGCGCGACCTCTTGACGGCGGTGCTTGACAAGGCGGGCATCCGCTACGCGCGGCCGGAGGGCGCGTTCTACCTGTTCTGCAAAGTGCCGGACCGGTGGAACGGGGACGACGCGGCGTTCTGCGACCACCTCAAGAAGTTCCTGATTCTGGGCGCGCCCGGAAGCGGTTTTGGCGGCAAAGGATGGTTTCGCCTCGCGTACTGCGTGAGCGAACGGACGATAGTCGGCAGTGAGGCGGCGTTTGTCGCCGCGATGCAAGAACGATAACGCGAGAGACAAGGAGTGTTGCGATGAAAATCTTGATGGTCAGCGCAGAGGCAGTGCCCTTTGCGAAAACAGGCGGGCTGGCGGATGCCGTTTCCGCGCTTGCCGGGAATTTGAGCCTGATGGGACACGACGTGAAAATCGTCATGCCCCGCTACTATAAAATCGACCGGAAGAAACTGGAGCTGGTTCCCGGCCCGCTCGGCGTTCCCGTGGGCATGGGGCAGGAGTGGACGGCGCTCTACACGGCAAAGCTGCCCGGCTATCCCAAGGTAGACGTGTACTTCCTCGACCACGAGCAGTGCTTCGGGCGGGACGGCGTGTACGGCACGAAGTTCGAGCCGGATTTTTATGACAACCCGTACCGCTTTTCGCTCCTGGCGCACGGCGCGTTCCAGGTCTGCAACAAGCTGGGCTGGTATCCCGACATCGTGCACGCGCATGACTGGTCGGCGGGGCTTGTCCCCGTGCTGCTCAAGTTCGTGTGCCGCAGCCAGCCGATGTACCGCAACACGGCGAGCGTTATGACCATCCACAACATGGGCTATCAGGGCGTGTACGGCAAGGACAAATTCTCCGACCTAGGCATTGACTGGGGGCTGTATTACGGCGCGGGATTCGAGCGCAACGGCGCGATCAATTTCTTGCAGGCGGGCATCTCCTCCGCCGACATGGTGACGACCGTCTCCCCCACGTATGCGCGCGAGATCCAGACGGCGGAGGGCGGCTTCGGCCTTGACGGGCTGCTGCGCGTGCGCAGCGACGTGGTGCGCGGCATCGTGAACGGCATTGACGACACCGTGTGGAACCCTGAGACGGACACCCTGATCCCGCAGCATTTCAGCTGGAAGAATATGGCGGGCAAGGCGGCCTGCAAGGCGGAATTGCAGAAGCAGTTCGGCCTGCCCGTCAACCCCGACGTTCCCGTGGTCGGCCTGGTGAGCCGCTTGGTCGATCAGAAAGGCGTGGCGGAGATTTTCGCGCCCACGTACGGAAGCCTGTACCGGATGTGCACCACGATGGACATGCAGTTCGTCATGGTGGGCAGCGGCGAGCGGTGGTGCGAGGACGAGATCCGCACGTTGCAGGGCAAGCTGCCCAATTTCCGCGCGCTCCTCGGCTACAGCGAGAACCTGAGCCACCTGATCGAGGCGGGCGCCGACTTCTTCCTGATGCCGTCGCGCTACGAGCCGTGCGGGCTGAACCAGATGTACAGCCTCAAATACGGCACGCTCCCGATCGTGCGCCGGACGGGTGGTCTTGCGGACACCGTGCAGAACTACGACGAGCGGACGGGCGACGGCACGGGCTTCATGTTCGACCAGCTCACCCCGCAGGCGGTGTACGATACGGTCGGCTGGGCAATGTACGCCTACTACAACAAGAAGGACCACATCAAGGCCATGCAGAAACGCGCCATGCAGCAGGACTTCAGCTGGAAGGCCAGCTGCGAGAAATACACCGACGTGTACAAAGAGGCGATGTTCCGCGGCTTCGGCTGGCACGAATAGCGGCTTCGTTTGCCGCGGAAAACGCGGCGGCATAACCGGCAACGATACTTTCGTTGCCGATTTTTTTTTCGGCAAGATACGGCATATATTTCGCCCACGCGGGCGGTGGCGGGGGCGATACATTTTATACTTTGTTGTTGATTGCCGTTCGCAGTGAGATACAACATATATTTTTCTCACGAAAGGAGTTAGCATGGAGATATATTTTGTACTTTGCCAATAACTGCTGTTGGCAGTGAGATACAAAATATATTTCGCTCATAAATGCGTAAGCATGAAGATACATTTTGTATCTTGTCTGAAATTGCTTATGTGAGCAAGATACAAAATATATTTTGCTCACAAAGGCGTTGGCAGGAAGATACATCTTGTATCTTGTCGTAAATTGCTTTTATAATCAAGATACAAAATATATTTCGCTCAAGAATGTGTAAGCAGAAAGATATATTTTGTATCTTGTCGGTAACTGCTTGTGTGAGCAAGATACAAAATATATTTTGTTACCGAAATGCGTTGGCATGAAGATATATTTTCTATCTTGCCGGGAACGACCGCGGGCAGTGAGATAGAAAATCTACTTCACTCCCGGCGGCCGAGGCAGGGAAATTATTGTCTGTCTAGAACTCGAACCACTGGCCGTCGGTCGTCAGGTACCAGTCGGCCAGCACGCCGCTGAGCGCGGGGTTGTACCAGCTGATTGAGCCGTCGCGGTTCAGCACGACCAGGCGCGTGCTGTTCTGTGCCAGTTTGAGCGGCAATGACGCGCTGCGCTTGTAGGTGAAGTCGCGTTTGGTGCCCAGGTTGTAGGCGTGCACCTGGCTTTTCCCGATTGACGCGTACAGGACGGATCCGGCAAGGTACGTGAACGAGTCGCCGTCTTCGTCGCTGATCGGCAGGAACGTGCCGGCGCTTTTCGTCTTGGTGTTCCATCTGAACAGCGAGGTCGTCGTCTTGTTGCCGTTCGTGCCGATGACCACGCCGTACAGGGCATCGCCGGCGGCGTTCGCGTCAAAGCTGAGCGCATAGGCGATGTTGCCGCGCAGGGTGAGCGGCACAGTCTCTTTTGTCGCCACGTTCACGTACAGCAGGGGGACGTTCGGGGTGGTCGCGCTCGATTTGGCGACGTACAGGTCGTTGGGCGATGTCTGCAACGCGTCCTGCAGGCTCGCGCCCAAATACAGCTGCTCGCGTTTTTTCTGCACGATGTCGTAGCTGTTCACGGTGGCGTTCCCCTCGATGAAAATGAGCGTGTCGTCAAACCGGCGCAGGGTCTGGATGTTCAGCTGCGGCGTGAAGAGCGTCGTCAGCGTCCCGGTCGCCAGGTCGAGGAGCTGCACCGGCTTTTTCGTTTCCTTTGACCACAGGATGACGCCCGTGCCGTAGGTCAGCAGGTTCGTGTGGCCGGGGTTCGCGCCTTTTCTGTCCACGATGCCGTTGTCGTAGGACGAGCGGAAGACGGCGTGGGGCGTGAGGAAGTAGAAGTCCTCGCCCACGCCCGCCACGTCGCTGATGTAGTCGTACATGTTGTCCGTGAGCGGGTAGAGCGTCTCCTGCGCGGGGGATTCGGGGATGCCGCACTTGTACACGTTGCCGAGCGACGTGCCCGCGTAGATGATGCCGCCCGTTACGGCCGCGCCCGTCAGCGTCTCGTCCGGCTTGAGCCCGGCGAACGTCCCGAGCACCTGCGGGCGGATGACGGCCTTGTTGCGGTCGTTGGCGATGGTATTGATCGTGAACGTGCGGTTTTCCTGCACGAGGTAGAGCAGGTCGCTGCGGTCGTTCGAGCCGATGAGGATCGGGTGCTGTGCGCCGTACTGGGCGACGGTCTGCCCGGTGGTCGCCTGAAGGACGTAGATGCTGTTTCCTTTCGTCCCTGCCACGAACACTTCGTTGTTGAAGAGGCAGACTTGGGTCAGGTTCCGTTCTGCCGCAAACCGCGCCTTGCGCGCGCCGGTCTTGAGGTTATAATAGGTCAGGCTGCCTGCCGGCGAATAGACTACGGCGGTGTTCTCCGTCTTTGATGTGTGCGCGAGGCTCACCGCGCCGGTCTCTTCTTTTATTTTTGAAGTCACGATGTTCCCGTTCGTCGCGTTCAGGAACACGAGGCCGTTCACGGCGGCCGTCCCGCACAGCACGAACGTCCCTTTTGCCGAAAAGGCGAGCGACGTGAGCGGGTTTGAGAAGCGGAACGAATACTTGCGCGTCAGGGTGCGCCAGTTCCAGATGGTCACGCGGTTTATCGTCGCGCCGTCGGTCTCATAGACGGCGATGTCGTTCCCGTTCGGGCTGCGCGCGATCATTTTTATCGCCAGTTCGGTCAGCTGGTAATGCTCGCCCAGCCCGTCGTCCGTCCATTTGACCAGAAAGCCGTCCGCGCCGGAGCTGAACACGCTCGTGTCGGCGTTCGCCATGCTTCCGAGGGCGGCCAGCGCCGTCACGGGGGACTGGTGCGCCTGCGTGGAGATATGCGACTGTGCGCCGAGCGCGCACACGGAAAAGAACACGGCGGCAATGCCGCATAGTTTATTTTTCATGGAACATCCTTGCAAAATAGGTAATGTCGCCCGCCATTGCCACGACGAACAGCGCCGCTAGCAGGACAAGCCCGATATATTGTATACGAATTCGCCATTTTGGGGAAACGGAAATGCCGAAAATCGCTTCGGCAAGCGAAAAAAAGATAAGCCCGCCGTCAAGCACGGGAACGGGGAGCATGTTCATCATAAAAAGTGAGACGCTGATGACCGCCGTGAACTGCAAGAGCGCGGCAAGCCCCGTGCGGAATCCCGCGCCAAAGCCGTCCTTTACCGTGCCGCCGAGCATCGTCACGATCCGTGCCGGTCCGCTCACCGTCTCGCTCACGTTCGCGCCCTTGAAAAGCAGTCCGATTCCTTTGGCCGTGAGCGCGAACGTCATGCCGGTCTCCTTGATGCCCTGCCAGATTGCGGGAAAGAATGCGTACCGCCGTGCCTCCCGCCGCACGACCGATTCGGGGAGGCTGACCACGCCGATTTTTCCCGCGCCGTTTGCCGCCATCATCGTGTGCACGGTGTAGGGCAGTGCTTCGCCGTCGCGTTCCACGACCACCGCAAGGTCTTCGTCAGGATGCCGGGCGACGATACTGGCAATGTCGGCAAAATCCGTGACGGGCTGCCCGTTTATGGACAGGATCGTGTCGCCGCTGCGCAGTCCCGCCGCGGCTGCCGCGCTTTCTGTGCCGGGATAGGCTTCATGCGCAAGGCGGATTTGGTTTCCGGCGGCGTAGTATGTGTAGCCCGTCATCGCCACGACCGAATAGGCGATGACGGCGAACAGGAGGTTTGCGAGCGGCCCGGCAACGCCGATTGCCGCCCGTGCCAGCGGCCGCACGCCGAACATTGAGTCCGCCTCGGCAGGAATGTCGTCCAGCCCATCGTCGGAGGCTTTGGCAAAATCCTGCTCGCCTTTCATCGCGCAGTAGCCCCCGATCGGAATGAGCGAAAGCCGCCAGTCCGTGCCGCGCCAGTTTTTGTGGAGCAGCACCGGCCCCATGCCCAGGGAAAATGCCTCCACGCGCACGCCGCACAGCCTTGCCGCAATGAAATGCCCCATTTCGTGCACGAAAATGATGCCGCCCAGCGCAATCAGACCATATATGACCGTCACAGTACCGCTCTCGCTTGCGCCCGCGCTTCCGTGTCGGCGGCAAGCACGTCCGGCATGTCGCGGATTGCCCCCGACCAGTCGTGGCTCATGACGCTTTCCACCACGCGCGCGATGTCCGTAAAGCCGATGTGCCCGTCGATAAATGCCCATGCCGCGATTTCGTTCGCCGCATTGAAGGCAATCGGATAGGCATTGTCGTTCCGTGCCGCGTCGAACGCGAGGCGGAGCAGGGGAAAGTCGTCATACCGCGGCTGCTCGAACGTGAGCGTCCGCGTTCCGTCTGTCGTGTCGGTCAAGTCGAACGGACGCATGAAATTCGCGCTTGTGTGCGGATAGTCCAGTGCCTGCATGATCGGATGCTTCATGTCAGGCTCGCTGCACTGCGCATAGACGATGCCGTCCGTCGTGCGCACGAGCGAATGGACAATGCTCTGCGGATGCACGACCACCTGAATGTCGTCCGCCGGAAAGCCGAACAGCCGCCGCGCCTCAATCACTTCCAGCCCTTTGTTTCCCATTGTGGCGGAATCCACGGTGATTTTTTTCCCCATGCGCCAGGTGGGATGCCTGAGCGCGTCGGCAATCGTCGCACCTTTGAGCTGGCTGCTCGTCCAGGTGCGGAATGGCCCGCCGCTTGCGGTGATGATGAGTTTTTCCACGTTCTCGCGCCCGCACTGGCGCAGCAGCGAAAAAATCGCCGAATGCTCGCTGTCAACGGGCAAGATTTTGCACTGATGCTTTTCCGCGAGTGCGGACATCAGCGAACCTGCCATGACGATCGTCTCTTTGTTCGCGAGCGCAAGGTCAATGCCCGCCTCAAGCACGAGCTGGCTGGGAATCAGCCCCGCGCTTCCGGCAATGCCGTTCACCACGATGTCGGGCTTCGTCCGTTCGATGAGTTTCTTGATCCCGTCCGTGCCTTCTTCTGCCGTAAGCGAGCAGGGCGCACCGCATTCTGCCGCAAGGCGTTCTAGCACATCCTTGTTGCGGTGCGCCGTCAGCCCGCAGCAGGAAAAGCGGTCGCGCTGATTCCTGATGATGTCGAGCGTACTCGTGCCGATCGAGCCGGTCGCGCCAAGTACCAGCACTTTTTTTCGTGCGCGCTGCATATCAGACCGCAGGATTGTAAAGAATGCTGACGAGCCAGTAATAAATCGGCGCGGAAAACACGATGCTGTCCACGCAGTCAAGCATGCCGCCCCGTCCGGGTATCAGTTTTCCGCTGTCTTTTACGTCGGCGGAACGTTTCAGCACCGATTCCGTCAGGTCGCCGATAATCGCCGAGCAGCCCATCAGCACGCCAAGGACGACGGCTTTCCAGGGCGCGCCGCCGAAAATCACGATGCCGCAGTATTTGGGCAGCAGGTAATGCCCGATCAGCCCGACTCCCGCCGCCCCCGCAATGCCGCCCGCAAATCCGGCGATGCTCTTGTTCGGGCTTGCCTTGAAAAGCCCCTTGTTGTTCCTGCCGAACAGTACGCCGAAAAACCAGGCGAGCGAGTCGCACATGAACACGAAGAGCAGGAAGAACGCGATGTACGCCGTCGCAGAGGGGAACAGCGTCATTTTGGAGACAAAACTGAAGAAATAGCCGCAGTACAGAATGACGAATACCGACGTTGCAATCCGCGCATTCGACTGCGCGAACGTCTGCGCGGTCAGCGTCTCAAACGACAGCACGACCAGCACGGCGGCGACAAACGTAAAGTCAATATAACACAAGTCCCAGCCCAGGAGCGCGCATAGTATGCCCATGACCGGCACTGCCGAGACGAGCAGCAGCACGAGCGGCTTGGGATGCACGGCGTAAGTCTTTCCCAGCATCGTATGCAGTTCGTTCGCCGCAAAGAATGCCGCGCACAGCGCAAGCAGATGCATGGCAAGGTGATGGTAACAGGGAAGCCACACGAGCGTGATGACGACCGGAATGCCGATAAAAAACACCAATAATCTCTGCGTAACTGTATTCATAAGCCTATTGATCCGGCACTGCACCGAACCGTCTGCTCCTTTTTTGGAATGCTTCTATATGACCAAAAAACTCTTCTTCATTATACTCCGGCCAAAGCGTATCTGTAAAGATGAATTCCGCGTAGGCTGCCTGCCAGAGCAGGAAATTGCTCAGCCGCTGTTCGCCGCCCGTCCTGATGAGCAGGTCCACGTCAGGCGCAATGTCGAGTGCGTCCGTAATCGACGCTTCGGTAATCGCGAGTTTTTTTTCGGTGAGCGACTTGACAGCGCGGGTCAGCTCGTCGCGCGCGCCGTAGTTGATTGCCAGGACGCACGTCGTTCCCGTAAAATGCGCCGTATCTTCCTTCGCCCTGATGATTTCCGCCTGCACGTCAGCGGGCAGACCGCCCAAATCGCCAATGTGCGCGATTCTGATGCCGTTTTTTTTGTAAAATTCGAATTCGGCGCGCAGATGCCGCTTGATAAGGCTCATCAGGTAGCCCACCTCTTCCTGCGCGCGCTTCCAGTTTTCCGTGCTGAACGTGTAGAGCGTGATATATGCGATGCCGAGGGAAGCGGCAGCCGCGACGATTTTCTTCGCCGCCGTCAGCCCCTCTTTGTGACCCGCCGTCCTCGGCATTCCCCTCTGTTTTGCCCAGCGCCCGTTCCCGTCCATGATAATCGCGACATGTCCGGGAAGCGCGCCTGTCTTCAGTTCGTCAGCTGTCATGTACGTGCAAGGAGTCGTCCCGCCTTTACGCGAGAATTTCTTTCTCCTTGTCCTCTGCAATCTTGTTGATGTCGGCAATGTATTTGTCGGTCAGTTTTTGCAGCCCGTCCGTCTCTTTTTTGAGCTGGTCTTCGGTCAGTTCACCGGCTTTCTGCTGCTTCTTGAGGTCATCGTTTCCGTCGCGGCGGATATTGCGGATTGTCGTGCGGTAGTTCTCCGCGATGCCTTTTGCCTGCTTGACCAGTTCCTTGCGGCGGTCAGCGGTGAGCGGCGGGATAGAAATACGGATGACCTTGCCGTCATTCGACGGATTCAGCCCCAGGTCGGCGGTGAGGATGCCTTTTTCGATTTCCGTCAGCAGCGACTTGTCGAACGGAGAAATCACGACGGTACGCGCTTCGGGAACGGAAATGGTCGCCACCTGGTTGAGCGGCGATTTGTCTCCGTAATAATTGACGCGCACCTTGTCAAAAAGCGACGCGGACGCGCGCCCCGTGCGGATAGTGTTCAGCTCGTTTTTGAGCGCGTCGAGCGTCTTGTCCATTTTAGCTTTAGCATCGAATGCCATACGGGTTCTCCTTGAAAAAGGGCGGCCGTTCAGACCGCCCGTCAGTTTACTTTCCGAGCACGAACAGCACGATTTTCCCGAAAGAAAGCTTCGCGCCGGCTGCCTTGGAGACTTCTTCCAGCTTTTTCGCGACGCTCACTTTGTCGTCCTTGACGAACGGCTGATCCACGAAGCTGATTTCAGAAAGATGCTTGTTGATTTTGCCCTGCAAGATGCCGTCCTTGACGTTCTGCGGCTTTGCGGCCATCTTTTCGTCCTGCGCCATCTGCGCGGCAAAAATTTCTTTCTGCTCGTCGATGTACGACTGCGGAATGTCATCTTTCGTGATGTATGCCGGCGTGAACGCCGCCAAGTGCAGGCAGCAGTCGTGTGCGAATTCCTTTACGTCGTCGCCCGGCGCGCCTTCAACCACCACGGCAGCAGCAGTCTTGAAGTCCGAGTGCACGTACGTTGACGCGACCGCGTTTGCCGGCACGTCGAACACTTCCACGCGGCGGACTGCCATGTTCTCGCGGATTTTGGTCGCGAGGTCAAGCACCATATCTTCCAGCTCTTTTTCCACTTTCGTGTAGTTTTTCGCGAAGATAGTGTCCAGAATCTTGTCGCCCATCGCGATGAAGTCCGCGTTCTTTGCTACAAAATCAGTCTCGCAGGTCACTTCCGCGAGCGCGACCTTGTTGCCGTCCTGACGGACAAAAATGCGCCCTTCGCTCGTCGCGCGCTCGGAACGTTTTGCGACCGCGGCCAGCCCCTTTTCTTTCAGGATTTTTTCCGCCTGCGCCGCATCGCCGTTCGCTTCGGTCAGCGCTTTCTTGCATTCCATCATGCCTGCGCCCGTTTTCTCGCGCAGGGCTTTGACGTCACTTGCCTTGATTTCCATGGTAAACTCCAGTCAGGTATTCCCGCGCGGCGCGCGGGAAGCCCGCCATTTATTTGATTTTGCTCTCGTCGATCTCGTCATCATCATCGTCGTCGTCAGCGTCATCTTTTTTCGCGTCCGCTTCGGTCGGCGTATAGTTCGTATAATCGACGATCTCCTCATCGTCTTTCTTGGTTGAGGCATCGGTCTGCACGCCGTCCTCCTCATCGCCCAGGGTCTCGATGATTTTCAGTCCCTGCTCGTTGTCCGCCTCGATGACCGCGTTCGCGATGATTGAGGTGAACAGACTGATGGCGCGGATCGCGTCGTCGTTGCCCGGAATGGGGTAGGTGATGCCCTCGGGGTTGCAGTTGGTGTCAACGACCGCCACCACGGGAATGCCCATGCGGTGCGCTTCCGCGACGGCAATCTCTTCCTTGTGCGTGTCGATGATAAAGATGATTCCCGGCAGCTCTTTCATTTCCTTGATGCCGCCGAGGTTTTTCTCCAGCTTGGCTTTTTCTTTGGTCAGCGCGGACACTTCTTTTTTTGTCAGGTTGTCGAACGTGCCGTCAACTTCCATTTTTTCGATTTTCTTGAGCCGCTGCAACGACTTTTTGATGGTGGTGAAGTTCGTCAGCATGCCGCCGAGCCAGCGGTTGTTGACGTAATGCATGCCGCAGCGCTCCGCCTCTTTCTGGATGGCCTGCTGCGCCTGTTTTTTCGTTCCGACGAACAGCACTGATTTGCCGGACGAGACGACCTTGCGCACTGCCTCGTAGCTGTCCTTAATCGCTACGATCGTCTTCTGCAAGTCGATGATATGAATGCCGTTGCGCTCTGCGAAGATATACTTCTTCATGCGCGGATCCCAACGCTTTACCTGATGGCCAAAATGCACACCAGATTCAAGCAAACTCTTCATGGTTACAACTGCCATGAGATGCTCCTTCACGGGAAAGACATAGTGACGGACAATGCCGCTGTCTTTCCTGCCAAACTCTGTTTCTCGTGACAACGGATGAACGTCGCCCGGAAGATTTCGCAACTCCAGCCACGGCCTACGGTCTGCCTGAAGCCCGGCCCGGTCACTCGATAAGAGCGTACCCTTGCTCTTTGAGCATATCATAAAGCTCAAAGATAGGCAAGCCCACCACCGCGCTGTTCGTGCCCGTAATGGTCTTGATGAAGCACGAGGCAAGCCCCTGAATGCGGTAGCCTCCTGCCGCGCCGTGCCAGTCGCCCGTGCTGATGTACCAGTCGATTTCCTCCCGCGTCATCGGCGCGAACGTGACCTGCGAGATGACCGTGCGGGTGGAGACGAAATGCAGCGTGCCGTTGTACAGGGCAAGCCCCGTCAAGACGCGGTGCGTTTTTCCCTGCAATTCCTGCAAGAACTGCACGGCTTCCTCCTGGTCATGCGGCTTGCCGAAAATTTTCCCGTCCAGCTCGATGAGCGTGTCCGCGCCGAGAATCCACGGCAGCTCCGAGCCGGCCGGCATTGAGCGGGCGACGGCATCCACCTTGCGCGTGGCAAGGTATTCGGGCAGTTTCTCCGTCGTAACGTCATCGGGCTGGGACTCGTCGATTTCGGGCATGACCACTTTGAACGGAATGTTGAGCAGCTTGAGGATTTCCTGTCTGCGGGGAGAAGATGATGCAAGAATAATCGGCTCCATAACATTACTCCTTTTTCCATTGACATTTTCGTGCTTTCCGTATATCTTAATAACCGACCTGAGAGATTAGCTCACTTGGATAGAGCGTTGGCCTCCGGAGCCGAAGGTAGCAGGTTCGAATCCTGTATCTCTCATGCAAAAATTCCCGCAGCGAATGCGGGAATTTTTTTACGCCACCGGGTTTTTCGGTTTCCCTTATTTTGCGTTGCCGTTCTTGCTGTTTGACGAGCTGCCGGTGGCAAGTTTCTTGGAAAGTTCCTTCGCGCGGGTGCGCACCGACGACACGAACAGATGATTGGTGGCAATCTTGTTCACCGACTGGAGCATGGCGCTCTTGTTCTCCACCTTGTCCGCAAGCTTCTCGTAGGCGATAATCACTTCGAGCGCGAGCGAGCTGGTGGGGTTGACGTACAGGTTTTTCTGGCTGACCCAAGCAATCGTGTCCACCGCGTCGTCCTTGTCGTTCAGGCCGATTTCTCCGAGCGCGCGCACTGCCGCCGTGATGACCATCGGCTCGTTGTCCGCGAGCGCGATTTTCTTCAGCGTCGTCTTTGATTCTTCCGTGGGCACTTTTGCGAGCAAGTCGCATGCCGCCGCGCGCACCTGCGGGTAGTTGTTTGAGAGACGGCCGTTGGTGCGTGACTGACTGGTGATACCTTCGCCCGCAAGCTGATCCAGTGCGACCATCATGTCGGGAGACGTGCGCCCGTCGTCGATTGCCGCTTCGAGGTAAGAGAGGGCGACCAGTTTGTTGTCCAGTTCTTCCGATGTCGCAAGTTCACTGATGACCAAGTCTTCTATGCTGCTCAGGTAGGCGGCATCCGCCGATTCCTCAGAACGGTTGTTCTGCTGCGCGAACGCGCCCAGCGCACAGACCGCCGCGCATACGGCGCAGGCTGCCTTTCGTAATGACTTCATTATAATCCTCCTAAAAAACGGATATGCTGTCGCTTATAGTATAGCCTACCTTTCGGCAAAAAGCAACGACCGGCAGGCTGTTTTGTCGCATTTTGTCCGCATGCTACTCGTTGAGCGGCGGAATATTTATCTTCCAGGTGCCGTCTATCTTGTTGAAATAGTAGTACACGATATCCTTGTCATCGTCGGTCACCTGCACTGCCTTGATGTATGAGGGAGAGATGTAGCGGATTTCAGTCACTTCGCGTCCCATGCGCGCGGGGACGAATACGTATTTGAAGTAATCTCCCAGCGTCTTGAGCTGCAGTCCCTTGATGGGAAGCCGCGCCTGTGCCTTGCGCAGGTTGGTCGGGCGCGACCAGTAATCGATTGACTCCTGGTCAAGGTAGGTGACCCAAGCCTTGTAGTCGAGCGTCTTCATGACGTGCGACAGTTCCCGGATAATCCTGAGGATCGCCGCCTTGTCGTCCTCGAACGTGTCGCGCGAGATGTCCGCGCCGCCGACCGACCGTTCATATTCCAAGTCTTCCGCTGTCTTTTGGGCTGCCTTCGGCTGCGGGATGTCCCTAACCGTCTGCTCTTCCGGCACCGGCTCTTCGATTTCCGGCTGCGGAGCCGGCGCGACGACTTCCTGCGTGGTGCCGCAAGCGGCAAACAGCATAGCGAAAACGGCGGACGCTGCCGCCAGTCTTAAAAAACGTGTAATCATATCAGTACCACCTAATAATGCAGACATCATACCTTACTTGCAAAGTTCAGTCAAACGTATTATCATATTTTTTGCTATGACGACCGCCGTTTTTCCGGGGTCTTTTGACCCGCCCACGTACGGGCACCTGAATATCATTGAGCGGGCAAGCCGCCTGTTCGACAACGTTGACGTGGTAATCGCCGTCAATGCCGAGAAAAAGTCGCTTTTTACGGCGGACGAGCGCATCAGCCTGATGAAGGTGCTGACCGACCCGTTCGCGAACGTGTCCGTGCACCAGTGGGAGGGGCTGATCGTCAATTATGCCAAGCAGAACGGCGCGAACATCCTGCTGCGCGGCATCCGCAACGCCAATGACTTTGCCTACGAGTTCGACCTTTCGCTGATGAACCACAACCTGAACGGAGCGATTGAGACGCTGTTCATTCCCACGGAGCAGCGGTATTCTATCGTAAAGTCGAGCGCGATCAAGGAGCTGGCGTTTTTCGGCGGCGATATTTCGGGCATGGTGCCCCCGGTCGTCGCCGCCGCGATGAAACGGAAGTACGAGCAGCGGCAACCTTGACAAATCGCGCCTGCGTGCTATAATGTATTGACATTCGGGTAGAAACTGTAGTATCATAAATCCTATCTGTAATAATGCAATAGTGAGGTTTATATATGGCAGTTCCTAGAGCGAAAACGTCAAAAGCCCGTACCCGTAGGCGTCGGGGGGTGAATATGCATCTTGATGCTCCGCAGCTTGTCGAGTGCAATAACTGTGGCAATCTCGTGATGCAGCACCATGTATGTCCGAAATGCGGTTTCTACCGCGGACGTCAGGTGATCAACCCCGAGACGAATGCGTAGGTGGGAGACAAAACAACTGGTGGGGGCGGGCGGTAAGTCCGAATCCAAATAGGAGACCAACTATGGACGAATTGTTCAGCAAAATCCAGAAGCTCATCGCTGAAAAACTGGAAATCGACGAAAGCAAGGTTACGTTGGATGCATCATTCCGCGGCGACCTTGGCGCAGACAGCCTTGACACCTACGAGCTTGTGTATGCAATCGAAGAGGAGCTTGGCGTAAGCATTCCTGATGAGAAGGCAAACGAGTTCGAAACGGTTCGCGACGCGTACGACTTCATCAAGGCAGAGCAGGGCAAATAATCCCTGTTCAGACAAGGCTCAAAACACAGGCTCGCTGTCCGCGGTCTGTGTTTTTTTATGCGCCGCTGCGGTTTTTCCGCAGGTCTCTTCGGAAATGATGGCTATGGTCTTTCAAAAAGATACGCTTTCTGCCGAACGGAAGAAAGCGTTGCGGCAGTTCTGCAAGCATCTCTCAATCCGCTTCAGCGATTATGCGCTGCTCGACCTTGCGTTCCATCACCGTTCGTATGCGAATGAGGACGCGCGGCACCGGCACGTGAACAATGAGCGACTCGAATTTTTGGGCGACAGCGTGCTGGGCATGGCGACGGCGGCATTCTTGTATGCGGATATGGCGGACAATCCCGAGGGAGACTTGGCGCGTATCAAAAGCGTGGTGGTGAGCGAGCAGACGCTCGCGCCCGTCGCCGTCGCAATGGGAATTGACAAGATGCTCGTGCTGGGAAGGGGCGAAGAGATGAGCGGCGGCCGGCAGAAAAAGGCGATCCTTGCCGATGCCGTGGAGGCCGTGATCGGTGCGTATTATCTGGATGCCGGCTATGCGGCGGCGGAAAAACTCGTGCTGTCGCTCATCGTGCCGGAAATCCGCAAGGTGCAGGAGAACCGCGGCACAAAGGACTACAAGACGATTTTGCAGGAATTCTATCAGAAAAAGTGCAAGGCGTGTCCTGTCTACGAATTGGTCAGAAAAACTGGTCCTGACCACGACCAGACATTCTGGGTGACCGTGCGTCTGGGCGGCACGACCTACGGACCGGCGCAAGGCAAGAACAAAAAGACTGCCGAGCAACACGCCGCCCAGCTGGCATATAACGCCGTCTGCGGGGAGTGAGGTCGTCTGTATTGATTGGGGTAAGCGGCAGAAGGGAGTCGAACCCTCGTCATCAGCTTGGAAGGCTGAGATAATGAGCCGTTATATGACTGCCGCAAATATGTCCTTATGATAACAGGTTATGCGCGTTGTGTCAAGGGGCTGCGCGAAGGCAAGGAGCGGGGAAAATATTTTCTTGCCCATTGACCGCCGCTGTCGTTCGGTACGCCGTCATTTTTGGGCAGTTGTTTTTCCCGTTCAGCCGTGGTATACTGTCATGCCTTTTTTGGACAGGCGTGGAGGTTTTCATGGAGATGACAGGCGATTCGTATGTCCGCCCGACGTGGGACGATTATTTTATGGAAGTCTGCCGCACGGTTGCCAAGCGCGCGACCTGCGACCGGGGGCGGAGCGGGTGCGTGATCGCGCGGGACAACCAGATTCTGGTGACCGGCTATGTGGGAAGCCCGGCGGGGCTGGCGCACTGCGACGAGGTGGGGCACTTGATGCGCAAGGTGATTCATGCCGACGGTACGATAAGCCAGCACTGTGTCCGCACGGTGCACGCGGAGCAGAATGCCATCTGCCAGGCGGCAAAGCGCGGGATTACGATTGACGGTGCGACCGTGTACTGCAAGATGACGCCGTGCATGACCTGCGCCATGCTCATCATCAACTGCGGCATACGGCGCGTGGTCTGCGAAAAACACTACCACGATGAGGCGGACAGCCTGCGGATGTTTGCCGAGGCGGGCATTACGGTCGAGCACCTTGAGGACGAGGTGCAGACGTACAAGAATATGTGACGCGCTCCGGGCGGTGCGTCCAACCCGCCCGAAAGTATACGATGCCTACAGCGTCGCCAGAAGCCAGTCCTTGAACTGCGGGTAATCGTTTTTCATCGGGATTGCCCGGTCTTGCAGGTGCATTACTTTTTCCAGCCGGTCGGGGATGGCAGGCTCCCTGCCGATTGCCTGCGTGACGGTCGCGCCGAATTTTGCGGGATGGGCAGTCTCCAGGATGATGCCGACAGCCTGTTTGTCCAGCACACTGTCCGCCCAAGCGGGAAGATTCGGGGTCAGTCCCGGCTTGGTGAAATCGCCTTTTTTGCCGTCCTTGAGCGACTGCAATGCGCCGTTGCGGATGTCGTCCCACGCTTTCCATGCGACCGCTCCGTGCGGGTCAATCGTGTAGCCCGTGCGGGTGAAGCAGTCTTTTATCGCGCTGATGATGCCGTCGTTGTCGAGCCAGTACGATGCGAACAGCCCGCGCACCGTTTCGATGTCGTACAGCGCCGCGATGCGCTCGTAGTTGCTCGGCGCACCCACGTCCATGGCGTTGGCATAGGTGGTGACGGACGGGCGGGGGGCGTAAGTGCCGGTCGCAATCCAGTCGGGAACGGTACGGTTCGTGTTGGTCGCCGCGACGAATCCGGCGATTGGCGCGCCCATTTCGCGCGCGATCAGGCCGCTCGTCAGGTTGCCGAAGTTTCCGCTCGGCACGACGGCGATGATTGCCGGGTTTTCTATCTTGTTGACGCGCCAACTCTGGTTGCGGACGGCGAGCGCGGCATACATATAGTAAAAACTCTGCGGCAAAAGCCGCGCGATGTTGATTGAATTCGCCGACGAGAGCCGCAGTTTTCCGCGCAGTTGCGCGTCGGTGAAAGCGGTCTTGACAAGTTTCTGGCAGTCGTCGAACGTTCCGTCCACTTTGAGCGCGCGCACGTTGTCGTCGAACGTGGAGAGCTGCTTTTCCTGCAACGGGCTGATTTTTCCGTCGGGATAGAGAATCGTCACGTCAAGCCCCGGGACATGGTGGAACGCGCTGCCGACGGCGCTTCCCGTGTCGCCGCTCGTGGCGACGAGGATATGCAGCCGGGTGTCCTCCGTGCGGTTGAAGTACG
This sequence comes from uncultured Treponema sp., assembly GCA_947177175.1. Taxonomy (GTDB): domain Bacteria; phylum Spirochaetota; class Spirochaetia; order Treponematales; family Treponemataceae; genus Treponema_D. Next base: position 27,042 of record CAMWTK010000008.1, read on the forward strand.
ACATCACGCGCGCCATGAACCGCGCGCCGAAATCCTTGAACGCGCAGGTCGGTCCGTGGAACAGCTCGAGCACGTATGCGGTCGGGTCGATGGGCAGGACTTTCGCCGCGAACGGGTATGCGTCCTGTATAATCGCCGCCAAGTCCGCGTCGGGGATTTCGTCCGCCACGTATGGCTTTGCCATTGCGAACGCGATGTCCCGGAAATTCGGCTCGGGGGTCTTGTTGATGAATTCCGGCGGGAGCGCGGGGAACGCGACGGGGAGATACAGTCCGCCGGTCGCTTCGTTCATGCCGTTCATGACGGCGTTCTTGAAATCGGTCTTGACGCTCTTGTCGCGTGTGTCTGTGTATATCATCTGTCTGTCCTTGCGTTACAGCCCGTAGTAGACGGCATCCGCAATCTGCCTTGCCAGGTCCGCGCGCGCCTTTGCCAGTGCCTGCTGCTCCCGCGCGTCGGTTGCCGTCGCCGTCCTCGTCGTGTGGTACAGCACCGAGCCGTCTTTCATGCTCAGGCACGTGATGTCGCCGGAGAGCGTACACGTGCAGCCGTCTGCCGTTTTTTGGATCGGCTGAGCGTACCGCACCGTTCCAAAAATCAGGTAGGCGGTCGAGCCGCCGATCATCGGCTTTGCGGCATTGTACACGCGGTTTTTGTCGCCCGTCATGACTTCTGTGACGAAATCGATGTTGCCCACGCGAACAAATCCTTTCTTCATCATTTCCGTGAGCACGCCCGACGACGAATCCGAGCGGGCGGTGATAGGCGTACCGTTCGGCGAGCAATCGACGATGGCGATGCAGCCGCCCGACTGCAACAAATTGGTGCGCACCTGATATGCCGCCGTCACGGACACGAGCTGCGCCGCCGCGGCAATTTCCGGGTCGCTCGTGTCGCCCGCCGGAAAAATCGTGACCGTGCCGTTTACCGTGGTCTGCGGGACGGGCGGCGTGAAATTCGCCGTGCCGTTCCCGTTGCTGGTGATGGTCGTCTCCGCGTACTGTATGTCGTCGTCCGTTTTTGCGACCGGATAGCGCACGGTCAGCTCGATGCCTTCCGCGGGCGTACCGTCTGCCGATTTGGTCACCTTGACGCTGAACGGGGACGAGAACGCATGTCCTTTTGCCGTCGCCTTGGGCGCGGAAGCCATCGTAAGCGCGATGCCGTCGATAAAATCCTTGTATCGTTTGTATGCCGTGTCAGACTTGGCAGGGGGGATGACAACCGGCCCGGGCAATTCCGGCATTGGCGGCTGAATCTGGATGTCGTCAGCCGAGGTGTTGCCGGCGACGGGTTGCGTGGTCTGGCAGGAGGTCAGAAACAGCGCGGTCGCCGCAGAGATAATAAAGAAACTTTTGCGAATAATCATAATGTCTCAAAGTATATATAAAATGGGGGATTTATGCAATATATCGGCGGAACTCGCAAAACAATGGCATATTGTACAATCGGCGCGAAAGTTCTATAATGCGGGCTATGAGAGCGACGGTGGCAAAAATCTATACGGAGAATCTCCGGCACAATATACGCGAGATACGGAAGCGCGTTTCCCCCCGGACGAAACTGTGCGTGGCGGTCAAGGCGGACGCCTACGGGCACGGCGCGGTCAAATGCGCGGAAATCGCCTTGGCGCAGGGGGCTGATTTTCTTGCGGTCGCCGCCGTGAGCGAGGGGGCGGAGTTGCGCTCGGCGGGCATTGTCGCGCCGGTGCTGCTGCTGAGCCTGTGCCGCCCGGAGGAAATGGACGAATTGGTGGCGAATGACCTGACACCGCTCGTGGGCGACGCGGATTATGCCGCTGCCGTCGCGCGCGCGGCGCGCCGTGCCGGAAAGTCGCATTATCCCGTGCACCTTGCCGTCGATACGGGCATGGGGCGGATCGGCTGCTATCCCCGCGAAGCCGCCGCGCTTGCCCGGGAAATCGCCAGCTCGGACGCGCTCGCGCTTGGCGGAATGTGCACGCATTTTGCCGTGTCGGATTCGCCTGCGGCGGCGGACAGGACCTATACCGATGCCCAGTTCGCGCGTTTTTCGCAGGCAGTGGCAGCCGTGCGGGCGGCAGGAATCGATCCGGGAATCTGCCATTGCTGCAATTCGGCCGCGACGCTCGAACGCCCCGAATTCCACGGTGACATGGTGCGGCCGGGAATCATCGTCTACGGGTATTATCCCGACGGAAAGTCCCGCTCATACTACGCGGGCATCGGCATGGACATCGATTTGCGTCCCGTAATGGCACTGGCGACGAGCGTGGTTGCCGTGCGCCCGCTGGAAAAAGGAATGTCCGTCTCTTATGGGCGCACCTGGACGGCGGCGCGCGACACGACGCTCGGCGTGCTGCCGGTCGGCTACGCGGACGGGCTGTTCCGCCGGTTCGCCCCGGTCATGCGGGTGGGCGTGAACGGCGCGTCATATCCTATCCGCGGGCGAATCTGCATGGATCAGTGCATGGTCGATTTCGGCGCGGATACCGTGGAGCGGTGGAGCGAGGCCGTCCTGTTCGGGCCGAAAGAAAGCGGCGCGCCGCAGAGCGCGCAGGAACTTGCCGATGCGACGGGCACGATTTCCTACGAGATAACGAGCGCGATTACCAAGCGCGTTCCGCGTCTGTATCTATAATTTTCTTCACTTCCGCAAGCAGATAGAACGACCCGGTTACTAGCAGCGGAACGTCTGCCTGTTCTGCCGCGCACAGCGCGTCGCTGATTGCGGCGGCAAAATCTTCGGAACTCGTGTAGCGCAGTCCCGCCGCGTCAAACGCCCGCGTGAGCGCGGCAAGGTCGCTCTGTTTGACAGCGCCCGGCTTGGTGAGCGTGATGCGCGAAAAACCCTGCTTGAACAGCGGCGCGATGTCCGCGATGTCCTTGTCGGCGGCGCAGGCGAACAGCAGATGCGCAGCGTCCGTGCCGAATACCGCGCGGAACGTCTGCACCGTGCCGGTAATACTGCGCACCGTATGCGCGCCGTCCATGATGACGAACGGTCGTCTGCCACCCGGGGCGCACGGATTGCATTTTTTGCGCGCGATGATTTCAAATCGTCCGGGAAGCGCGGCGTTTTCCAGTCCTTGCTCAATCGTGCGCTCGTCTATGGCGGGCAATGCCAGTTTGACAGCGACCGCCGCCTGCGCCGCGTTTTCTGCCTGCACGTTGCCCAACAACCGTAAGGAAGCTTCCAGCGGGCGCGCAAAAAGAGACGAACGAATGGTCGTTCGCATACGTGGCGATGCACACCTGCTATTGATATTATCAGAAGATGTATTATTTTTCAGACTTTTTTCGGTGCGCTTTTCTTTCGCCGAAACGTATTCGGTTATAATTTCTTGCACGATGTCTTCAATAGCATACAGTTTTGCGTTCCGTTCTGCCGCAATCCGCGCAAAAACTGCCTTTGCGTCGGGGTGCTGTCGCGAAAGCACGACGGGAACGCCGTTTTTGATGATGCCGCCTTTTTCTGCGGCAATCTGGGCAATCGTGTCGCCGAGGAATTCGGTGTGCTCCCGTTCGACCGGCGTAATGCAGCAAATCCGTGGCGTGATGACGTTCGTCGCGTCAAGCCGCCCACCAAGACCGACTTCGAGCACGTTGTAGTCGGTTTTTGCCTCCCTAAAGCACAAGAATGCGTACAGCGTGACCAGCTCGAACCAGGTGATGTTCCTGCCGGACGGCAAATCTTCCTGGCGGAGCGCGCCTGCGGTTCGCCGCAAAGTTGCCGCGGCGTGTTCGTAGACGCTTTCGTCGAATACTCCGTGCGCGCCGCCAATCCGCTCGGAAAAATCGACGATGTGCGGGGACGTGTACAGTCCCGTCCGATAGCCCGCCGCGTCAAGGATTGAGGCAATCATCGCCGCGACCGAGCCTTTCCCCTTGCTCCCGGCAACGTGGAACGCGGGGGCGGCATGTTGCGGATTCGCGCATTTTTTGCACAAAAATGCCATGGTGTCGAGCCAGAAGATGTTTTTTTGCGGCAGTTTTTCAAAATTCAGATAGGAATCGAGCCAGGTTTGCAGCCTGTCTAGACATGCGTAATGAGCCATGGGAAGAGTATAGCGCGTTTCGGCGGGAATGGAAAGGTTGCGGAAAGTCCTGCCGTCTGCTATACTGTGCGCATGACAGACGAATTTGAGACAAACATCGACAGAATCCTCGCGGCGGCGATGCGCCAGAGCGAGAAAATCGAAGCCGACATCATCGCGCACCCCGAAAACTACCGCGTGCTGACCGGCGACCGTCCGACCGGGCGGCTGCATATCGGGCATTATTTCGGCTCTCTCAAGAACCGTGTGCGCCTCTCAAAGCTGGGCGTTCCCACGATGATCGTGATCGCCGACTATCAGGTGCTGACCGACCACGATGCGTTCGACCGCATCAGTGAGAACACGAGGCAGCTCGTCATCGACTATCTTTCCGCGGGAATCGAGCCGGGCGACACGGTATCGATTTTTCCGCACAGCCATGTGCCGGAGGCGAACCAGCTGATGGTCCCGTTCCTCACGCTCGTGTCCAACGCCGAGTTGAGCCGCAATCCGACGGTCAAGGACGAAATCGCGAAGTCGGAGGTCGCGCTGAACGCGGGCATGTATACGTATCCCGTGCACCAGGCGGTGGACATCCTGTTCTGCAAGGGCAATGTCGTCCCCGTCGGAAAGGATCAGTTGCCGCACCTTGAGATGGCGCGCGTGATTGCCCGCCGCTTCAACGCCCGTTTCTGCAAGCAGGCCGACCCCGTATTCCCCGAGCCGCACGCGCTGCTTTCGGCAACCCCGATGATTATGGGGCTTGACGGCAGCGCGAAGATGAGCAAGTCGCTCGGAAACACGGTGATGCTTTCCGCGACGGAGGACGAGACGGCGCGGCTGATAAAAAAGGCGAAGACCGACCAGGACCGCCACATCACCTATGACCCCAAAAACCGCCCCGAAGTGGCGAATCTCCTGCGCATCATCTCGCTCTGCACGGGCGACGATCCCGCGGCGGTGGCGGAGCGTATCGGTGACGGCGGCGGCGGCGCGCTCAAGGCGATGGTGACCGAGGCGCTGAACGAAGAGCTGCGCCCCCTGCGCACACACCGCGCCGAGCTGGAGCAGCAGCCGGAGCTTATCCGCCGCGTGCTGAACGACGGCGTGGAAAGGGCGCGCGCCATCGCGCAGAAGACGCTCGCGGAAGTGCGCCACGTGATGAATATGGAAATTTAAGGCAGCCGTTGTTCCGTGAGCGACCGCGCCACGCGCAAAAGCCGTTCGCGCTCGTTCATCGTCGGGTCGTCGAGCACGCACTGGAACAGTTCGTGCAGGATGCGCCCAATATGCCTGCCGGCGGGAATACCGATTGCGAGCAGGTCGTTTCCGTTTACGGCAAGGTCTTTCAGGCTGCGGGCGGATGTTTCCGCTTCGACTTTTGCGATGCGGTCGCGCAGTTCGTCCAGCGCGCGCACGGTGACGCTGCCCGCGGCGACGGGGATGCGGTGCATGCCGTAGATGTCGGCGTAACGGAGCAGGAACAGGTCGTCGATGTTCTCCGTGCCGACGCGGACGACGAACCGGCGCACGGCGGCATCCGTCCAGTTTGGCTCGAAGAAGAACATGTGCTGCCGGATCAGGTGACAGATCCGTTCGGTCTGCGCGTTTGAGAACCGCAGCCGGGTCAGCACGCGCCGGGCAATCTCCGCCGACTTAGCCTCGTGCCCGTGAAAATGGACGATCGTCGCGGTCTGCCCCTCAACGACTGCCGTTTCGGTGGTGCGCGTGAACGTCTTTCCGATGTCGTGGAAGAGCGCGGCAATGCGGACGGTCAGGTTTTCGCGCGGCGCGCCGTCGCAGGCGTAAAAGTTGTGGTCAAGCACGTCGAATTCGTGGAAACCCCGCGCGTCCGCCTGGACAACGCCGCGTCCGGCGGCGAGTTCGGGCATGAAAAAGGCGAGGATGCCGGTCGCCTCCAGCAGGCGCAGTCCGACCGAGGGAACGGGGGACTGCATGATTTTGCAGAATTCGTCGCGGAACCGTTCCGCCGAAATGGAGCGGATTTTCTCCTGCACGTCGCCTTCCATGATTGCCGCGTAGGTATCGACCTCTATGCTGAAGCCGAGCTGGCTGCTGAACCGAATCGCGCGGATAGGGCGCAGCCCGTCCTCAAGGAAACGGTCGCGGGCGTTCCCCACGGTGCGGATGCATTGTTTCTTGATGTCGCCGCGCCCGTCAAACGGGTCGGTGACCGTGCCGTCGGCGAGGCTCGCGGCGATCGCGTTCATCGTGAAGTCGCGGCGGCTCAGGTCGTCCTGAATCGTGGCGGCAAACGATACCTGATCGGGATGCCGTCCGTCGGAATAGCCGCGCTCGGTGCGGTAGGTGGTCACTTCGATTTCTTTCCGCATAAAATGAACGGTGACCGTGCCGTGCGCGATGCCCGTTGGGATGACCTTGTGGAACAGGCGCATCACGTCTGCGGGCGTGGCGTTGGTGGCGATGTCCCAGTCGGAGGCGGGCGTTCCCCGTATCATGTCGCGCACCGCGCCGCCGACCAAATATGCCTCAAAGCCGTTCGCCGAGAAAATGGCGTTCATTTTTCTGAGTTCGCTAGGAATTGACACGCGATTCATGCTATCATGGTAGCAGAAAAGGATAGTTTGTGCCATGCATTTCGTTATTTTTACGGGCGGGGAAAGCCCCGAACCTGCCGAAGCCGCGCCGTATTTTTCGCGGCGGGAACCCGATTTCGTGATTGCGGCGGATTCCGGCCTGGTCACGCTGGAGCAGTACGCACGGCATTTTGGCGACCGGTTTTCGCCGCGGCTGATTCTGGGCGACATGGACAGCCTTGCCGATCCGTCGCTGCTGTCGCGGTATCCGCCGGACATCGTGCGGACATTTTCGCAGGACAAGGATGCGACCGATACGGAACTCGCGCTGGATGCCGCGCACCGCCACGCGAAGCCGGGCGACTGGATTACGCTCGTGGGTGCGGGCGGCGGCGCGCGTGCCGATCATTTCCTCGCCGTGTTCGATTTGTTCGCCTCCGACTTGCGCCCCGACTGCTGGCTTTGCGGCGCGCAGGCGTTCTGGTATGCGGGCGCGGGAGACTCGTTTTCAGTCGGCGCGCTCGAGCCGCGCGATGTCGTCTCCGTCGCGCGCACGACGAATTCCCGCACGGGCGGCGCGCTTTGCTCGCATGGTCTGTGCTGGGAGTACGACTGTTTCCGCGCGGAGGGAATGCCGAGCGTCAGCAACCGCATCGCGCCGTCGTGTTACGAAAGGCAGGAGGACGTGCGCATCTCCGTGCAGGAGGGCGAATTCGTGCTGATTTTGCCAATCACGGCGCAGGTGCAGAAATCAGGCAAGCCCGGCCGACAGTAAATCGACGGTCAGCACGAAGACGGTGAGCGCGGCGGCAAGCACGAGCAGGATGCCGTAGGGAATCAGTCGCAGCAGGAACGCCGGACGTTTCTGCGCGATTGCGAACCAGATGCTTGCCGCCATGCCCGCCGCGCAGAACAACGCGAGCGCGATGGCGGAGATGCCCGTCACCCGGAGGATGGTCATGATGTCGATTTCAAGGAAGTGCTGCAGGTTGCCCGAGACGTAGTACAGCGCGAGCGCGAGCGTCTCAAGCCCCAAAAACAGCACCGCCCGGCGGATAAGCCGCAGCAAGACGGGAATATGCCGCTGCGCGCGCGCGTCCGCCGGTTCGGAAATCGCCGGCAATCTTGCATTGTCATCGGGTTTCGGGGTATAATGGTCGTCGCGCATAGTCTTAGTATACACAAAAGGCAGGGTATGAGAAAGGGAAATCATGTTTTTTTTACGGTGCTGGTGCTCATGCTGATAGGCGGGGCGGTCTTTTACTTTGGCTGGGTGCAGTTCAAGATCAAGACCGACGAATGCGGCGTGCTCGTCTCCAAGACGAGCGGCGTGTATCCCCGCATCATCGAAAAAGGCACGTTCTGCTGGCGGTGGGAGCCGCTGTTGCCCACGAATGCCCGCCTGCTGACGTTCCGGCTGGTTCCCCACACGTACCATACGGCGGTGCGCGGCGCGCTGCCGTCCGCGGAAGTCTATTCCGCACAGGTGAAGAGCGCGCCCGACTTTGCCTATGCGTTCGACATTGACATCGCGCTGCGGATGAAAAAAGACGCGCTGCTGGAGAAAGCCGGCGCGGCGGAGATTACCACGGACGAGGAGCTGGAGACTTACCTGCATCAGGCTGCCGACCGCATCGCCGAGCTGGTCGCCGCCTACCTTATTGCGGAGAGCGCGGCTGACCCGACCGGCATCGCCACATCCCGCAGCACGGGGCAGATTCTGGCAGGAATCGGCACGGACGACGCGCTGGACGGCATCGAGGTCGTCTCAATAATCGTGAAGAACGCGAAAATCCCCGACGCTGAGCTGTACGCGCGCGCCAAGCGGACGTACATGACGTTCCAGGATTACGTGGACGAGGCGCTCATTTCGTCGGCGCAGCACCAGGCGGACACGATCCTGTCCGACAACCGGGCAGTGAGCCGCCTGACGCAGATCGGCGAGACGCTGAAAAAATATCCCGAGTTGTCAGAAATCTTGAGGAACGGCGATTCCGCCGATTTCATCAAGTCGCTGAACGAACGGGTGCAGTAAGGAGCACGATATGGAAAAAAGATTGTATGGGCTGCGCGGCGCGACGGGCGCGGCGAACACCAAGGAATCCGTGCAGGACGGCGTGACGGAGATGTGCCGCCGCCTGTTCGCGGAAAACGGCATTGCGCCGCAGGACATCGTTTCCGTCCATTTCACGCAGACGAAGGACCTGACTGCCCTCAATCCCGCGTTCGCGCTCCGGCATGGCGACGTGGGCATTGACGTGAGCGGGTGCGCCCTGTTCACGTCGCAGGAAGCCGACATCGCGGGTGCGCCCGACGGCATGATCCGCGTGCTCGTCCATGCGTACCTTGCGGACGGATCGTCGCCCCGGCATGTCTACATCAACGGCGCGGAACGGCTTCGCCCCGATTTCGTGCGGAAATAGCCGGAATTCGCGTGTGCGCCGCTTGACAATGCCATCGGATTTCTGCTATAATAATATTCGTTCCGCAGGAATGTCTGCTGCTTTAGCTCAGTTGGTAGAGCACGTGATTTGTAATCTCGGGGTCGTGGGTCCAAGTCCTACAAGCAGCTAAGAGAACGGGGAGTTTCCCGAGTGGTCAAAGGGGACAGACTGTAAATCTGCTGGCTCCGCCTTCGTAGGTTCGAATCCTACACTCCCCAAAGGGACTTAAGTGTCTGCTTAAGTCCCTTTTTGTTTGCGAAGGAGCAGCGCGTGTATTACGAAAACGGACTTCATTTTTCCTGCAAGTGCTGCTCGAACTGCTGCCGCATCGATCCCGGCTTTGTCTACCTTTCCCGCGCGGATTTGACAAAACTCTGCCAAAAGTTTAAAATGACCGTGAAGGAATTCGTCGGCGTATACTGCCGGTGGGTGCAATACTACGACAACACGCTCGTCCTGTGCCTCAAAGAGAAGACGAACTGCGACTGCATTCTGTGGAACGAGCGTGACGGCTGCACGGCGTATGATGCCCGCCCCGTCCAGTGCTCCACCTTTCCGTTCTGGACGTGGATTCTGGAGGACAAGGGGCAGTGGGATGCCTGCGCCGAATCCTGCCCGGGAATCGGCACGGGGCGGCTGTGGACAAAAGAAGCGATCGAAAAGGAACGAAATGACTATGAGCGCAACCTGCCGATACACAAAAGCGAACTCATCAAGGAGCTGTAGGGCGTGAACGTGCGTTTTTGGGGGGTGAGGGGATCGTTGCCCGCGCCGTTGTCTCCGCAGCAGGTACAGGCAAAAATCTCTGCCGCAGTCCAGCGCATTCAGCCGAAGGATATTGCCTCGGACAGCGCGCGCGAGCGTTTCCTCGCGTCGCTTCCCGAGTGGCTGTACGGCACGATCGGCGGCAACACGCCCTGCGTGGAAGTCACGTCGGCGCGCAAGACGAAGCTCGTGTTCGACGCGGGCACGGGCATCCGCGCCATGGGAAAGCTGGGCGAGCGTCCCGATGACCGGCATTACCACCTGTTTTTGTCGCATTTCCACTGGGATCACGTGCAGGGGCTGCCGTTTTTCGGTCCCGCGTACCATCCCAAGACCGTGCTAGACATTTATTCGCCGTTCGACCATATCAGGGAGCATTTGGAACGGCAGATGCAGGAGCCGTATTATCCGGTGCGCATGGATTCATTCACCAAGTATATCCGCTTCAACACGATTGAGCCGTCAAAGCCGGTTCGGGTCGGCGACGTGACGGTGACCGCGATGAAGATGAGCCATCCGGGAGATTCCTATGCGTTCTCAGTCGAGGAGAACGGGCGCAAAGTCATCTATGCCACCGACGTGGAGCTGCGCCCGTGCGACTTTGACCGCACGGACGAGCACGTGGCATTCTTTGAGGGCGCGGACGTACTTATCCATGACGCGCAGTACACCGTGGAAGAGGCGTGCGAGAAGGAGGGGTGGGGGCATTCCCCGTTCTGCTATGCGATTGATTTTGCGGCGGCGTGGAACATCAAGGAACTGTACCTGTTTCATCATGATCCCGCCTACGATGACCGCAAGGTGAACGCGATTTTGCAGTCGGCGCGGTGGTATGCCAGTTACATTGCCCATGACGCGGTGTCGGTGCATCTGGCGGTCGAAGGGCAGGAATTCAACGTATGACCGTCGTGCCGCAGCCGTTCGTGCCGGCGGAAGATTTGCACTTGGATTATCATTTTACCCGCCGCGAGATACGCATTCTGGCGCGTTTCCTGCGGAACAATCAGGCGTTGCTGCCCGACGGGCTTGAGGATTTCGCGCAGGCGGTGGAGGCGGCCGTGTACGATGCGATGTCCGTGGACGAGGCCGAAGCGTTTTATCTATGAAAAAAGAAAAAAAATACCGTCCGATTGCCGTTTTTCTCTGCGTGTTCGCCGTTTTGCTCGCGCTTGCCGCCATGGGATTCGCGCTGTTGCTGCATGCGCTTTCTCCTTTGGACGGCGAGCAGGATGCCGTCTCTGCACGGGTGGAAATTCCGTCGGGGATGAGCGTGTGCGCGCTGGGGGCTAGGCTGGCGCGGGAAAGGCTTGTCCGCTCGGAGACCGCGTTCTATCTTGCGGCGCGCTGTCCGTTCCTGACGGGCAGAACGCATGCGTTCGTGCTCAAGTCGGGCGTGTACGATGTCTCAAGCGCACGGAGCGTCGCGCAGCTGCTCGATATGTTTGAGGATGGCAAGGGAACGTACATCACCACGGTGATTCCCGAGGGACTGACGGCCGGGCAGATTGCGGCGGTGCTGGAGGAAAAGGGCGTGTGCTCTGCCGCTGATTTCAGGACCGCCGTGACGGACGCGCGGCTCTTGCAGGAATACGGCATTCCCCTGGGCGCGTACAATACCAAGGACAGTTTTGAGGGCTATCTGTTCCCCGACACGTATTTCTTTGCACCGCAGATGAGCGGCGAGGAAGTCGTGCGCGTCATGGCGGACACGTTCTTCCGGCGGTTTCAGTCCGTCGTCGTTTCTGACCGCTACAAGAAGGCGGACGGGGTGCTTGCTCCCGACCGCCTGCACGACATCGTTACGCTCGCGTCGATTGTGGAGCGCGAATACCGCGTGGAGCGCGAGGCACCGCTGATTGCGAGCGTGTTCACCAACCGCATCGACGCGCGGTCGGGATTGTATTCGTGCGCGACGATTGCCTATATCATCACGGAGATTCAGGGCAGGCCGCATCCCGAAGTCATCACCTATGCCGACCTAAAAATCGACAGTCCGTACAACACGTACAAGTGGGCGGGGCTTCCCCCCGGACCAATCTCAAACCCGGGCATGACGGCGTTGCAGGCGGCGGCGAATCCACCCCGCACCGATTATTTTTATTTCACGCTCACCGATGCCGACGCGGGGACGCACACGTTCACTGAGACGCTCAGCTCCCATGCGTCGGCGGGCGCGAATTTCAAGACGAAAAAGACGGCGGCCGCAAAGTAAATGGCAGGTTTCATTCAGCGGGAGACCGTCGATGCCGTCTCACGCGCCGCGGACATCGTGTCGGTGGTGGGCGAGTACGTCCAGCTGACGCGGAAAGGCGCGACCTGGTGGGGCTGCTGCCCGTTCCACCAGGAGAAAACGCCGTCGTTCAGCGTCACGCCCAGCAAAAACATGTTCTACTGCTTCGGCTGCCACAAGGGCGGCGACGTAATCACGTTCGTCATGGAGACGGAAAAGTTGACGTACCCCGAGGCAATCGCGCAGCTGGCAAAAAAATACGGCATCGAGGTCAAATACGCGCAGGGACATCAGCCCGAAACCGCGAAAAAGGACACGGAAAAAGCGGAGCTGGTCAGCCTGTACGACCGCGTGGCGAGCATGTTCCATTACCTGCTCACGCAGACCGAGGACGGCGCGTTCGCGCTCGACTACATCACCAAGCGCGGCCTGACCATGCAGACGGTCGAGAAATTCAAGCTGGGCTACGCGCCCGCCGACCGCCGCTGGCTCAAGCAGTTCCTGCGGAAAAAAAACTTCAGCGACGAATTTCTGGCGAAGTCGGGGCTGTTCAGCCGCAATTATCCCGACGTGGCGTTTTTCTCCGACCGCCTGATGTTCCCCATTTTTGACCGGCGCGGGCAGTGCGTGGCAATGGGCGGCAGGATCCTGCGCGGCGAAGGCCCGAAATATCTCAACAGCGGCGACCTCATCCAGTACCAGAAAGGCGAGACGCTCTATGCGTTCAACTTTGCGAAGCAGGCAATCCGGCAGGAAAAGAAAGTGATTTTCTGCGAGGGCTACATGGACTGCATCGCCTACCATCAGTGCGGCATCGCGTATGCCGTCGCGCCGCTCGGCACGGCGCTCACCGAAGAGCAGGTGCGGCTGGTGCAGGGCTTTGCGGACACGGTGCTCCTTTCGTTCGACAGCGACGGGGCGGGACAGGCGGCCACCTGGAAAGCCATCGTACTGTGCCGCCGCCATTCGCTTTCGGTCAGGGTCATCCGGCTCAAGGGCGGCAAAGATCCCGCGGAAATCATGCTGAATTTCGGTGCGGAAACCTTGACGAACGACGTGAACAACGCTATAGTAGATAGTGATTATCTTTTGGATTCTCTGTCGCATACCTACCCGGTCGATACGCCGGAGGGAAAGACGAAAGCCTGTCTGGCGTTTTTTCCGTATATCGATGCGCTCCAGACCGAAATGCAGAAGGAATCGAGCCTAGATCAGTTGGGGCAGAGGTTCAGCCTTTCTCCAGAGGCGGTGCGCAGGGATTTTTATCATCGTGATCGGGTGCGGGAACGCCTTGAACGGCGGCAGGCAGACGTAAGCAATGCGGACGCGCAGGACATACCGCTGAACGCTGAGTTGCGGGCAATCCTTGCGGTCATAGCCGACACGGCTTTTTTCGATCTGATGCGCCGCGAACTCACCGAAAGCGATTTTGAGGACAGACTGGCAAAAGAATTGTTCATTGTTTTGGAAGAATGTTACCGGGAGGGCGACGTGTCTTTCAGTTCGATACTCGGTCATTGCACGAGCGAAAATGTCCAGCGGATGATAACCCGCGCGGTTGCCTCCGGGGAATTTTCAGAAAACACCGAAAAAATGGTCGCTGACAGTATCGCGCTGATAAAACGGAACGGCATGGAACGGCGGCGCGATTCGCTCATGAACCGCATCCGCATGATCGTGCCATCGACGCCGGAAGACAGGGCCGCGCTCAACGAGCTTCTTGCCCAGAAAATGGACATCGACAACAGATTGAACAAAAAGGACTGAGAGATATGGATCAAGAACTGGATCCCCGCGTGGCAAAACTGCTTGCCTACGCGAAAGACAAGCAGATTGTTTCATGGGACGAGCTTGCCGACCATTTGGGGCAGGATTTCATCAATTCCCCCGAAATGGAAGTGGTGCTGCAGCTGCTGACGCAGCAGAACATTCAGGTCATCGAAGAAGATGACCTGGACGACGAGGTGGACGAGACGGACGATGACGTTGACGACCTTGCGGACGACGAGGAAGTGGAAGTCGCCGACGAGGCGGAAAAGGACGACCGGAGCCAGCTGCTGAATACCGACAAAGGCACCAACGTTGACGATCCCATCCGGCTGTACCTGCATGAAATCGGCAAGGAAAAGCTGCTCACCGGTGATCAGGAAGTGTCGCTGTCCAAGGAAATGGAAGAGGGCGAGAACATCATCAAGGACGTGATCAAGCAGTCCGGCATGATGATTCCCGAATTCTTCGCCGTCGCGCAGAAAGCCTTCGCCCGCATCGACATGCACGAGCCGGGCAAGGCGCGCAAGGAACTGAACGAAGAAGTGGCGGAAAAACGGCGGCTCAGGAACTGCTATTCGGAATACCTGAAGCCCGTGCTTCAGGAAATGAAGCAGTACATGGCGCTCAAGAAGCAATTGTACGAGACCACGCAGTGCCAGGAAATCTTTGAGAACCCGCAGCTGATCGAGCTGCGCGAGAAAATCCTCCTCGAGCTGTGCAAGATGGACATCCAGTCGGAAGAAATCGAGTGCTTCAGCGCGAAATTCGTGGACGCGAAGAAAAAAATTGACGAGTATCACCACAAGCAGGAAAAGCGCATGAAGGAACTGCGCATCGCAAGCCCCGCCGAACTGCGCAGCCTCGGTCGTCGCCTTGCCGTTCCCGTCGAAGCGGCAAAATTGGAGCAGGAGCTCGGTCTGCGCTCGGACGAAATCCGCGACATCTACACGCAGATTCAGAAAATCGACCGCAAGCTGCGCCGGATGGAATACGACTTTGAGAACAACGTCACCGAAATCCTGAACATGGAGCAGGAAATTGCCCGGGGACGCAGGATGATGGAAAAGGCGAAGAACCGCCTGATCAACGCAAACCTGCGCCTGGTCGTGTCCATCGCGAAAAAATATACCAACCGCGGCTTGCAGTTCTTCGATCTGGTGCAGGAAGGCAACATCGGGCTGATAAAGGCCGTCGAGAAATTTGAGTATCGCAAAGGATACAAATTCTCCACGTATGCGACCTGGTGGATCCGGCAGGCGATTACGCGCTCTATCAGCGATCAGGCGCGCACGATCCGTGTCCCGGTGCACATGATCGAGCAAATCAACAAGGTGCTGCGCGAAAGCCGCCAGCTCATGCAGAAGCTCGGCCGCGAGCCGAAAGACGACGAGATTGCGCAGCAGCTCGGCTGGCCGGTCGCCCGCGTCAAGCAGGTGAAGAACGTGGCGCGTGAGCCGGTCTCGCTCGAAACGCCGATCGGCGAGGAAGAGGACAGCCAGCTGGGGGATTTTATCGAGGACAAGGAAGCGGAGAATCCCGCAAACCAGACGGCGTACACGCTCTTGCAGGAGCATTTACGCACCGTGCTCAATACGCTGCCGCCGCGCGAGCAGGAAGTGCTCAAAATGCGTTTCGGGCTTGACGACGGCTACAGCCTGACGCTCGAGGAAGTGGGGCTGTATTTCAACGTCACGCGCGAGCGTATCCGCCAGATTGAGGCAAAGGCGTTGCGCCGCCTGCGTCATCCGCGCCGTGCCACGGGACTCCGGGACTATATCGAGATATGACGCGCTAGACACAAGCCGTTTTTTCTTGTACAATAGTCTGACTAAAAATAACCGTGAGGATTTTTGAGTATGGTGATGACAGAGGTTTTTGAGAAACTCAAAGAACTGCAAGGCGTGCTTGCGGAAAAATATATGCTCGAAGGAAAAATCGAGGAGGCTCCCAAGCAGCTGACCTCGCAGGACGAGCTTTTGGCGCGCCTGAAGAAAGAATATATCGAAAAGAATACCAAGTACGATGAGGTGCGGACGAGCGTCGAGCATCTGAAGGCGCAGCTTGCCGAGGCGGAGGCATCGCGCGAGTCCGGCGAGAAAGGCATGGACAGCATCACGACGCACCGCGAGTACGAGGCATTGGACAAGCAGATTACCGAGGCGAAAGAGCGTGAGGATGCCATCCGCCGGGACTTGACGCGGGAAGAGAAAACGCTCGCCGAACTCAACGAAATCCTGCGCGCGGACGAGGCGATGATTACGGCGCAGGAAGCCGACCTGAACAGCGGCAAGACATCGCTTGCAGCAGAAATTGACGGCTACAAGCAGGTGCTAGGCGATTTGGACAAAAAAGAGGCCGGCATCACCCCCGGCATCGATCAGGAAATCGTATACAAATTCCAGCGCATTATCCGCCGCAACAGCGAGGGTATCGTCGCGGTGAAGAACGGTGTCTGCACGGGCTGCCACATGATTCTGCCCGCGCAGTTCGCGAACGAGGTGCGCGACGGCGAGAAAATCCTGTTCTGTCCGTATTGCAGCCGTATCCTGTATCATCAGGACGTGGCGGAGGACGAGGAAGAGACGTACTTCCCTATGGACGAGACGGGAAGCCTTGCCGATTTTGACGACGATTTCGGCGATGAGGAAGACTTGCTGGAAGAAAGTGAGGCGCGCGATGACGGCGATGGGGAAAAGCCGCTGGGATTTGAAGAATAGGGGAACAGTCAGAAAAGATATAACCGCGCGCGGTGTCGCTGATGATAACGGCATCGCGTGAGGAAAGTCCGGGCTCCACCGGAAAAAATACCGGCTAACGGCCGGGCAGGAGCGGGCAGTTGTATGGATATGCATAACCCCGTTCCTGACAGACAGTGCCACAGAAAACAAACCGCCTGAAAGGGTAAGGGTGCAAAGGCGGGGTAAGAGCCCACCGCAGAACTGGTAACAGTCCTGGCAAGGTAAACCTTATTTGGAGCAAAGTCGAGCAGCAGTAACGCTTTTCCGGGCGCATTACTGCGGGTAGGCTGCTGAAATCATCTGGCAACAGGTGATTCGGATAGATGGTTAGAAGCGCGCATCGCCTGCGGGCGGTGCCGTGAGACAGAACCCGGCTTATCGTCTTTTCTGTTTTATAAAGTGGGAAGTAATGGTGGGAAAAACGACGGGCAGCACGGTAACGCGACGCAAGGGCACGCTGGTCAGGCGACTGGCGGCTACGTTTGTCGTCGTCGCGGTGCTTGCGCTTGTCGGCGTGCTGGTCTCTCGCATCGTTTCGTCACGGCTTCACGGCGATTCGTCGCTGGTCAACCTCTATCGGACGTGGGATTCGTATGATTATCAGGGCGTGTATGACATCAGCGCGAATATCCTGCGGCGGAAGACGTTCAACAACGCGGCGCTCATGCTGCACGGATACGCCGCTTTTTTCCTTTCGCTTTCGGAGACCGACACGACCCGCTCGCAGGATTTGCTTGACGAATCGATAAATGCCCTGCGCCTTGCGCTGCTGACGGCAAAAAGTAAGACCGTCCCGCAGCTGGAATATATGCTGGGCAAGGCGTATTTTTACAAGAACACTTTTTCCTCCTACTATTACTACGCGGATCTGGCGGTGCAATACCTGACCCGCGCGCGCAAGGACGGCTACAAGGCAGACGACATTCCCGAATTCCTGGGGCTGAGTTACGCATCCCTTGACATAACGATGGAGAGCATCTCCGCGTTTACCGAGGCGCTGCTCGTGCGTGAGAGCGACCTGCTCCTGCTTTCGATTGCGGAGCAGTATTATAAGGCGGGGCAGTACGTCGCGGCGGGGCAGTACCTGTACCGCATCTCGCAGGACTGTAAGGATGAGAAAATCCTGTTGCGGAGTTATCTTCTGCGCGGGCAGATTGCCGTCGCGCAGGAAAACTATGCGGATGCGGCGGAAGATTTCCAAACAATTTTGAAAAAGAACGAGAATTCTGCTGACGCATACTATTATCTTGGTGTAATATATGAGAAGCAGGGTGATTCGATTAAGGCTCGGTCTCAGTGGCGGCGCGCGTTGCGCATACAGCCGAACCATCCGGGCGCGCTGAAAAAAATGGCTGAGTTCAAATAGGGAGACAGATAATGGGATTTTTGGATCATTTTTCGACGGATGTCGGTATTGACTTGGGAACGTGCAACACGCTGATTTACGTGCGCGGCAAAGGAATCGTCATTGACGAGCCGTCCGTCGTGGCGGTGGAGAAAGGCACCAAGCGCGTCGTGGCGGTGGGCGCGGAAGCGAAGCGGATGCTGTGGAAGACGCCGGGCAATATCATCGCTATCCGCCCGCTTCGTGACGGCGTGATTGCCGACATCGACAGCACGGAAAAAATGATAAAATACTTCATTTCAAAAGTCATTCCGCGGCATCAGCTGTTCCGCTCGACGAGGATGAAAATCGGCATTCCGTCCTGCATCACGCAGGTAGAGCGGCGGGCGGTCGTTGAAGCGGCGCTCAAGGCCGGCGCAAAGGAAGTGGAGGTCATCGAGGAGTCGAAGGCGGCGGCAATCGGCGCGAAGATTCCGATCGGCGAGCCTGCCGGGCACATGGTCTGCGACATCGGCGGCGGCACGGCAGAAATCAGCGTCATCTCACTGGGCGGCATGGTCGTCACGACCTCTATCCGCGTGGGCGGCGACAAATTCGACGAGGCAATCGTGCGGCATATCCTTTCCGTGCACAACCTCAAGATCGGGCAGCAGACGGCGGAGCGGCTGAAAATCGAAATCGGCAATGCCATTGCGGACAAGGATTTGGGCAAGATGGAAATCCGTGGCAACGACGCGATTACCGGGCTGCCGCGCCGCATGGAGATAGACAGCGTTGAGGTGCGCGAGGCACTGAAAGATCCCGTGAGCGAAATTGTGGAAGAAATCAAGCGCACGCTCGGACGGACGCCGCCGGAACTGGCCGCGGATATCGTCGAGCGCGGCATCGTGATGACCGGCGGTGGCAGTATGCTCAAGGGACTGCCGCGCCTCATCTCCAAGGAGACCGGCGTTCCCGTGTTTTTGGTGGAGAAGCCGCTGGAATGCGTCGCGGTGGGCGCGGGGCTTGCGTTCGAGCTTGACGACAATATCACGACGGGCCGTTCGGTGTACGACAGCCTGAACGACTGACGGTTGACGTGATGGTGCGCAGACAGTTTCGCTTTCGGTTTCAGCTGCCGGAATTCGTGTTGACGGTCCTCGTTCTGTTTTCGGGCGTGATGCTTGCGTTCAGTTCCGGCGGGTTCATCATCAGCTTTGAGAGAATCGGCTTTACGCTCGTCTCGTCCCTGCAAAAAGGCGTACATGCGGTCGCGGCGGGCGTGGGGAACACCGTGAATGCCGTGCACGAGCTGTCCCGGCTGCGCGAGGAGAACGCCGATCTGACCGAAAAGCTCAAGAATTACGAATACTTGCAGCGCACGAACACGGAAATCCGCAAGGAGAACGAGCGGCTCAGAGAGCAGCTGCGCTTCTCGCAGTCGGTCGAGCAGAAGAATTTCCCGGCGCAGATTATCGGGCGCGACCCCGACGGGCTGTACTCGGGGCTGACGATCAACAAGGGAAGCCGCCATGGCATCCGCAAGAACATGCCGGTCATCGCCATTCAGAACGGGATAGTCGGCCTGGTGGGAAAGGTGGTGACCGTGGGCGTGGGCACGAGCCTGATTATGCCCGTGTACGACGCAAAATGCACGGTCAGCGGGCGCATTCAGAATACGCGCGACATCGGGCTGATCAGCGGGCGCGGCACGGCAGAGAATCCGCTGGCGATGAAATACATCAAAAAGCGCGTCCTTGACGAGCTGCATTTCGGCGATTTGGTGGTGACTTCGGGGGAGAGCGAAAATTATATGCGTGACATTCCCATCGGCTCGATTTCCAAGATCACTGTCCTTGACTATGACGCTTCGCTGAACATCGAGCTTACGCCGATCCTTGATTTTGCGCGGCTGGAGACGGTCATCGTGACTGACATAAAAGAGACGAATCCCGACGCTGACGGCGCAGGGGGTGTGCGATGATAAAGCCGTTTTTGGTCGCCACGCTGTTCTCGCTCGGCTTCGCGCTGTTTGAGGCGGCAATACTCTCCAACCTGCTGTTCCTGCCGGTAATGCCGGATTTTTTGCTGCTGTGCACGCTCTATTTTTCCGTGCAGAACGGGACGCTGTTCGGCACGGCCAACGGGTTCGTGTCGGGCGTGTTCCTTGACTTTCTGAGCGCGTCGCCGTTCGGGCTGCACTGCCTGCTCCGCACGGTGCTGGGCTATGTCGGCGGGCGATTCCACAAGACGCTGAACATCGGCGGCGTCCTGCTGCCGATGCTGCTGGGGCTGGTCGCCACGCTGCTGAAAGCGCTCGCCATCTGGCTGATCTCGCTGTTCTTTCCGCTCGGCATTCAGACGTATCACCTGATTTCCGCCCGGTTTGCGGCCGAGCTGGTATGCAACGCGGTGCTCGCGCCGGTTACGTTCCGCTTTTTGGATCTGTTCGCGCGGTTCACGGCGGTGGATGTGGAGAGCGTCGCGTAATGGCAAAGGGCTTCGGGAGGGATGCCGTCGAGCGCAACGCGAAATTGCTCATCCTCGCGCTCATCGTCCTGCTCACGTACGGCGTGTACGTCGTCCACCTGTTCACGATGCAGGGGCTGGAGGCGGCTTCGTACCAGCGGCAGTCCCGGACGATTTCGAGCAACGTCAGCATGATTGCCGCACAGCGCGGGGAGATATTCGACCGCAACGCGACGCTTCCCATGGTCATCAATGCTGATTCTTTCGCGGTTGACCTGATGCCGGCGGAAATCCCGGACGGGCATTACGATGCCGTGGCGGCACGGCTGGCACGGTTTCTGGGCATCGCAAAACGCGACATCGACCGCAAAGTGCCGGTCCGCCTGCGCCGCTCGTATACGCAGATAGAAATCCGCGTGAACGTCCCGTTCGAGACGATTGCGGACATCGCGGAGAACATCAACGACCTGCCGGGCGTCTCATGGCGGTCAAAGCCGCTGCGCAGCTACGTGGAGACCGGCTCGATCGCGCACGTCGTCGGCTATGTGGGGGACATCACGCGGGAAGAGCTGAAGGTGATGTACAACAAGAACCGCTACACGTCAAATTCGATCGTGGGAAAGACGGGCATCGAAAAACAGTACGACGAGCTGCTGCAAGGTGAGCCGGGGCGCGAAATCCGCACGGTCGATGTGCGCGGGCGCGTGATTGACGACACGCCGGTCATTGAGCCGCCGCAGATGGGAAAGAATTTGGTGCTCACGATCGACACGCGCATCCAGAAGCTCGCCGAGGAGACGCTGGGAAACCGGGTAGGGGCGGCGGTGGTGCTGCGCCCGGCGGACGGCGAGGTGCTCGCGATGGTGTCGTATCCGTATTATAACCAGAACATTTTCAACACGGAAGAATCGGCGGCGCAGTACAACAAGCTGGTGACGAGCGAGCACAATCCGCTTCTCAACCGCGCGGTGAACGCCGTGTATCCGCCGGCCTCGACGTTCAAGGTGATTATGATGACCGCCCTGCTTGCGGAGAAATCCATTCCGCCCGAAAAGAAAATCGAATGCGACGGGCACATCGATTACGGCGGCCGCCGCTTCAACTGCCACGTGAAATGGGGACACGGCTGGCTTGACATGAAGAATTCGCTCGCGCAGTCCTGCGACGTTTACTTCTGGGTGACGGGGCGCGACAATCTTGGCGTGGATCGGATTTCCTCGTATGCGAAGGAATTCGGGTTCGGGCAGTCGCTCGGCATTGACCTGCCGGCAAAGTCGGACGGATTCGTGCCGACGGCGCAGTGGAAGGAACGCCGGTATCATGCCACCTGGCTCGGCGGCGACACGATGAACATGTCAATCGGGCAGGGGTACACGCTTGCCACGCCGCTCCATGTCGCCAACATGATGGCGATGGTCGTGAACGGCGGGAAAATCTACCGTCCGCACCTCCTGAAGGAAGTCCGCGACCCGGCGACCAACGAGGTAATCGAAGAAATCAGGCCGCAGGTGCTGCATGAGATGAATGTGGACGAATCGGTGTGGCGGGAAGTGCAGCGCGACCTGCGCTACACGATTACCGACGGCACGCCGCAGTTCCCGATGAACAACAAGAAAATCAAGCTGGCGGGAAAGACCGGCACGGCGGAGGTCGCGGGCGCGAAGAAAGACCACTGGCACAGCTGGATGGTCGCCTACGGTCCGTATGACGCGCCGGTGGAGGAGCAGCTGGTCGTGGCGGTGCTGGTCGAGGCGGTGAACGAATGGGAATGGTGGGCACCGTATGCGACGAACATCATTTTTCAGGGGATTTTTCAGAACCAGACCTATGAAGAGGCGATTAGCGAGCTTGGCTTCAACTATCTTGCCAAGCCGAAGGCAAGGCAGGAATAGATGAAAGCAAAATTCTTCCAGATTTTCGATTATGTGCTCCTGTTCTGCGTCCTCTCGCTCGTGACGATTGGCGTTCTGTTCATTTATTCGTCCGGCATCAATTCGGAGGGGGTCAACGTCTCGAACGAATATGTCAAGCAGCTTGTCTGGGCGGGCGTGGGGCTGCTTTTGATGATTGTCATCGCGCTGCTGGACTTCCGCCGCCTGAGCCGGTACGTGCCGTATCTGTACGGCTTTCTGGTGCTCATCCTCATTTACACGCGGATTTTTGGGCGGTACGTGAACGGCGCGCGCAGCTGGATCGGCTTCGGCGGGTTCGGCATTCAGCCGGCGGAATTCTGCAAGGTGATATTCATCCTGTTCCTTGCCTGGTACCTGGAGCGCAGCCAGCGCGAGGACGGGCGGCGGCGGTTTGCCGTCGCGGCAGGAATCCTGCTCGTGCCGCTCGCCCTGATTCTGTTGCAGCCGGACTTAGGGACGGCGAGCGTGTACATCCCGATTTTTCTGGTGATGTGCTTTATGGCGGGCATTCCGCTGCGCTACCTGCTGTTCTTCCTGATTGGTGGCCTGCTCACGATGGTGCTGACCGTGCTTCCCGTCTGGCAGGAGAAGATTGCGGCGCACCCGTTCGTGGTCGCCCGCGTGCTGACGAACGGCCGCCTGTGGCTCATCTGCGTGGTTGCCGCGGCACTGGTCGCCGTCATCAGCATGTCCGCCTATTCGTTCTTCCGGCAGAAATACTATTACTGGATTGCTTACGCTTTCAGCATTCTGTGCGGCGCGCTGTTTTTGTCGCACTTTGGCAGCCGCGCGCTCAAGGACTATCAGATCATGCGCCTCATCGTGTTCTTGGATCCTGACATCGACCCGCTGAACACGGGTTGGCATATCATCCAGTCAAAAATTGCAATCGGCTCGGGCGGATTTTTCGGGCGCGGCTTTTTGGGCGGAACGCAGAGCCATTACCGCTTCCTGCCGGAGCAGAGCACCGACTTCATTTTCAGCATCCTTTCCGAGGAATGGGGATTCAGGGGCGGGGTTGCCGTATTCACGCTGTACCTGACCATCATGCTGCGCACGATCCATATCATGCGGAAAACGCCGAGCACTTACGGGCTGCTCATCGCGTCGGGCATTTTGGGCATGTTCTTCTTCCATTTTGTCGTCAACACGGGCATGGTCATGGGCATCATGCCGATTACGGGCATTCCGCTGCTCTTCCTGAGTTATGGCGGCTCGTCGCTGTGGACGGCGATGGCCTGCATTGGGCTTCTGATGAGCATAAACAGCCGCCGCTACGGCTTCAGCTGAGGCATTTTTTGAAAAAGACGAAGACAATGGAACGAATCAATCCCTTGCAGGCGTTCGGACCTGTGCTGTGTTCCGTGCAGAATCCGTCGTCCTATATCGGCGGCGAAATCGGCGTGACGGTCAAGCCGCACCGCGCGGACGACGGGCTGTTCAACGTGGCGATCGCGTTCCCCGACGTGTATTCGATCGGCATGAGCAATCAGGCCGTAAAAATCATCTATAACGGGCTGAACGCGCGCAATTCCGTGCGCTGCGAGCGCGTGTTTGCCGTGGAAAGCGATTTTGAGTCACTCCTCAGGCAGAAAAACCTCCCGCTCTATACGCTTGAGACGGGAATGCCCCTGCATTGCGTCGATCTGGTGGGATTTTCGATCGGCTATGAGCTGGGCATCACGGGCGTGCTGAACGTGCTTGACCTGGGCAGGATTCCGCTGCTCACGTCCGAGCGGACGGACGGCGACCCGATCGTGATTGCGGGCGGCGTGGGCGCGACCAATCCGGCGGTGTTCAGCGCGTTTTTTGACGCCGTGTTCATCGGCGAGGCAGAGGGCGGGTTGTTTGACCTGATTGAGCGGCTTGCGGCGATGAAAAAAAGCGGCGCGACTCGGCGCGACCTGCTCGCCGAATGCGCGCGGCATCCTTCGGTCTGGACGCAGGATATGTCGGTGGAGCGGTGCGGGCATACGGGCGCGCGGCGGGCAGTGCAGGCGGACTTCGGGAGCGTGCCGTCGGTGGAATCTTTTTTTCCACTGCCGAACATCAAGCCCGTGCAGGACCATGGCGTGGTGGAAATCATGCGCGGCTGTCCCAACGGCTGCCGGTTCTGCCATGCGGGAATCTACTACCGCCCGCAGCGCGTCAAGTCGCGGGAGCTTATTTTTGCCGAGGTCGATCGGCTCGTCAACGAGGCGGGCTACCGGGAAATCTCGCTCACGTCGCTTTCGTCCGCGGACTATCCCGACATCGGCGGATTGCTCGACGAGCTGAACCGGCGCTACCATGCGCAGAACGTGTCGTTCCAGCTGCCTTCGCTCAAGGCGAACAGCGTCACGCTTCCCATTCTCGCGCAGCTTTCCGAGGTGCGCAAGAGCGGGCTGACGTTCGCAGTGGAAACGCCCGACGAGGCATGGCAGCTGCGGCTCAACAAGGAAGTCTATGCCCAGCACCTGGTGGACATCATCGGCGAGGCGAAAAAGCGCGGGTGGAACAAAGCGAAATTCTATTTTATGGTCGGGCTGCCGTTCCCCGAGGCGGACGGAAAGACCGAGGAATCCGTCATCGTCGATTTTCTGCGGGACGTGCAGGAAAAAACGGGCATCCGCTGCAACGTGAACGTGGGCACGTTCATTCCCAAGCCGCACACGCCGTACCAATGGGTGCGGCAGATTTCGCCGGAGGAATCCGAGCGCAAGCTGACATATATCCGCGAGCACCTGCCGCGCGGGAAATTCAAGGTGAGCACGCATGACGTGGCGACGAGTTATCTGGAAGGGCTGCTTTCCCGTGGCGATGAGCGAGCGGGCATGGTCATCTACCGCGCCTACCAAAAAGGCTGCCGCCTTGACGCATGGGAAGACCACCTGCGCCGCAACCTGCCGCTTTGGGAAGCGGCGTTTGCCGAGGCGGGGTATGACATCAAGGCGGAAATCCTGCGCCCGCGCGACCATGACGAGCCGCTTCCGTGGGACAGCGTTTCGCTCGGTCCGGCAAAGCATTTTTACGAAAAAGAATGGCAGAAACACCTTGCCGAGACGCTGACCCCCAAGTGTGCCCCCAATTGCGACCACCGCTGCGGCATCTGTAGCGACAACGTGTCCTGCAAAAATACTGATATTGTATACAAAAACAGACAGTCAGATGATACGCTCTATCAGCCTGTGCAGAAAATGATACGCCCGACCTGCAATATCCCAGTTCTTTACCGCGTCATTTTTTCGTTCTCCAAGATTGACGGCGGCGAGTACATCGCGCATTTGAGCCTCATCGAGCAGTTCAACCGGGCAATCCTGAAATCCGAACTACCGGTCGTTTACACGGCGGGCTTCAATCCGCTCCCGCGCCTTGAATTCGCCTCGACGCTGCCGCTCGGCATCACGTCGCGCGATGAGATTGCGTCGGTGCTGCTGTACGAGCCTGTTTCGGAGCAGGTTTTTATCGACGCGCTCAACCGACATTTCATGCCCGGCATCCGCATCAGCCGCTGCTTTGTATTCCCGGTGTCCAACCTGCGCCGCCGGGAGTCGCTCGCGTCCGGCCTGTGGGGCAGCATCTGCCGGTATCAGTTTTTTGGCGCGGAAAGCGGTGCGGTGCGCGATTTTTTTGCAAGTGACGGCGCGCGGTCATTCTTGCAGGATGCATCGTCGTGCGCGTTCAGCGGGTTCGGGCTGCAAAGCGACGGGCTTGCCGAAACGGCGCACGACGGACGGACGCTCACCGCAAAGCTTGCCTTCAGGCAGGAGCGGCCGTTCCGCGAGGCACTGGAATCGTTTTTCGGAAAAAAATGGTACGAGTTCGTGTCGATTGCCAAAATGCAGACGCTCGCCAAGCCCGATGCCGTCGGCTTTTTTACGCTGTACGAGCGCATCGCGGCAATCAACGCCGAGTTAATCCGCCAGCGCGAAGCGCACGACACGGAGCGGAATGCCGGGCGGGAATAAAACTGCCGGCATGCGCGACGGTTTTTTCTTCGCCATCTATTACTTCTTATAATGGGCATTCTGTCTACCAAAGTGCGCGCCGGTAGACAGCCCCTCACGAAAACGGCTAAAATCAACGGATGAAAAAATTGCGTTGTCCTATCGACAGTTTTGCATTTTCACCGCCGGGCTGTCTCCCTTATGACGATTTCGGACGCGGGCGTTCTTCGGGTGGGACTGCTCCGCAGGGACAAGCTCCTTGAAAAAGCGCGGCGAATCTTCGAGTTCGGATTTGCTGTCGGTAACAGCCGCGTGGAAATCGCGACCATTACCGACAGTTTCAAAGTCCGCCTGAAAAACGGAAGCTACAAGGTCCGGGTGCAACTGTGGTCGGAGCGCGCGGGAACGGACCTCTGCTATGTGTCGTTTTTGGAAAACAGCCCGGCGGAACCGTTGCCGCGGTACATACGTCATGACGGCGCGATAATTATTCGGCAGACGAATTAAAGCATTATATAATAATTGCGCAAAATCATATCATGGAAATCGTTTCTTTTGACGAGGCGCGAGAAGTATAGTACCAATAATGGAATAGGAGAAATCGAAAAGATGAATGGAAACACATTCTCGTTCAAGACACCTAAGCCGTCCGCAACAATGTATATAGATTTTGATATCAGATCTGACAAAGCAGACCTGTCGGCTTTGAATGCGATTATTGCCTTGGATTCGGAATTCTTTAGGATAGATTCTATTAAGTATATTAAGAGAGGGAGCAAACTGGAGAGGGCTCCGACAGTAGTCTATGAATTGAATGATGGCGGTGAAATAATAAAAGCGATTCCACAGTCAGAATTTACGGGATATGACCATTGGTCTTTTGAAACAAAGGAATATACTGATTTTGTGCTTGTCGATAGCTTTATATCAGCATTTAGGCAATCCTTGGGAGATAATTTTTTTAGAATACGCGAATTCATACGGAATAACGAGGACAATGCATTGGAGTGTCATTTGTGCGTAGTGATAAAAAATGCCGACCATAATGATTTTCCTGCAATATCTATATCTCTTGATAATATGAATTTCTTGCATGAACTGAATGCCGACATTGATTTCGATATTTGCTTTTACAGCTAATTCGGTGTAGAATTAATTGTGCATGTCATTGAATAGGAGGATTTTTTATGAAATATAATTATAATAGCATATCTTGTTACTATTCTAAAGGAGAGAGACTTCTGTTTCTTCCTACAGGGGAATTTTTACCATTTGGAGGCGCAATAGGTATTGAGCCAGTATCGGAGTTAAAATTTCCTGTTGAAAAAGAAATTTTGGAACGAAAAATAAAAGAATGCTTTTCCCTTTGTTGGAGTAAAACAGTAAACGGTTTTCCAAAAGTATCTGTCATTGAAAAATATTTAAAAATCAAAGGTTATAAAAAAGTTGTACAGCAATTTGATTGTTTTGACTTGACTTACAACACAGTTGAAAAAAAAATACATTTTGAGTAAATTTTTTAAATCTCCTGACTATAAGTCCTATTCTGGGATGGAGGATATAGAAATGGGAAGTAAAATTGACTATGATCTTATCCTTCGCCTGATTCAGTAGCGAGAATGATTCTAAATGGAGCGTGAAATGAACACATTATACGGAATTGGTTGCCCCATTGAGCTGGCATAACACATCCGCTGTCCAGGCAGCGGCAATCCAATGATTGTCCCAGAAAAATGACTGGGATTATAGCGGTGCGATAATAAATTCCGAAAAAGCTTGCTGGGACAACTTGTTCAAGGTCTTTGATATTATGGGCGCAGATGATTCCTTGCTGATAAATGATTATCTGCTTCTGCTGCAAGATTTAAATTGGCCCGGCGCATTGACTGCATACGACAAACTGAAGAAGATGAAGAAAGAAATCATTGCGCCCGGTCTGGCATCAGCATTGGCCAAGGCTGCTCTTGAGCAAGACGAAGACTGGGAACATAATCTACGTTCATTGGCTGATTTTCATGGCATTGCCGTCACCCCTGCACTTCTTAATCTGATTGACATATAATCATGCAGGACGTAAGCCCAGTTATTCTCCTTTCACAAACGTATACGTGAAAGCGCGATCTTGCGTACCGGCATAAAGAAATTCCAGCTCAACGGTCGTCCCGTCCGGAATGTCTTTGGTAAACCAAATTTTTCCTCTTTTAGAAGTTCCTTGATAACTGCCTGCGTAGCGCGCGCCGTTATCAGGATTTAGAGAAAGAAGTCTGACACTGAAACCGTTATAACTACCGCTCGCCTCGTATACAACGGTTCTGTCGTCCGTAAATGTTATAAACTCCATTCTTGGCGTATCTTGGCATGACACCGCAGTCATAACGCCGAGCATCACAATGACCGCATAGATAAATTTTTTCATTTTATTCTCCTTTCACAACGGTGTATGTGAACGCGCGCTCGTTCTTACCGGAATAAAGAAATTCCAGCTTAACAATTGTTCCGTCCGGAATATCTTTGCTAAAATAAATTTTTCCTTTTGTAGAACTATGCACGTTCCTCTTGACATACGCGCCGTTGTTCGGATCGAGCGAAAGAAGTTTAACGTCGTAGCCGCTATAACCGTAATCTCCCACACCCAAAGAAAATTCATTCTCATACTCGATGGTCCTGTCGTCTATAAATCGTATCGATTCTATTCTCGGCGTATCTATGCAGGACGATATAAGCATAATGCCAAATAGTATGACGCATATATGTATAAGCTTTTTCATTAAAAGGCTCTCCTGTCATTCTCCTTTCACAAAGGTGTACGTGAAAGCACGATCATCGGTATTGGCGTAAAGAAATTCCAACTCAACGATTGTTCCGTCCGGAATATCTTTAGTGAACCAAAGTTTTCCTTTTGTAAGACCACTATAGCGACCGTAGATGCGAGAGCCGTTGTCAGGAGTCAGTGAAAGAAGCTTGACATCATAACCATTGTCGCGCCCGGACGGATTTCCTAGAGAAAATTCAATTTCATATTCAATGGTTCTGTCATCTGTAAATCGTATTGCTTCTAATCGTGGCGTATCTATGCAGGACGATATAAACATAATGACAATCAACATGGCACATATATGTATAAGCTTTTTCATAAAAAAATTCTCTCTTGCTATTCTCCTTTCACAACGGT
>CAMWTK010000009.1 GCA_947177175.1 uncultured Treponema sp.
GGGGAAGGGAGAGGGTTTGGGAGAGGGAAACCCCCGCTTCCGAGTAGAGGGGTTTCCCTCTCCCAAGAAAGTTCGCCCGCTTTCAAGCGGAATGAAAGATTTTCCCGAAAAAAAAATAAAAAAAAGCAACTTTTTTCAAAAAAACACGTACTTTTTGAAAAATCAGCCCCTATAACTACGCAGAGACTACCATCCAAAAGGAATGCCTATGAACAACAAACCGAAACTGACCCCCGCCCAGAAGTGGGAGCGGGCGACGCTGGCCGACAACTTCATCTTCTGCAAGGTGATGACCGCAAACCCGGATTTATGCAAGGAGCTGCTGGAGATGCTGCTCGGCATCGAGATTGACCGTATCGAACAGCCGCTCGCCGAGCACAGCCTGAAAAGCGACTACAACTCAAAGGGCATCCGCTTCGACGTGTACGTCAAGGACGGCACGGGACGCTGCTTCGACATCGAGGTGCAGACGACGAGCAGGAAGAGCCTCGCCCGCCGCGCGCGCTACTACCAGGGGATGATGGACATTGACAGCCTCGAGCGCGGCACGGACTACGGCGACCTAAAGGACGGCTACGTCATCTTCCTGTGCCTGGACGACCCGTTCGGATGGGGGCTGCCCGTGTATACGTTCTCAAACATCTGCAAGGAGAACCGGGAGATATTCCTCAATGACGGCGCGCACAAAATCTTCTACAACGCGGCGAAGCATGCTATAATGCCGAATGAGACGCTCAAGTCGTTCTTCCGTTTCCTCGCAGGGACGGCGGACGGCTCGGCGCTCTCCGGCAGGCTCGCCGCCATGGTGGGGCATGCCAAGACCAACGCGCAGTGGAGGCAGCAGTTTATGACCTGGGAGCAGGAGATGAAAGAGCAGGTAAAGGAGCGGGCGGAAGTGCTTGCGCTGGAACTTGCGGAAGAGCGGGCAGAAGAAATGGCACAAGAGCGCGCGGAAAAAATGGCACAGGAACGGGCAGAAGAACTCGCGGCACAGAAAGACATTGAGACGGCACGGAAACTGCTGGACGAAGCGATTTCTATGGAAACAATCGCGCGGTGTACGGGGCTGCCGCTTGCGCAGGTGGAGCGGTTGCGGCAGGAAGCGTCCGCGGTCGAGGCGTAGCCCTCAGTCGTGCCTCACGGCGCGCGGCTTTCCGGCATGATTTTTCTCGCTTTTTCAGAAATCCTGTGCTAGAATAAATGTCAGAAGAAAGCGAAACGCGAAATCTTAGGGGGATTTTTATGAAAAACGCAATCGTCGGGCAGTCTGGAGGCCCGACATCCGTTATCAACGCGAGTCTGGCCGGTGTTTTTGAGGCGGCGCGCGACCGGGGTGCGCCGCACGTGTACGGTATGGTGCACGGCATTCAGGGGCTGTTGCAGGGTCGCTACGTCGATCTGAAAGAGAAACTGCACGGCGCGCTCGACATCGAGCTGCTCAAGCGCACGCCGTCAAGTTACTTGGGGAGCTGCCGCTACAAGCTGCCCGAACTGGATGCCCCGAACGCAAAGGAAGTGTTCGATTCGATTTTTGCCCTGCTCAACAAGCTGGACATCGGGTATTTCTTCTATATTGGCGGCAACGATTCCATGGACACGATCAACAAGCTGGCGATTTACGGCAAGGACATCGGGTCGGACATCCGCTTTATCGGCGTTCCCAAGACGATTGACAATGACCTGTGCGTCACCGACCACACGCCCGGCTACGGCAGCGCGGCAAAATATATCGGCGTGGTGATGAAGGAGATTATCCGCGATGCTACCGTGTACGGCACGAACTACGTGACGATCGTGGAGATTATGGGACGCAACGCGGGCTGGCTGACTGCCGCCGCCGCGCTCGCGAAGTCGGAGGACTGCGAGGGCGTGGACATGATTTGTCTGCCGGAAGTGCCGTTCAACGTGGATCGCTTTGTGGAGAAAGTGGCGAAGATGCAGAAAGACAAGGCGAGCATCGTGATTGCCGTCTCCGAGGGCGTTAAATTGGAGGACGGACGCTACGTATGCGAGCTTGCCGACGACGAGCATGCGGTTGACGCGTTCGGGCACAAGTCGCTGACGGGCACGGCGCGGTTCCTTGCGAATACGGTCGCCCGCAAGCTGGACACCAAGACGCGCTCGATCGAGCTTTCCACGCTCCAGCGCTGCGCGGGTCATCTGACGAGCCGCGTGGACATTACCGAGGCGTATCAGGTGGGCGGCGCGGCGGTCAAGGCGGCGTTCGAGGGACACACGGGAGAAATGGTCGCCATCAAGCGCATTTCAAACCACCCGTACCAGTGCACCACGGAACTGCACCCGATCAGCGAAGTGGCGAATTTGGAGAAGAAAGTACCGATGGACTGGGTCAATGCCGACCACACGCAGATGCTCCCCGCGTTCATTGAGTACGCGATGCCGCTCGTGCAGGCCGAACTGACCCCGATTTACGTCAGCGGTCTGCCGCACCACATCTATCTGGACGACCGGAAACTGTAATCGCGCCTGTGTGCGCTACGCCCGTCTTGCTTGCAGGACGGGCTTTTTCTTTTTTAGTTGAAAATTCCGCGAAAGGTAGGTATTATTAGAAAGAGCATGCTTGTATGCAGTGCGAAAGCATTTTTTGAGGACAGTAAGGGCTGATTTTTTATGGATAACGATACGAAATTTACGCCGGCAGTAAAACCGATTCGCATGGGAATCGATGTCGGCTCGACCACGGTAAAAGTGGTGATTTTGGATGACGACGGGAAGATGCTGTACGGCGACTACCAGCGTCACCGTGCCGATATTCGCAACACGATTATTACGGTCGTGACGAAAGCGTTGGAGGCGGTCGAGGGAAAATTCCCGCTCGGCGAAAAGCAGACGTTCAGCGTGCGCGTGACGGGTTCGGGCGGGCTTTCGGTCTCGCAGTGGCTGAACATTCCGTTCATTCAGGAAGTGGTCGCCGCGACTGCCGCCGTGCGCAAGATTATCCCGCAGACTGACGTGGTGATTGAGTTGGGCGGCGAGGACGCAAAAATCACGTATTTTACGGGCGGCATTGAGCAGCGCATGAACGGCACGTGCGCGGGCGGGACGGGCGCATTCATTGACCAGATGGCGGCACTGTTGGAAACCGACGCGCCCGGACTGAACGCCATGGCGGCGGGCGCGACGCAGGTCTATCCGATTGCGGCGCGCTGCGGCGTGTTCGCCAAGACGGACGTGCAGCCGCTCATCAACGAGGGCGCGCGCCGCGAGGACATCGCCGCGTCCATTTTTCAGGCGGTGGTCAACCAGACGATTTCCGGGCTTGCGTGTGGAAAGCCAATCCGTGGCAACGTGGCGTTTTTGGGCGGCCCGCTGCATTTCTTGGATCAGCTGCGGGCGGCTTTCATCAAGACGCTCAACCTGACGGGCGAGCAGGCAATCGTCCCGGAGGACAGCCAGCTGTTCGTGGCGGCGGGGTGCGCCTATTCTGCGGAGCGGAATCAGAATCCGCTCTCGCCGGGTCACGCGCCGGTCGCGTTCCCCACGATCGGCGAATTCAAGGCGAACCTCAAAAAACTGGAAGGCGCGGAGATGCACGAAGTCCAGCGGCTTGAGCCGCTGTTCAAGGACGAGGCGGAGCTGGGCGCATTCAGGACGCGGCACAGCCAGGAAAAAGCGAAGCGCGGCAATCTGGACGAGACGGAAGGCCCGGTGTTTTTGGGGCTTGATGCCGGCTCGACGACCACGAAGGCGGTGCTGATTGACACCGAAGGCCGTATTCTGTGGGATTTTTACGACGTGAACGCGGGCAACCCGGTCGATCTGGCGGTGCGCGTGCTCAAGGACTTGTACCGGCGGCTGCCGAAGAACGTGTACATCGCGCGGTCGGTGTCCACGGGCTACGGCGAGGCGTTGTTCCAGGCGGCACTCGGCGTGGACGCGGGCGAGGTGGAGACAATCACGCATTACCGCGCCGCCGACTTTTTCGTTCCCGGCGTGGAATTCCTGCTGGACATCGGCGGGCAGGACATGAAATGCCTGCGCATGAAAGACGGCGCGATTAATTCTATTCAATTGAACGAGGCGTGTTCAGCGGGCTGCGGGTCGTTCTTGGAGAATTTTGCCCGGTCAATGGGCATGGACGTGCGCGAATTCAGCAAGATTGCATTGCTCGCGCAGAAGCCGGTGGATTTGGGCAGCCGCTGCACGGTCTTTATGAACAGCCGCGTCAAGCAGGCGCAGAAAGAGGGCGCGACCATTGCCGACATCTCCGCCGGGCTGTCGTATTCGGTCATCAAGAACGCGCTGTTCAAAGTCATCAAGCTGCGCCGCGCGAGCGAAATCGGCACGAAAGTGGTGGTGCAGGGCGGCACGTTCAACAACGACGCGGTGCTGCGCGCGTTCGAGAAAGTGGCGGGCGTGCAGGTGTTCCGTCCCGACGTGGCGGGGCTGATGGGCGCATACGGTTCGGCGTTGATTGCCTATGACCAGTGGCGCGACCTGACCGCCCCCAAGCCGGGGCAGGAAAAAGGCTGGGTTCCGCCGAAAATCGTTTCCAACATCGCGACGATCGAGCAGCTGGAATCGTTCAAGGTCGATTTGGATTTGACCCGCTGCGGCGGCTGCCAGAACAACTGCCTGCTCACGATCAACACGTTCTCCACGGACGGCGCGGTGCGGCAGTTCATTACGGGCAACCGCTGCGAAAAAGGCCTGGAGCGGCATCAGCTGAAAGACACCAAGGCGGTTGACGGCTCGAACAAGGAGAATACGGGCGTGGATTCGGGCGAGGCGGTCGAGCTGCCCAACCTGTTCGACTGGAAATACAAGTGGCTGTTCAATCATTACACGCCGTTGCGCCCGGAGGACGCGCCGCGCGGTTCGGTCGGCATTCCGCGCGTGCTCAATATGTATGAGAACTATCCGCTGTGGTTTACGGTCTTTACCAAGCTGGGATTCCAGGTGCGGCTCAGCCCGCGCTCAAACCGCATGGTCTATGAGCGCGGCATCGATTCCATTCCGTCCGAGTCGGTCTGCTATCCGGGGAAGATTTCGCACGGACATTTGGAATCGCTCATCAAAATGGGCTGCACGTTCATCTTTTATCCGTGCGTTCCGTATGAGAAAAAAGAGGACAAGGGCGCGGGCAACCATTTCAACTGCCCCGTCGTCACGAGTTATCCCGAGGTGCTGAAAAACAACATCGACGAACTGCGCGAGAACAGCGATATTTTCTTTATGAATCCGTTCCTGCCGATTTACGACAAGCCGCGCCTGTGCGAGCGTTTCTATGAGGAGATTCACAAGCACTTTCCCGCGCTCACGAAAGACGAGGTGTTCGCGGCGGTGGAAGCCGGTTGGGATGAGCAGGAGCAATTCAAGCGCGAGGTTGAGCGGGCGGCGGAGGACGCGTTGGAGAAGCTGGTCGTGACGGGCGGTAGCGGCATCGTGCTGGCGGGACGGCCCTATCACCTTGACCCCGAAATCAACCACGGCATCCCGGAGATGATTCACGGGCTTGGCTTGGCGGTCTTTACGGAAGATTCCGTGGCGCATTTGGGGAGCGTGGAGCGGCCGCTGCGCATCATCGACCAGTGGTCGTACCATAACCGGCTGTACCGCGCGGCGAATTTCGTGGCGGGTATGCCCAATCTGGAGCTGGTGCAGCTCACGTCGTTCGGCTGCGGGCTTGACGCGGTGACCGCCGATCAGGTGGACGAAATCATGCGGTCGAAAAGCCGGATGTACACGCTCATCAAGATTGACGAAGGCTCGAACCTCGGCGCGATCCGCATCCGCATTCGCTCGCTCATTGCGGCAGTCAAGGCGCGGCAGCGCAATCCGCGCAAGGTCGTCAAGAAATCTGCCGCCTACCAGCGCACGGTCTTTACCGAGGAGATGAAGGGCGAATACACGATTCTGTCCCCGCAGATGAGCCCGATTCATTTCCGCCTGCTGGAAAAGGCGTTCCAGTATTCCGGCTACAATTTTGTCGTCATGGATGCGGTTGACCCCAAGGCGGTGGAGGCGGGCTTGAAGTACGTGAACAACGACGCGTGCTATCCGTCGATTTTGGTGACGGGGCAGATGATTGCGGCGTTGGAGAGCGGCAAGTATGACATCAACAAAACCGCGCTCATTATGAGCCAGACGGGCGGCGGCTGCCGTGCCACGAACTACATCGGCTTTATCCGCCGCGCGCTCAACGACGCGGGCTGGGGACACATTCCCGTTATTTCGATGAGTGTGCAGGGGTTTGAGAAGAATCCGGGCTGGACGTATTCCTTCAAAATGGTGAATCGCGGGCTGATGGCGATGTTCATCGGCGACGTGCTCATGCGCGTACTGTACCGGGTGCGTCCGTATGAGAAAGAGCCGGGCAGCGCGAACGCGCTCTATGAGAAATGGAACGAAAAGGCGACGGAAATGCTCAAGAACGCGTCGTTCCGGGCGTACCGCAAAGTCATCCGCGGCATCATCAAGGATTTTGACAACCTGCCGATTCTGCCGGTCAAAAAGCCCCGCATGGGCGTGGTCGGCGAGATTCTGGTCAAATTCCACCCGACGGCGAACAACGACATCGTGGACGTGATCGAGCGCGAGGGCGCGGAATGCGTCATGCCCGATTTCATGGACTTTTTCTTCTATGCGATGAGCGACGGCGTGTTCCTGCACAAGCAGCTCGCGTTCCCCAAGAAAGAGGAGCGGATGTCGCGCTTTTTGGTGTGGGCGCTCGGCCTGTACCGCCGCTATACGATTCGCCAGCTCAAGCGCAGCCGCCGTTTTGACGCGCCCACGTCTATCTGGAAGATGATGAAGCTGGTGGACGGCATCGTGCAGACGGGGAACATTTCCGGCGAAGGCTGGTTCCTGACGGCGGAAATGGTGGAGCTGATTCATGGCGGCACGCCCACGGTGGCGTGTATTCAGCCGTTCGCGTGTCTGCCCAACCACATCACGGGAAAAGGCGTCATCAAGGAGCTGCGCCGGCGCTATCCCGAATCGAACATCGCGGCGATCGACTACGACCCCGGCGCGTCCGAGGTCAACCAGCTGAACCGGCTGAAGCTGCTGCTGAGCAACGCGCCCATCGGCAAGAACCCGGACGAAATGAAGAACGGCAAGATCTGGACGCGCAACGGTCCGGTCGAGCCGACCATCCAGTATGCGGCGGGCGGCGGCGCGTTCATCGACGACGATCCGGTCAGCGCGCTGAACGTTCCCGCGGTCACGAGCGAGGTCTCCGCGTGACGGTCGGGGGAGGGCAAGGACGATGAGAAGACGATCTGTCGGGGCGATGCTGCTCGCGCTGTGCGTGTTCCCGCTGTGCGCGGAATACAACCGGCTCGGCGTTCCCGATTCTGCGGTAATCCGCCGCGCGGTCGCGGATCGGTGGTTTTCTGCCCCGCTTGACGAGGTGCGCCAGTTCCGCGCGGAAATCCGCACGAACGAGATTGGCGAGCGGTTTCAGGTACGGCTGGAAGAGAACGCCACGGACTACGTGATTATCGTCGCGCCCGAAGTGCGGATGAACGTGGATTTTTACACGGAACACGGCGTTGAGACGCAGGTTTCCACGGAATACCCCGGCGACGCATGCGGCGCATGGCTGCTGTTCAAGGACGTGGCGACGGGCAAGGCGAAAAAAATCCGCTGGTACGTCACGAACAACAGCGACGTGTACGTGCAGTTCGCGCCCGGGCGCAACAAGGTGCTGGGCGATTTTGTGATTGACGACTGCTACGCGGCGCGAGCCGTTCCCGTGGGCTTTGTCTTTGAGCAGCTGTACACGGCTTCGCTCGCGGACGTGCTGCGGATGACGGAGAACGCGCTGCCGTGGCGGTACGCGGAGATTTTTCCCGGCGCGTATGCGCCCAAATACAGCATGATGAGCGCGATCCGCAAGAACCTGAGCCGCATTTCGTTTGCGGAGGACGCGGCGTATGACGAGAACGGCAAGCCCGTGCGCATTTCTGACGGCAAGCAGCGCGTGGTCGATGCGGGCGAGCAGGAGAACGACACGCTTTCGCTGTCCGCGGCGGGATTTGTTAAGTGGGTGGTGGACGGTCTGGTCGAGCCGATTAGCGGGAGCGGCCTCAAGATGCTGCCGCTCGTGCAGCCGACGGTGGTGTACGATCCGCTCAGCTACGCGGGCATGAAAGAGGCGGAGGAGAGCATTTCGTTCATGCTGGACTGGACGCGCAACCTTGCGGCGGCGCGGGTTTCGGTGCAGGCGCGGAAAGATTACCGCTATGCGGAATCCGGCGTGGACGTGGCGATTGAGCCGTTCAGCGGCGAGATGACGGAGAACGGCATCATGCAGACGGCGGGCTATATCCGCAATTCGGGGTATGCGATTGCGCGCCTGCGCCCGGTGCTGTACGTGCTTGCCGTGACCGAGCCGACGTACTGCTACCTTGCGGCTGTCCGCCGCCGCTACGTGAGCGTGGACGGCGCTGCGCCCGAGCTGTATAAGTTTGACCAGACTGCCGTGCTGTTCCCCTATTTTGACCAGAACGGGCGGTTTGCGGTCACCGTGTTCGAGAACGGGACGGAAGTGCCGTTCAATGCGTTCGTGCAGAAATACAAGAATTCATTTGTGCACCTGACGCGCGTGCTCGTGTCGGAAGCGTTTTCGCCGCGGTAGTATTTTTCCCGCTTGGAAGCGGGCGGAACTTTTTGGGAGAGGGAAACCCCTCTACTTCCGAAGCGGGGTTTTCCCTCTCCCAAACCCTCACCCTTTCCCAGCACGGCTTGGGGCGGTCGCCCCAAGACCCCGCTGTCGCACGTAATGAACATTTTTTTGTTGCTGCCCGAATGGGTTTTCCTTTTTCCAATCGGAATTCTACGACCGGCATTTCGCCGTTGTCTGTTCGGGCGCATTTTCCTCGAACGGCAAAATGCCGTTGCTTGCCTGGACGCATTTTTCCCGAACGGCAAAACGCCGTTACCCGTCCAAGTGCGATTTTGCTTACCGGCGCAGTGGTGCGGGGCAAAAGAAAAGGCGCGGTTGTTGCCGCGCCTTTTGTTCGGTTTACATGCCGCTACTGGCGGGTGTAAAGCGTGTTGTTGAATGTCATTTTTCCGCCGGAAATGGTCACTTTCTGTGCGGTGGCGTTCGGCACGTCGGCAAGTTTTCCGTCTGTGCCCATGTATTTTGTGGTCGTGATGGAAATTTCGCCGTCTTTTGCGGGGTCGCCTGTGTACGTTCCTGCCGCGACGGTCATTTCCTGATTGGCGACCTTGCCGACTGTTGACCAAGTGTTGTCGTCATAGAATGTCGCCGTGTAGACTGATGACGTATACGTAGCCACGGTTGACGGATCGTCGTCCTCGTCGCTGCAGGCGACGAAGCCAAAGACTGCGGCGAGCGCAGCCATGATAAACAGATACTTCTTGATGCTTTTCATTGCATCCTCCTGAATAGGGTAATAGTGCCCTGCGCATGCCGCGCGGGGTCAAAATACCATACAAAAAAAAAGCATTTTGTCAATGAGCGCGGACGGGGGCGTTGCGGGGGGTGTCCCCCGCTGGAGTGGGGTGTCGCCGCAACGGCGTGCGGCGCAGGGGCGAGACTTCGCCCCTCCAGAAAATCGGGCGGCGGGGTTTTGCCGGGGTGATAGACTTTTCCCGTCATCTTCTCTATACTTTTGGTATGCTTGCGGATATTTCGGTGATTGCGTTTGACATTGACGGTACGCTGTACCCTTCCTGGGCGCTCAATGTGCGCCTGTTGCCGCATGTCCTGCGCCATTTTTCGTTCTATCTCAAGTTCAACGCGGTGCGGCGGCGGATGCATGAGACGGCTCCGCTCGCGGATTTTTATGAGTATCAGGCGCGGCTTTTGGCGGACAAGCTGCATTGCGCGCCGGAAGTGGCGCGGCGGCGGATTCAGGACATTGTGTACGACGGGCTGAAGCCGTTTTTTGCGCGGCGCATCAAGCCGTTCCGCCATGTGCACGAGACGTTCGCGCGGATCAAGGAAAGCGGCTACCGCATTGCGCTGCTGTCGGATTTTCCGCCGTCGCAGAAGGGCGACCTGTGGGGGCTGCTGCCGTACTGCGATGTGGTGCTCGGCTCGGAGGAAATCGGCGCGCTCAAGCCGTCAAAGTATCCGTTCGGCGTGTTGGCGAGGGAGCTGGGCGTGCCTGAGGAGCGCATCCTGTACGTGGGCAACAGCGTCCGCTATGATGTTGCCGGGGCGAACAATGCGGGCATGAAAAGCGCGTACTTGTTGCCGTTCTGGCGGAGAATCCTGCATTTAAAGCACCCAAAAGCCGATATTTCATTCGCTACCTATCGTCAATTCTTGCAGATTGTGCTATAATATAACGATAACTTTTTTTGGTGGGTAAAAAAGTGACCGTTCTCTCAGTCTTTATTCCTACGGCAATTGCAGTCGCCGTCATCTTCCTGTTCAGGTCGCTGGACAAGGAAAACAACAGCATGGGCAAAATCACCAATTATGTGAAGCGGAAAATGGGTGAGTGCGATGCGTATTTTGCCGGGCAGACGGAGCATTTGGAGGGGCTGAAGGCCGACCTTGACACGCGGCAGACGACGGCCGCGGCGGCGGTGAAGCGGCTGGAGCAGCAGATTGAGGACTTCAAGCGGATGAGCAGCGGCTTTGAGCGGCATTTTTCTGCGGTGGACGCGATTGGGGAGAAAATCGCGTCCTACGGCACGGTCATCAACGAGCTGATGGACATGACTGCCCGCGTGGAAGAGAATCTGGCGCATATCCGCGACGAATCGGACGTCATCGACGATATTTCGGCATCGATTGCCGCGCAGAAAAAAACGGTGGATGCCATCGAAAAGAAAATCCCGCAGATTAACGAGAAATTCGCCGCGCGCAACGAGGAGAACCTCAAGATGATTGGCACGGAGCTGCTGAACCAGTACCAGCTGCGGGCGCAGCAGGTCGATCAGTCCACAAGGGCGGCGGCGGACCGCAGCGAAAAGATGCTTGCCAAGCTGGAGGCGGACATCAGGCGGGCGTACGATGAGGCGGCGAAGCGGGCGGCGCAATTGGACGACACGGCGTTCAAGCGGCTGAGCGAGCAGATACAGGCGCGCAACGATGCCTTTGTCCGGGAGCTGGGCGCGCGTACCAAAGAGCTTGAGGCGCAGATGCGGACGAAAATCGCAGAAGTCTCCGGACAGTTGCGCGGCGAGACGGACGCAATCAAAAAACAGTTCGGCGACACGCTCGTGCAGGCAAAGAAAACGGCGAGCGAGCTGCATGCGGAAGTGAACGGCAACGGCAAGACCTTGGAGACCCTGCGCGCCTCGCTTGAAAAGCAGATGATTGACGTGCAGGCGCGGTACGACCAGCTGTACGAAAAGGCGGTCGCGGAGGCGGACGCAAAAGAGACGGCGAAATACAACGAGTTCCAGGAAAAATCCGCGCGGCATCTGGAATTCTTCAAGACCAAGATTGAGCGCGAAATCAACGATATGCATAGCGAAGTGGACGCGACGATTACGGCCATTGACGGGGAAATCAAGGGCAAAATCAGCGCGGTGCAGGACGACATGAACGATAAGGTCGCGGGCTTGCAGGGAAGCTTGCAGACGGCAGAACGGACGAAGGCTGATTTGGAGGTGTTCCAGAAGCAGGCGGACGAGCAGATTGCCGCTGTCAGCAAAAAACTTGAGCAGCTGACGGGGCGGCTGTCTACCATGTACGACACCAAGCAGACGGAGTTGCTGTCGCTGGTGGACAGCCAGCTCGCCGAATACCGCAAGAATCTGGAATATCGTTTTGGCAGGCTGGAGCAGATTGGCGCGGACGTGGATTCGCTGGAGAAAAACCTGCGGCTGACGCTGGAGCAGACTCAGGGGCGCGTCGTCAGCGACTTTACGGCGTTCACGGCGGCGCAGGAGCGCAAGCAGGCGGAATTCGCGCGCACGGTCAAGCTGAACAGCGACGACATTGCCGGGCAAATCGACCTCCTGGAAAAAAATCTGAACGACATCAAGGCGACCGCGAGCGACAACGTGAGCACGGCGCTCAAAGATTTTGAGGAGAATTTCAGCGCGGACTTGCAGCGGCGCGGCGGCAGGATTGACGATGAGCTGAACGCATGGAAACAGCACATGGAGGAGCGGCTTGCCTCGCTCGCGGGCGATTTTGAGAATGACCGCCGCTCCATTGAGACAAAATATGGCGACGACCTCAAAGCCGCGCTCGTGGGGCATGAGGCGCAGGTGCAGGCAAAGGTGGCGGAGCTTTCCGAGCAGCTGCGCGGCGCGACCGAGGCGGTCAGGAATCAGTTCAGCGGGTCGCTTGAGCAGGCAAAGCGCATGGCGGACGAGCTGAGCGCGGAAGTGAACGGCAACGGCAAGACCTTGGAGACCCTGCGCGCCTCGCTTGAAAAGCAGATGGCGGACATACAGGCGCGGTACGATCAATTGTACGAAAAGGCGCTCGCGGACGCGGACGAAAAAGGGAATCTTGCGCTTTCGCAGTTGGAGCGCGTTGCGTCCCGGCAGCTGGACAGCTACAAAGCGGCGGTGGATGAAAAAATCACCGCGATGCAGGACGGCGTGGGCGCGACAATCAACAGCGTCAACACGGAGCTGAGCGGAAGGATTACGGCCATGCAGGGCGCGGTGAACACGGCGGTCAACGCGCTCGACGGCGAGGTCAAGGAAAAAATCGGCACGATGCAGGAACGCCTGGACGCGGCGGTCGGCAGTATCGGCGAGGAAGTCCGGGGCAAAATCAGCACGATACAGAACGACATGACCACGGCGGTCAGCGCGCTTGACGGCGAGGTGAAAGAAAAAATCGGCACGATACAGAACGATATGAACACGGCAGTCAGCGCGGTCGATGAGCGGGTCCGGGAAAAAATCGGCGCGATGCAGGAGCGCGTGAGCGCGGCGGTCGGCACTATTGGCGAGGAAGTCAGGGGCAAAATCAGCGCGATACAGAACGACGTGAACACGGCAGTCACGTCCCTTGACGGCGAGTTTAGGACAAAAATCACGGCGATAAAAGACAACGTGAACGC
Organism: uncultured Treponema sp.; assembly: GCA_947177175.1. GTDB lineage: Bacteria > Spirochaetota > Spirochaetia > Treponematales > Treponemataceae > Treponema_D. Next base: position 12,981 of record CAMWTK010000009.1, read on the forward strand.
GACGGTCGCCGATGTCAGCGGGGAACTCCGGCAAAAAATCAGCGCGGTTGAGGACAACGTGCAGGTGGCGGTTACTGCCGTCGATGAAAAGATCAAAGGAAAACTGTCCGCAATGCAGGACAGCATGAACGGTACGGTCGCCGTGCTGCAAGGAAGTTTGCAGGCGGCGGAGCGGACGAAGGCGGATTTGCAGGCGTTCCAAAAGCAGGCGGACGAGCAGATCGCCGCCGTCAGCCAAAAACTTGCGCAACTCACGGAAAAAGTCTCTGCCGTGTATGACACCAAGCAGACGGAACTGCTGTCGCTCGTGGAAGGGCAGATTGCCGAATACCGCAGCAATCTGGAATATCGTTTTGGCAAACTGGAGCAAATCGGCGCGGACGTTGACGTGCTGGAGAAAAACCTGCGGCAGGCGTTGGAGTTGACCGAAGGGCGCGTGACCGACAAATTCACGGCATTCACGGAGGCGCAGAAACAGCGGCAGGCCGAATTCGCGCAGAGCGTCAAGGACAACAACGATGGCATCGTCGCGCAGATTGCCCTTTTGGAAGAAAATTTGAACAAAATCAAGGCGACCGCGAGCGACAACGTGAGCGCGACGCTCAAGGATTTTGAGGAGAATTTCACCACGGACTTGCGGCGGCGCAGCAGTAAGATTGACGACGACCTGAACGCATGGAAACAGAACCTTGATTCAAAGCTGGTCGTGCTGACCGGCGATTTTGAGAACGGCCGCCGCGAGCTTGAGCAGAAATATGCCGAAAACATCAAGGCGAATTTTTCCGAGCTGGAGGCGAAGAACCGCGAGCAGACGGAACGCTATGAGGCGGACCTGGTAAAATCGCTGGAGGACATCCGGCAGCGGGTGGCGGACGCGGAGCAGACCGTCCGTTCGTTTACGGACCGGACGAATGCCGATTTGCAGACGGCGACGGACGGCTTCAACACGCTTGTCAAGACGAATTTAGACGCTTACACGCGGCGTATTGACGATGAGATTGCCAAGACGCAGCGGGAAACCGGCGAAAAGCTGGCCGCCATTGAGCAGAGCGTGCAGGATCGGCAGGAAGCGCACAAGTCCAACATCGACGCGATGCTCGGCGATTTTCAGGCGTGGCGCGCTCAGCTTAAAGTGCAGTTTGACCAGACGAAAGAGTTGTTCACCAAGCAGATTGGCTCGTTGCATGCCGCTTCAAATCAGCGGTTTGAGGAAATCCGCAATGAGTTTGACCAGAACCTCAAGGAATTTGCGGAGTCGGCGCAGACAAGGCAGCGCGGCATCGTCGCCGACGTGGACGGCTTGCAGGAAAAAATCGAAGCCGCGCTCGCGGATTATCAGACCCGCTCCGATCAGACGCTCGCCGAGCAGCAGCGGCTGTACGAGGAGATGTTGCAAGAGACGCAGCGGCGTGTGCGCGAGCAGAATGCCGAGTCCGAAAAAGCCCTGCGCGAACTGCGCACGCAGATTCAGAACGTCACCGAAGAGACCGATCGGCATGAGGCCGAGATAACGATGCGCATGCAGACCGATACCAATGATCTGCAAATGCGTTTCAGCGATATCGACCAGAAAGTCAAGGCGTTCACCGCGCAGATGCAGGTGTATCAGACGGCGGACGCGCTGAAGGCAAAGCTGGATTCTGAAATCAGTATGCTGAAAAATGAGCTTGCCAAGATAGAAAACTATCAGTCTGCCATGCAGAATTTGCAGGCGCATTTCAGCCAGATTCAGACGCTGAACGATGACATGAACCGGAAGCTCAACCGTTTCGTCACGGAAAAGAATCATATCGATTCGATGGAGCACAAATTTGACCGGCTCGTCACCATGAGCGGCGAAATGGACGAGAAAATCCGCGAGCTGACCACGACGAGCGACGATTTGCAGGCCGTGCAGGTTTCGGTGCGGAAATTCCAGGAGACGCTGGGCGACATTTCCAGCCGGTATGACCGCCTGGAGAAAAAACAGGAAGTGATTGAGCAGGTTTCTTCCGACGTGGATAGGAGTTTTGAGAACCTCAAAAATTTGGAAGAGCGTCTGGGCAATGCGTTGCGGCAGACCTCTGACCTTCCCGAGGCGATTAAGACTATACAGCGCGACATCGATTCGCTCATGACGAGCAGCGGCAAGATTAACGACGCGGTGGATAAGGTCACGTCAATACAGAATCTGCTCGCGGACACCGAAGCGCGGATGCAGCAGATTCAGGCGGCCCGGAACGGTATTGCCGGTGCGGAAACCCGTTTGCAGCATTTGGACAAGCAGATTGACGACAAGATGAGTTTGCTGTTGCGGGCGACGCAGGCGGACATGGCAAAAAATCCGGGACCGCAGTCCAGCCGCATTACGCCGCAGGACCGCGAGACGATTATTCAGCTCAAGCGGCAGGGCTGGACGGTTGACGAAATCGCCCGCCGCATGAAGCGGAGCGAAGGCGAGGTCGAGCTGATTTTGGAAATGCCGAGCAACTAGCGTCTGAACAGCAGGCACGTGGCGGTGGCTTCGATGACTTTGCCCGTCCCGACATCGCCGGTTTTTTCGCCGGTTTTTGCCTTGACAAAAACCTGTTCCGTTGGTACGCCCAGGACAGCGGCGATTGACGCGCACACGGCAGTGCGGTGCGGCAGGAATTTGGGCTGCTCAAGCGCAATCACGCAGTCTATGTTGCCGAGCGACCACCCCGCGGCGGTAATGTCGTTCCACACGGTCGCGAGCAGTTGTTTTGAATCCGCGTCTTTCCATTGCGCGTCGTCCGGGGGAAAGTACGACCCGATGTCGCCGAGCGCGGCCGCCCCTAACAGCGCGTCGGTAATGGCGTGGAGCAGCACGTCGCCGTCAGAATGCCCCGCCTCACCTTTGTCGGACGGGATTGCCACGCCGCCGAGCATCAGTGTTCTGCCGGTAACCAGTACGTGCTTGTCATAGCCCAGTCCCGTGCGAATGCACGGCGCGTCCACCGATGCCGGCGGCGCAGGAATGTCCGACGGGTAGGTTATTTTTTTGTTTTCGTGCGATCCCGCCACTATTTTAGTCGGACGGTATGTTTTTCCGTCGGCGGCAAACCGATCCCAAATTTCCGTGTCGTCGGTGCAGTCGATGTGCTGTTGTGCGGCAGCCCGGTGCGCCGACAGCAGCGGCTGAAACCGGAACGCTTGTGGTGTCTGCACGGCGGCAAGGCGGGCGCGGGTCAGGTGGCGGGTGACAAATCCCTGCGCGTCGGTTTCTTTTTGCGTGTCGGTCGGCTGCATTGCGGGCGCGGCTGCGCCATACTGTGCCGCCGCCGTATGGCAGTCGCGGATAATCTGCGCGGAGACGAACGGGCGCGCGCCGTCATGAATGAATACCAACGGATTTTCGCCGCCGCATTGTTCTGCCACGGCTTCGAGCGCGTTCAGGACGCTCTGCTGCCGCGTCGCGCCGCCTTCCACGAACAAGAATTCCGTCTGCGCGGACGTATGGAACGAAGCGACGGCTTGGTCGGAGAACAAGGCTTCGCGGCAGGCGCGCCCATTTTCTTCGCTCTTGCCGGGCGTTTGTGTGGCGGGGTAGGCGACCGCCACCACTGAAAAAGGAAGCGTCTGCAAAAAAATACGGGCGGCAGATGCGAGCACCGTGCCGCCGTTCATTGGCAAGTATTCTTTCTTTTTGCCGCCCATTCTGCTTGACGAACCCGCCGCAACCAGCACGAGCACGGCGCGTCCCGGCTTTCCGTCGGGCTTATTCGTCATCATCGTCCATTGCGTCGTCGTCGGAATCGTCGTCCTCATCATCGTCATCGTCGTTGCCTGAGGAGTTGAAGTCGTCGGAGAATTCGTCATCGTCGTCTTCGTCGTTGGGATCGAGAATCGCTTTTTTGACGTTTATCGTGCCGAGCGGCTCAAGTTTTGCGTGAATCATCGATTCCACTTCTTTTTCGCTCTTGCCCGTTGCGGACGCAATCTCGTCAATCAGCAGTTTGCGCGCGTTATCGTACAGCTTGCGCTCCAAAATGGGCAGCTCCTTTACCTTGGAGCGGTGGTACAGGCTGCGCACGATGTTCGCGATGTCGGCAATCGTGCCTTTTTTGAGCAAATCCAAATTCTGCTGATAGCGCAGTTTCCAGTCGGACGTAATCGGCTCGATCGTCTCGCCCAGCAGCTCCAGCGCGGCAAGTGCCTCCGCTTCGCCGACAATCGACCGAATTCCCAGCCCCGCCGCGTTGTCCACGGGAACCATCACGATCATGTCGGAAACGTCGATGTAAATTTTATAATACTGCGTCGTCTTTTCGTTGAACTGTTTTTCAAAAACTTCTATAATCCTGCCGACACCTTGGCTCGGATAGACGATTTTTTGGTCGATACTGAACTGTAGCTCACTCATATCGTTGCATTATAGCATAAAATTGAAGAACTTGCAATTATTCTTCCTTTCCTTTATAGTGAGATACTTATTTATGGAAAATATAATAGAAGAGACAGCCGAGCAGGTTGTAGAACAGGTTGAACAGACAGAGACGGAAGTCACTGAGGCGGTCGATACCGAGGTCGTCGATACGGAAGCGGTCGAAACGGAAGAGCGCGCCGACAGTGAAGAAATTTCTTTTGAGGATTTGGGGCTGGACGAAGCGACGCTTGCCGCCGTTGAGCGCAAAGGATTTAAAGTGCCCAGCCCGATTCAGGTGCTGGCGATTCCGCGCCTTTTGAACGGTGACGCGAACATCATCGCAAAGGCGCGCACGGGAACGGGAAAGACTGCCGCGTTCGGGCTGCCGATCGTGCAGCGGATTCGGGGGCAGCATGACGGCGTTCGTGCGCTCGTGCTTGAGCCGACACGCGAGCTTGCCGTGCAGACGTGCAAGGAATTGCAGTCGTTCGGCGACGGCGAGTTTCCGCGTGTGAGCGTGCTGTACGGCGGCGCGGCATACAACAAGCAGATTAACGAACTCAAGCGCGGCGTGGAAATCGTGGTCGGAACGCCCGGCCGTGTGCAGGATCATTTGGAGCGCGGCACGCTCAAAATCGACAAGATCGATTATTTTATCCTGGACGAAGGCGACGAAATGCTCGACATGGGCTTTGTTGAGGACATCGAGGCGATTTTTGCGCAGGCGAATCCGAACAGCCGCATTTTGCTTTTCAGCGCGACCATGCCCAAGCCGATTCTCAAGATTGCCGAAGAATTCATGGGCGACTATGAGATTTGCGAGGAAGAGGGCTTTGTCGAAGAGCCGCTGCTGATTGACCAGAGTTATCTGTTCGTGCGTGAGGGCGACAAAATCGAAGCGCTCGTGCGCCTGATTGACATCTCACCCGATTTTTACGGGCTTGTCTTTACGCAGACGAAAAACGATGCCGATTTGGTGAGCCGCCTGCTCGACGAGCGCGGCTACGAGGTCGCGGCGTTGCACGGCGACATTCCGCAGGGGCAGCGCGAAAAAATCCTTGCGCGGTTCCGCAGCAAAAAGACGCGTGTGCTGGTCGCGACCGACGTTGCCGCGCGCGGCATTGACATCAGCGGGCTGAGCCACGTAATCAATTATTCGTTGCCGTTTGACGCGGCGACCTATGTGCACCGTATCGGACGCACGGGACGCGCGGGTGCGACAGGCAGTGCCGTCACGTTCCTCCGTCCCGAAGAACGCCGCCGCCTGGAATACCTGCGCAATGCCGTGCGCCGTGCCGCAAAAGGCGAGATGCAGGAAGGCACCGTGCCGAGCGTGGACGACGTGCTGAACACCAAGCGCGCCCGGATGCTGGAGCATCTGAAAACGCAGCTGGAACATCCGGCGGACGACGGCTACGCGCAGATGGCAGAAGATTTGTGCGAGAATCAGGACGCAAAGACCGTGCTTGCGGGCGTGCTTTCCGCTTGGTACGGCAAGACGCTGGACAAAAGCCACTATGGCGACATCCGCGAGTGTACGGGTTCGCGGCCGGGCAAAGGCGGCAGGAGCGTCGTGGTTGACCCGGATCAAAAGCGGCTGTACGTGCAGCTGGGCAAGCGCGACGGCTACAACGCCCGCTCACTTGCGGCATATTTCAGCGGGCTGCTGCACATTCCCGGGCACAAAGTTGACCGCATAGAGGTGACGCAGAATTTCAGCCTGATAAGCCTGCCGCTTGCCTCTGCCGAAAAAGTGCTGCAAATGGCAAAGGACGACCGCTCGTTGCCGCATATCCATGTGGACACGCAGGAATCCGGCGGCGCGGACAGGGGCGGCGGAGACCGTGGCGGACGGCGCGGCTTTGGCGGCGGCAGACGGTTCGGCGCGGGTGGCGGAGACCGGCATTTTGGCAGGGGCGACTGGGACGGCAAAAAATCGCGCGGATTTAGGAGCGACCACGGACGCGCGAACGTGCATACGCCGACAGAACGTGTGGGCGCGAGTGCCTACAAAAAGGCAAACCGGAAGAAAAACGAATTTTGACGGACGACGCGGCGTGTGCCGTTGCATACGCTGCGCGCCCTGCTCAAAACCATGACGTTATTGAGCAGGGCGCGGGCATTTCGTTCGGCTTTTGCTTAGAAAATCTTAGAAAAAACAGTTCACCCACTTGACATTACTCCCCCCCTATTTCTTGTAAAATGGCTCATCGCTTGGTGCTGCCTGTTGTCGTTGAGGCAGTCGGCGTATGAGGCGAAATCACCATTGCGACGAAAGACACTGCCGAAACGGTGTTCAAGCTCGGACCGCAAAAAATGAACGTAACCAAAAAGTAAAAAACATCATTGTGTGGCATAAGCTACCTGCATTTGTGGTAAGGATACATAAAATTATCCTTACCATTTGTTTTTTAAGCACGCACAACACTGTTTTTGTCGTAATAAAAGCATTCCTCATCGATACAATATGGCGTGGTTTTTTGTGTAGCGGCATTCGCACTCACGCCTCCAGTTTCATGTCGCCGGGGCGAATCCATGCTTTTTTCAGCAGGTAGCGGTAGATTGCGTAGCTCAGCGCGGCGGGGAGCAGGAAGTCGATCAGCAGCATTTTGGCGATGATGACCCCTGCCGCCGATTCGCCTGCCATCGCCTGGTAGGTCATAATCTGCCCGACCAGTCCGCTCGTGCCCATGCCGCTCCCGGCGGGGAGCGTCTTCATCTTGAGTAGGCACGTCGCAATCGGGCCGGTAACCGCGCTCGCGAGCGTGGGCGGAATCCAAATCCGCGGATTTTTGGCGATGTTCGGAATTTGGAGCATTGACGTGCCGATTCCCTGCGCGAACAGCCCGTTAAAGCCGTTGTCCGCAAAGCTGATGACCGCAAAGCCAATCATCTGCGCGCTGCACCCCGCCGTCGCCGCGCCGCCGGCAAGTCCCGTCAGCCCGAGCATGATACCGATCGCCGCCGAAGAAATGGGGAGCGTCAGGATCATGCCCATGACGACGCTCAGGATAATGCCCATAAAGAACGGCTGCAATTCGGTCGCCAGGTTGATGGCGTTGCCGAGCATCCGCGCGCCTGCCGCGAGCGGGGGACCGAACACTACCGCCACGAGTGCGCCCGAAAGGATCGTCACCGCCGGGACGACCAGAATATCGACCTTGGTGCGCCCGGACACGAGCCGACCGAGTTCCGCACCGACCAACGCCGCCACAAACGCGGACAGCGGGTCGCCCGGTCCTGCCAGCGTAATCGCGCCTGTCTGCGAGACCAACGCAAATGACTGCGCCGTGACCGCGCCGATGAATGCGGGCGCGTACGCACCGATCGTGCCGGTCACGATGCTGCCGTACACCGCAAGTTTCGGCGCGCCAAGCGCATGGGCAACGCCCACCGCAATCCCCGCGCCCGTAAAGACCGTCAGCAGCTGCCCGATTTTGACCAAAAACTGCCCCGCATACACCAACGCTTTCGTGCCGCCGCCCGCCGTTTGGGTCAGTGCCGCCGTGCCGGGAAAAAATTTGCCGATTTGTCCGATAATCAGCCCGATGATGAGCGTGGAAAACAAGCCGAGCGCCATGCCGCCGAGCGCGTCCACCCCGTACCGTTTGACGTATCTGTTCATGCGTCCTCCGTGAAAATCCGGTGAAGTGATAGGAGCGTTCGTAGGCTCGTTAGGCAGTAGTTCTGCCGACTTCGTATATGCTACCGAGTGTAGCGCATAACGCGGGAAAGCGCAAGAGTGCGGGGGAAGTCTCCCCCTCGCTCCAGCCCCTGCGGGGCTTGCGCTACCCCCCTCTCCTAGGGGCGCTGCCCCTAAAACCCCGGTTTTTTACCGCTTGGAAGCGGTGGGAACGATTTGGGGGAGAGAGGGACCTCTACTCGGAAGCGTGGTCTCTCTCCCCCAAGCCCCCTCTCTCTTCCAGCACCGCTTAGGGCTTCCGCCCTAAGAACCCGCTTCGTTATTTGGGGCGGTTGCCTTGATTTCGGGCAAATTAACATACCCCGACGCTATTCGCAACGCAGTTTCATGCGCGAGTGTCGGGGGCATGAAACCCGCTGCCAGTGAAAAAAGTACGGCGTGTTTTCCTAAAAAATACGCCGTACTTTTAAAAAACACGCCGTATAATTTTTAAAACACGGCGTGTTTTTGGTTGACAACTGGCACAGGAATGGGCTATCATCCTCTGTTTTGCCTGCTTTCGTGGCAGGAAACACTGCCCATTGCCATTCCGCAACGGCTTTCCGTGTGGTATGGTAGCGTGACTACTTCTGCGGCGTGAGCGTTATGATGCAGTGATATATTTCTGTCTGACCGCCGTCTGCCGCTGAAGCGGTGTAAGTTGTCGTGTACGACATCTGAATTACGCCGTTCTTGCTGCCGCATTTCTTGTCGGTGTATGTTTCGGAGTAATCGGCATAAATGTCTTCCTCTGGGAAGAAATCTTTTTTGAAGCTAGAGATTGACGTAGAATAGGGGTCGTCGGAATAGGTCATCGTTATGGTAAGGGTATTGTCATCGGTCGTCATAATATCATCAAAGTCTCCTTTGCTTTCATACTTCGCTTTGCGTTTTTCATAGTCAGTCTTATTGTTGAATTTGGTTATGCTCAATTTATCTTTGACAGTCACCATCTCTGCTGATAAGATTTCAATATCATAGCAACCTGTGTAAGTTCCCATGTCGGCGTACTGCATTTCTTTCAGTTCGTATTTCCCGACCTTGAAGTCGAGTTTGTCCACGGAATCGACCATGGTAAAGCCGCTCCAGTCGGCTTGTCCGTTTTCCTCCGTTGGCTCTTCGTTGTCGCAGCCTACAAGGGCGAGGGCGAGTACCAGTGCCGCGAGCGTGGCGGCAATTTTTGTCAGTTTTTTCATGCAATCCTCCTCGAATGAAAAAAAGATGCTCCAGTTTACCCCCCCCATCATCGTGTCAAGAGGTTTTCGGATTTTTTTTCATTTTTTTCGCACATTTTTCGCCGAAATCGCACGGCCGGCGCACATATATAGATATGGAACAGACGATTTTTGAGGCGGGGCGTGATTGGCAGTTTGACGCGGAGTCCGTGCAGCGGGACGATATGGAGCGCGCGGCGTGGGAGGCGTTCGGAGTGCGTTACCTGTTCGCCTGGCAGAAACTGGTGATTGCCAATATTATGGACAGCGCGGCGGCGGCATGTGCCGGGGAGCGGCTGGCGGACGATTGCGAGGACGACCTCGTGTGCTGGGGCAGGCAGATCGTGCTGTTGCCGACCGGTGCGGGCAAGTCGCTGTGCTTTCTTGTTCCCGCGCTGCTGTTGCCCGGACCGACGCTCGTGGTATATCCGTTGCTTGCGCTCATGGCGGATCAGCTGCGCCGTATGCAGGACGGGAACGTCGGCGCGGTCATGTTCCGGGGCGGGCAGAGCGAGGCCGAACGCGAGGTCAATTTTGCCCGGATCAGAAGCGGCGCGGCGCGGGTCATCATCGCCAATCCCGAAGTCTTGCAGAACGAGGCGTTGGTGCGCCGCCTTGCCGAGTGCCGCATTGCGCATGTTGCCGTTGACGAGGCGCATTGTGTGAGCGAGTGGGGCGACCAGTTCCGCCCTGCCTATCTGACGCTCGGCGGCATCATCAAACGGCTCGGTGTGCCGGTGGTGACGGCGTTTACGGCGACGGCAAGCCTGCCCGTGCTGCAACGGATGCGCGAGATTCTGTTTGACGGCGGCGCGCACCTCATTCAGGGCGGCAGCGATCGCCCGAACATTCACTATGCGGTGCGCTTTGCGTATGCAAAGCAGAAAGCCGTCCTTCGTGCCGTCGCGGAGTCGGCGCGGCCGCTCATCGTGTTTTGCGGGACGCGCCCGCGCACGGAAAGCATGGCGCGCCTGATTGCCGAATACGTCGGGCGCGAACACGTGCGTTTTTACCATGCGGGCATGACCAAGGCGGAGAAGGCTGCCGTGGAGTCATGGTTTTTTGCGAGCGGCGACGGCATTCTGACGGCGACGTGCGCGTATGGCATGGGAATGGACAAGGGGAATGTCCGTACCGTAGTGCATCTGGACGCGCCCGCGCACCTGGAAAATTTCGTGCAGGAAGCGGGGCGCGCTGGTCGTGACGGGGCGGAGACACAGTCGGTGCTGGTGTGGAGCCATGCGGACGACCTGCGTTGCCGGCAAGTACTCCCCGGCAGCCGGGAAAAACTGATGGGCGGATTTGCGCGGAGCGCGTCGTGCCGCCGGCAGTTCATGCTGGATCAGTTTGCCGCCGAAACAGTCGTTTGCAGCGGCTGCGACATCTGCGACGCTGCGCGTGCGGGCAAGCCGATTTCTGCCGCCGCCGATGACGCGGAACGTGTGCTGCGCTTCATTCGGCGCAACCGCCGCCTGTACACGCGCGATGAGTTGGTCGGCCATCTGGTGGACGTGCTGAACGGGCATGACCGCGCCTTGTTCGGCAGCAATGTGTGGGAAGCGTCCGATGTGGAAGAAGTGCTTGCGCAGCTGGTCAGCGAAGGGCGTGTGCGCATCTGCGGGCGGTTGTGGCGGGGGCGGGTGGACATCGGTGCGAAACCGTCGCCGCTGCGCACGGTTATTCCCCGTCGTCTCCGCCGCCGTCTGCATTCCCTGCGTCGGCTGGCGCGGCTTCCGGCTCGGGTGCGCGCACGACGACTCGGCGTTTGGGTGCGGGCGGCTTTTTGTGGTAGCGCGCCACGAACCAGACGAAATTAATGTACAGGAACACGATGATTGCGCAGGTGATGACCAGTTTGTTCGTGAGCACGTTCATGAGGACGGGCAACAGTTGGGCAAGCATAGTTTATTATCGGCACGCCCCTTGACTTGCTTTATCGTCCTTGCTAGAATTCAGCAATCGTATGGTAGGAATTGTCGATTATAACGCGGGCAACATCAAGAGCGTGGAGCGGGCGTTGGCTTCATTGGGTGCGGATTACGTGCTTTCTCAGAATCCGCGCGACTTGGAGCGGGCGGACAAGCTGATTTTTCCCGGCGTGGGCGAGGCGGCCTACGCAATGGAGCAGCTGCGCAGGACGGGATTCGATTCGTTCCTGCGTGATTGGGCAAAGGCGGAAAAACCGCTTTTGGGCATCTGCCTTGGTTCGCACATCATCTTTGACCATTCCGAAGAAGGCGACGTTGACTGTCTCGGCTTGCTTCCCGGCACGATCCGGCATTTCCGGCGCGTCTGGGACGAGGCGGGCATCGCGCCCGGGCGGAAAGTGCCGCACATGGGCTGGAACGACGTGACGTATGTGAACGGCGGCAGCCCGCTTTTTGACGGCGTTCCCGCGCATAGCGACTATTATTTTGTGCATTCGTATCTCATTCAGCCTGACGACGCGGACATCATCAAGGCGACGGCGGATTACGGGTGCGCCGTTCCCGCATGCGTGTCGCGCGGTTCGGTGACGGCGTTTCAGTTCCACCCCGAAAAATCGGGCGAGGCGGGGCTGCGAATCCTGAAAAACTATCTTGGGGCGGAGCGATGCTGAAAAAACGTATTGTCGTCTGCCTTGACGTGAAGGACGGACGCACGACAAAGGGCGTGAAGTTTCAGAACAATGCCGACATCGGCGACCCGGTGGATATGGCGGCGGCCTATTACCGGCAGGGCGTGGACGAACTGGTGTTCTACGACATCATGGCGAGTGCGCGCGGGCGCGGTCCGATGCTGGACATTATCAGCCGCGTGGCGAGCAAGGTGTTCATTCCGTTCTGCGTGGGCGGCGGTATCGGCACGATTGCGGACATCCGCTCCACGATTCTTGCGGGCGCGGAAAAAATCAGCCTGAATTCGCAGGCGGTCAAGAATCCGCAGCTGATCAGCGAGGGCGCGCGCGTGTTCGGCAATCAGTGCATTGTGCTGGGCATGGATGCCGCCCGTGACGCGACCGCGCCGTCCGGCTACCGCGTGTATATCAACGGCGGGCGCGTCAGGACGGACTGGGACGCAAAGGAATGGGCGGTGCATGCCGTGGAACTGGGCGCGGGCGAAATCGTGCTGAATTCGATTGACGCGGACGGCGTGCGGCAGGGCTATGAGATTGCGCTCACCAAGATGATTGCGGAAAGCGTTCCCGTTCCCGTGATTGCGTCGGGCGGCGGCGGCACGCCGCAGCATCTGGCGGACGTGCTGACGCAGGGCAAGGCCGATGCCGCGCTCATTGCGAGCATGGTGCATTCCATGGGCTACACCGTCGGCGGCATCAAAAAAGACTTGGCTGCCGCGGGCGTACCCGTCCGGCTGTGACGCGCGGCGTTATTTGTCCAGAATCGTGATTTCTACGCGGCGGTTTTTTGCCTTGCCTTCTTCCGTTTTGTTCGAGGCAATCGGGATGCGTGCGCCGAATCCCTGCGTAAAGACGCGGTTTTTCTCCCGTACGCCCATGCCCGTCAGGAAGTCAGCGACTGCTTCCGCGCGCGCTTCGCTCAGCTGCTGGCGGGCGGTTTCCGTTCCTGCCAGTGCCGTGTGCCCGCTCACGAGCAGGTCGTTGTCGGGATAGGCTTCCAGAATGGTGGCGATTTTCCTGATTTTTGCCTGCTCGCGTTCCGTCAGCTCCGCGCTGTCGGGCTTGAACTGAATGTTTTCCACGCTGATCGTCAGTCCTTTTTCGCCTTTGGTCACGCTGACATCCTGCAAGCCCAGCTGCTCGATTTTTTCCTGCACGTCTTTCAGCGTTTCTTCCGTCGCCGTGCGCGTGAATTCGGTGATTTCCTCGTGCGTCGTCCCCGAAAAGTCAAAGCGGTTGCCCCGCGCGCTTTCGATGACGATGCGGAACTGCTCGTCGGCGTGGTCGATCTGTCCTTTTTCGTTGTCCCAGTAGATGATGCGGTGCGAATAGCCCATCGTCGCCGCGGGAATGTCGCCCAGCTGCCAGGCGTCGTCGGGGAGCGGGCTTTCGTAGAACAGGTTGTACTTCACGCTGATGACCTGGAATGTCTTTGCGGTGTGCTTTGCGTCCGACGAAACGCCTTCTTCGTCGCGCAGGTATTCGTATTCCGCGACGAACGGCACTTTGAACGGCTTTTCGAGGAACAGCGGCTCGCGGCGCAAGTCTTCCGCCTCGTAGCCGCTCGCCGTCCAGGTGTCGCCTACTTTGACGGGGTGCTCGGGCAAAATGGGCATGTCGCGGATAGTCGGCATGAAGAACGTGTCCGCAATGTCGAACGTGCCGCGCGCGTCGCGCTTGTACTGGCTCTGGAACGTTTCGCCCCAGCCGAGCCGCTCGTTTCCGCCCGCGCCCGTCGATTTTTCGCTCGTCATGAACGTGCCGTCCATTGTGCTGGTGCCGTTTTCGTCCACGTCGGTCACGGTAATGGTCACGCGGCTCACGATTTCTGCCCGGTGGTTGAGCCTTCCGTTCACTTTTACGTCCTCGCGCACGGTGGAAAGGATGCGGTAGTTGTCGTCTTTCTTGTACTTGAAGCGCAGCAGCGTTCCGTCCTGTGCGCCGAGTGCCGCCGCCGCGCAGAACACTGCCAGCAGCGCGAGCGTCCGTTTCATATAAACCCCTTGCCAAATCCGTTTTGACACGTGTCTCTGTCAAATATCGGCAGAATCTGCACGATAATACAGTATGAGCATCATGCAATCCCTGTCGCTTCCGTTGGAGGCTTTGACGACCGCGCCGCTTGCCGTGCTTTTGCTGATTGCGCTTGGCGGCGTGGTGCTGCTGCTTGCCGTGGCGACCGCCGCGTTCTGTGCGGGCAAGGCAGCGGCGCGCGCGTCGTTCCGGCATGAGGCAAACCGAATCCGGCAGGACGCGCTCAAACGCTCGCGGGCGGTGCTCGGCGGGCAGGCGGGGGAGCAGGTCGCGCCGTTTTTGCCGCGCTTTCCGTGCAATCCTGCGGACGCGCGCTTTGTGGGCAAGCCGATTGATTTTATCGCGTTTCCCGGCGCGGCGGCCGGGCAGGACATCGAGGAGATTCTGCTGATTGAGGTGAAGACGGGCGACGCGCAGTTAAGCGCGCGCGAACGCCAGATCCGGCGCGCCGTAGAAGAGCAGCGCGTACGCTATGTGGAATACCGGATCGGGCGCGCGCGCTCCGCGGACAGCACCGTCAGTCGGTAAAGCGGATTTTCTGCCACAGCGCGTTGTACAAATCCAGCCCGTCGCCCAGATCCTCTTTGAGCGTACAGCGCATCGCCTGTTCCGGGTCGTACATGGGCTTGGTGGTGATGAATTCGTCCGCGCTCGGGTTCACGACGTTCGGGTAGCGGAATTCGTCAATGAACAGCGCGTAGTTTTCGGGGCGGTGCATGAAGTTGATGAACTCGTTCGCCAGCTCGTAATGCGGCGCGTCCTTGAGGATGACCATGCTGTCCAAGGTGGCAGGACCGCCCTCCGGCGGAATGAAAAAGTCAATCGTCTCTTCCCAGCGGCTTTCGTCCACCTCGCCGTAGACGATTTCGGGATAGCCCTGGCACAGCCAGAAGTCGCCGCTCGCGAACGACTTGCCGAATCCCTCCGCGTCGAATTTGATGATGTTCGGCTTCCACTGCCCGGTGACCACGGCGTAGGCGGCATCGAGGTCGGCGGGGTTGAGGCTGTTCATGTCCTTGCCGAGGTACACGAGCGCGCAGCCGAGCACTTCGCGCATGTCGTCCATCATCGTGGCGTGTCCCCTGAACTGGCGGTCGGCGAGGACGGCATAGGTGCGCTCGTACGGGGCTTTTGCCTTGGTCTTGTTGACCATGATGCCCGT
Source organism: uncultured Treponema sp. (assembly GCA_947177175.1). Lineage (GTDB taxonomy): Bacteria > Spirochaetota > Spirochaetia > Treponematales > Treponemataceae > Treponema_D. Next base: position 28,056 of record CAMWTK010000009.1, read on the forward strand.
CGCGCTCAGCGCGTAAGGGACCGCGTATTTCATGGTGGGGTCATAGGTCGCTTTCTCCAGGATTTTCGGGTTGATGTTGCCGCCGTTGGTCAGCCTGCTCTGGTCAAGCTCGCGGAGCATACCCTGCCGAAGCATGATAGAGACAAAATCGTTCGACGGAATAACGATGTCGTAGCCTTTCGCGCCGGCGCGCAGCTTGGAATACATTTCCTCGCAGGTGGAATAACTGTCCAGCTTGACCGTGCAGTCAAACTCCTGCTCGAATTTCCGCACCACTTTTTCGGGTGTGTAGTACGTCCAGTTGTACAGATACACGATACGTTCCTGCTTCTTGCAGGAAGCCAGCAGACACAGCGCGGCAGCAGCCGCCACGGTAAGAATCGTTGTTACGCGCTTCACGGTTTTCTCCTGTTTTATCAAACCTCTGGTACATTTGGCGGGGCAGTCGCCGCCGCTTTAGTGTGGATACAGCATAGCGTATTTTTTCGGGTAAGGCAAGGACGGGCGGGGCGGCGGGGTTATGCCGCCGCATATAGGTGTATGGTGACCTCTTCGCGCTTATTCCCGCGCCCCGGCGGCTTTGAGCAGTTCCACTATATCGTTCCGCCCGTAGAGTGCCGCATAGGTCAGGGCGGAAATCCCCTCGCTGTCCGTTGCGTTCACGTCCGCGCCCAAGTCGATAAAAAGTTTCACGGTGTCTTTCTGACCTTCTTGCACCGCCCATATAAGCTCTGCATTACCAGCCCCTGCCTTGACGAGTAGTTCTGCTATATCCCCTTTCCCATTTTCTATTGCGTATATGAGCGCAGTCTTGCCATTATAAAGCTTTGCATTTATGTCTGCCCCTGCTTTGATAAACAGTTCCACTAATTCTTTGAGTCCTTTCGCTGCCGCAGGTACAAGTACAGTCCAACCTGTACTAAGTTTTGCATTCACGTCTGCTCCTGCTTTGATGAGTAGTTCCGCTAACTCTTTGTGTCCTTCCCTTGCCACTTGCATGAGTGCAGTTTCGCCTTCATTATTTCTTGTATTTACGTCCGCCCCCGCCTTAATGAGCATTTCTGTGATAACCCATATTGTTGCCCTAACTTCCGCAACTTCTGCTTCGGTCATCTGTGACTCTACAGAATAAAATGAATGTATATATTCTTCTGTTGCAATCATGAGCGCAGTCTTGCCATTATCGGTTTCCTGTGCGTTTACATCTGCCCCTGCTTTGATGAGCAGTTCGACTATACCTTTTTCCCCATTCTCTGTCGCTAATATGAGCGCAGTCCAGCCAATATCCAGTTTTGCATTTACGTCCGCCCCTGCTTTAATGAGCAGTCCTGCTATATCGTTCCGTCCGTTGAGTGCCGCAGACATAAGCGCAGTCCAGCCAGTATCATCCGTTGCGTTCACATTTGCCCCTGCTTTGATGAGTAGTTCCGCTATATCTTTCGTTTCATTTCTTGCCGCAGACATAAGCCCAGCCCAGCCATTATCAGTCTTTGCATTCACGTCTGCTCCTGCTTGAATGAGCAGTTCCGCTATTTCTTTATTTTCTTTGTCTATCGCATAGATGAGTAATGGGGTGGTACTAGATTCGTTCTTGACTGTTCCATTCACGTCCGCGCCCAGTTTAATGCAGGCCTTTGCCTGTTCCACGTTGTTGTTGTCTATGGCTTGGATAAGCAGATTTGTCCGTTCGGCTCTCTGTTCGGGGGTGGGCGCGCTGTGTCCCGGCACGCACAGCACCGCCATGAACAGGGCGGCAAGGGCAGCCGTCCGCAACTTGCAATTTCTTTTCATCGTTCGCTCCTTGCTGTTTGCTTTCAAAACTATCTTTGTTATGCCCTGCTCCTCATGCAGATTATGTATCTGCGCCCCTGCGGGATTACGCATCCGCGCTCCCGCGGGACTATGCTTCCGCGCTGTCCGGGATTACGCTCCCGCGCTCCCGCGGGATTATGCTCCCGCTCCGTCCGGCATTATGCTCCCGCGCACTCCGGCATTACGTTCCCGCGCTGTCCGGCATTACGCTCCCGCACACTCCGGCATTATGCTCCTGCGCTACCCCCTGACCGCCGCGAACAGCGCGGTGAACGCGCCAAAGCTGATGAGCAGCATGAGTACCCCGGCGAACAGCACGCCCGCGAGCACGGCGGCAACGGTGTGGCGGAATTTCATGCCGAGCAGGCTTGCGGCGAGCGTACCCGTCCATGCGCCCGTGCCCGGCAGCGGGATGCCCACGAACAGGAACAGCGCGACGAACAGCCCGCGCCCCGCCTTCTCCTGCAATTTCTGCCCGGCGTTCGTGCCTTTGGTCAGGAAGAACGAGCAGAGACCGCCGATGACGCGCTTGTCCTGCCCCCATTCCAGGAATTTCCGCGCGAACAGGTAGATGACCGGCACGGGAATCATGTTCCCGACGATGCAGACGAGGTACGACGGCAACAGCGGCAGTTCCAGTGCCTGCGAGACAGGAATCGCCCCGCGCAGTTCGATGAGCGGGATCATTGCAATGAGGAAAATCCACAGGTATTTGGCAAGCATAGGCGCAGTATAGCGGATTGCGGCAGTTTCGTCATCAGCCCGCCGCCAAGGTTACGCGCCGCCCCTGCGCGTCCCATAAAAAAAGCCGCCCGGACGGACGGCTTGCAGCGGTTAGTCTTTTGCGCGCTCCACGAACGAGCCGTCGCGCGTGTCGATGACGATGCGGTCGTCGGTGTTGCAGAACAGCGGCACTTTCACTTCAATGCCCGTGTCCAACGTGGCCGGCTTGGTCGATTTGCCGGAAGTGTCGCCCTTTACGCCCGGCTCGCAGTACGTGATCGTGCGCGTCACGTTCACCGGCAGCTTGATGCCCACCGGCATGTCGTTGTAATAGGTGATCCGCACTTCGTATTCGTCGTCGGGAGAGAGATAGCCCGCGTTGTCGCCCAGGTCGTCCTTGGAGAGCGCGACGTCCTCATACGTCTCCTGATCCATAAAGTGGAAGTCGTCGCCGTCCACGTAAGACAGCTGCACGGTCTTTTCCACCAGCTCCACGTCCTCGAATTTCTCGCCCGCGTCCAGACCGAGATCCTGCGTCGAGCCAGTGACGATGTTCTTCACGCGCAGGCGCGTCACCATGCCCGCACGACCCGATTTCTGCCCGAGCATACGCTGCACGATAAACGGAGACCCCTCGTACATGAACGCGCTGCCGACCCTGATTTCACCTGTAGTAATCATGTTCGTCCTTTTCAATCGTAAGAATTCGCAAAATGCGTACCGCCACTCTAGCAGATTTTCGGCGGAGTTTCAATACCGCGCCCGTTCGACAGCAAGCAGGGCGTGCCCGCCGCGCGCGGCGGTCGGGCTATCCGCGGTTACGCTATCGCTCCATTCCTGCGCTACGCTTCGGAACGCTCCGCGCCGCTCCTATCCCTCACGCATACCGCCCGCCGCCGGAACACGTTCCGCCGGAATTTTCGCGAAAAAACGCCGGATTTGCCCGCAAAGTGCTTGTTTGAATACTTTTTTTTTTGTATAGTTGGGCATAGGTAAAATTCCCGTAGCAAAATCTGCGGACATGGAGGACTTTACTATGAAGAAAGCGAAGAAGATGCTCCTTGCAGCATCCGCGTTGGCGTTGGTGTCGTTTGGATTCGGCGGCTGTTCAAATGAAGAGGGCGGCGAGAGTGACATTATCACTACGACTGGATCAAAAACGGCGATTGTTGACAACTACAAGAACGAATCGACTGATTACGTGCGTGGCTTCAAGACAATCAATTTTGACCATTCAGAAGTCGATTGTACTATTGTCATGGAGAATGTTTCTGCGGCGGGAACTTCTGCCATGGGCTTGGTTTTTGGTTGTTCTACGGGAGAAAATGCTGGAAAAACGCTGTACAATTTCTACCGCATTGCCGTAAAAAATAAGACGACTACTATCAATGCGCCGGTCTTCTATATTGATTATATCGAGGGGCAGCCGTCTGATACATTCGCTACTGGGGACGGTACTTATTGTAAGGAGGTAAAAGTATTCGAGCGATTCTCTAAATCCCCGGTTACCAATGGTACGTTGACCGTGAAAGTTTCTGTAAAAGAGGCAGACAACGGTTCTTTGCTTGTGACTTTCAAAAACGCAGCGGACGAAGTAATAGGTTCTTTCATTGAGGGGACAAGCACTGCCAAGTGGACGAAAGTAACAGAAGGAAAAGCTGGGTATTATGCGATGGTCGATAAAAACTCCACGCTCAAAGGAAGCTGGGCTATCACCAATACAAAGGATGCCGAAATCGCCGAAGCCGAATAATCATTCCGCTTGCTAGCAATAAAAAAGGACACCGCACGGTGTCCTTTTTTCGTCCCCGCATTGCGCCGCAACAAAATCTTTTGCCTTTTCCGGCAATGCGGTGTATAATGACTTGACGGCGCGGGAAGCCGCCGGACAACACGAAAATCCAGCGTCTGCTGGTAAGGAGTCGCCATGAATAAGACTTATACGGCTGTGGGCTTCGACTTGGAGCAGAAGCAGTCCGACATGATTGAGAAGAAGCTGGAGCGGGTGAAATATGCCGAGGACTTGATCGTCGATCTGATCGTGCGCGTTAGGCATGAGAAGGAGTTCGTTTTTGACGCGGACGCGAATTTCCGCTGGGGCGTGCAGGCGCATGTTTCGGCAAGCGACTACGATTTTGGCGCGGCGCTCAACAAGCTGATGGACGTGCTGGACGTAAAAGTGAAGAAAGAGAAAGAAAAGGCGCAGGAAAAGAAATAATTTCGCGCTCCGTGCCGATAAAACTCCGCATTTTTTGCGGAGTTTTTTGTTTTGGTGCTTGTCAAAAATCGCATTTTTTCGTATAGTAAACATATGCTGAACAAGCCGTTCACCGTCCTTGATTTGCTCGACATGGATTTGACGGGGCAGGATGCCCTGCGTCTCAAATGTATTGGCGGGCGCAAGGGACTGACGCGCGCTATCACGACCATGGACGCAAACCGTCCGGGGCTGGCGCTTTCGGGATTTTTTGATGCATTCGTGTTTGACCGCATCCAGGTTTTTGGACGCGGCGAATCCTTGTATCTGAAGAAGCTGGGCGACGAGGGGCGGACTGATACCGTTGAGCGGCTGTTTGCGTTCGGCATTCCGTGCTGCATCTTCACGTATGAGCAGCGGCCGGACGATACGTTCCTCGCCATTGCGGAGCGGGTGGGCTGTCCTATCCTGCTGTCGGATTTGGAGACGGCGGAATTCGTGCGGCGGCTGGTGCGCGTGCTTTCAAACGTGTTCGCGCCCAAAAAGACGATGCACGGGGTGCTGCTGGAAGTGTATGGCATCGGCATCCTGCTCATGGGGCATTCCGGCGTGGGCAAGAGCGAATGCGCGCTGGAGCTGGTGGAGCGCGGGCAGCGGCTTGTCGCGGACGACACGGTGGAAATCCGGTGCGTGAACGGCAATACGCTGCTGGGGCGCGGCTCGAATACGCTCATCAGCCACCACATGGAAATCCGCGGGCTGGGCATTATCAACGTGGCGCAGATGTACGGCATCGGCGCAATCCGCGAGCAGAAAGAGTTGCAGCTTGTCATCGTGCTGGAAGAGTGGGATGCCAACAAATACTATGACCGGCTGGGCACGGAGCACAAGACGATGGATATTTTGGGGGTCAAAGTGCCCGTCCTTGAGATTCCCATCAAGCCGGGGCGGAACGTGCCTATCATCGTGGAGTCGGCGGCAATGAACGAGCGGCTCAAGAGCATGGGCTACAATTCCGCGCGGGAGTTCAACCAGAATATCTTGAAATGGATAGAAACGGGAGAGGCGCAGTCGGCATATTACGGCAGCGACGATTCCTATTGATAATGAGGATGTATGTATGACAGAAAAACTACTGACGGTCAGGAACCGCGCCGGCATTCATGCGCGGCCCGCCGCGCTCATCGCCCAGACGGCAAACCGCTTTGCCTGCGAGGTCACGCTGGAGAAGGACGCGGTTTCGGTGAACGCAAAGTCGATTATGGGTGTCATTACGATGGCAGCGGGCTATAACACGTCGCTTGTCCTGAAAGCAGACGGCACGGGCGAGCAGGAAGCGGCGGACGCTATTTATCAGCTGTTTGAGAATCGTTTTGAGGAGGACTGATATGAGAGGAATTACGGCAAGACAGCAGGAAGTGCTGACATTCATTTCCACGTTTACCAAGGAAAACGAATATCCTCCGACGGTGCGCGAGATTGGCGACCATTTCGGCATTTCGCTGCGGGCGGTGCAGGATCACATTGCGGCGTTGCAGAAAAAAGGCTTTTTGTCGCTCAGCCAAAAACGCTCGCGCTCAATCCGCGTGTTGCAGGGCGGCAATGCGGAGCCGAATCCGTTTGTGAGCAAAGTGCCGTTGCTGGGGACGGTCGCGGCGGGCAAGCCGCTGTTGTGCGAGGAAAACCTTGACGGCTATATCAACCTCACCGAACCGTTCGTGCGCCCGGGAAAAAGTTATTTTGCGTTGCGCGTGCGCGGGCAGAGCATGATCAATGCGGGCATCCTTGAGGGCGATCTGGCGGTCGTCGAGCAGGCGGAAGTCGCGGTGGACGGGCAGATTGTCGTGGCCGTGCTTGACGATGCCATTACGCTCAAACGCTACTATAAAGAAGCCGACCGCATCCGCCTGCATCCGGAGAATCCCGCGTTCAGCGAGATTTACTGCACCGACGTGCGTATCGTGGGGATTCTCTCCAATATCGTGCGGATATACTAGGGCGGCGCATGGCAGTTCCTGTCTACCTGCTTGCCGGACCTGAAATCGGCGAGCGGAACGATTTTGCGGAAAAACTGAAAGCGGACGTGCGAAAACGGTTCGGCGCGAGCGACGAATGCTTGCTTTATGCCGCCGACACGCGCATGCAGGACGTGGTTGCCCGGCTGCGCACCGAATCGTTGTTTTGCCCGGCAACCGTCATCGTCCTGCGCGGCGCGGAGCAGATAAAACTCAAGGACGACATCGCCGTGCTCGGCGAATGGATTGCGTCCGTCACGCCGTCCGCGCACAACAAGTCGCCCGCGGAATCGTCTGTGCTCATTCTGGTGAGCGATGCCGTTTCCGTTGACGCGAAGCTTGAGAAGCTGATTCCCAAGGAGCACAAAAAAATCTTCTGGGAACTGTTTGAGGATCGCAAAGAAGAATGGGTGCGCAGTTTTTTCCGCAAGAACGGTTATACGGTCGATGCGGATGCCGTCTCAACGATTCTTGATATGGTGGAGAACAACACGGAAGCCCTGCGCAACGAGTGCGCTTGTTTTTTCCTCTGTTTTCCGAAGGATCACTTGATTACGAGTGCCGACGTGGAGCATATCCTTGCGCACAACCGGGAAGAGTCGGCGTTTACGTTGTTTGACGCGATGGCGGATGCGGAATCGTCCGCGCAGAAACGTTTTGAGCGCGCCGTGCAGATTTTGCAGAAAATCCTGCTGACCAAAAACGGCAATGCCGTCATGCTCATTGCGGGGCTTGCGTCGTGTTTCCGGCGGCTGTTAGTGTGGCACCGGATGCATACGGGCGGCGCGTATGTGGACGACGTGACGATGCGGCAGAATGGTTTTTCTGGCAAGACTGCCCGCACCCAGTATGCCCGTGCCGCGCGCGTGTGGACGCAGGGGCAGACGGCGGGGATTGTCGCGCTGCTTGCACGGACGGACATGGAAATGCGCGCGCTGGGAACTGCCTTTGTCGAGACGCAGCTGACGCTCATGCTGTATGAGATTGTCATCAAGCGCGGTGCGTCTGCGGCATCGTACGAGGTTGCGTGATCGCCGTGCGTTTTGCATTGCCATCCGCCGTTGTTTTTGTTATAGTATATATGAGGTTTTGTCATGAATATCATTGTAGACAAGGAAGAAAAGAAAGTTGACCTGCCGCAGCAGGACGCGCTTGCGGAAAAATTTTTGAAGACGCGCCAGATTATTTTAAGCGGCGAGATTAGCCAGGAAAATGCGGAAAAGACCATTAAGCAGCTGCTGTTGCTGGAAGCCGACGGCGACAAGCCGATTTATATCTATATCGATTCTCCCGGCGGTTCGATTGACGACGGGTTCGGCATTTTTGATATGATTCGCTTTGTCAATGCGCCGGTGTATACGGTCGGCACGGGGCTGATTGCGAGCATGGGCGCGCTCATTCTGCTTGCTGTGCCAAAGGAGCGGCGGCTGGGATTGCCCAACAGCCACTACCTGATTCATCAGCCGCTGATTGGCGGGGCGTACCGCGGCGTGGCGACTGACTTGGAAATTCAGGCGGAAGAGATTGCCAAGAGCAAGGCAAAAATCGTGGAGATTATTGCGGCGGAGACCGGCAAGAGCAAGGAACAGGTGGTGCAGGACACCGACCGTGATTTCTGGCTTACGGCTGACGAGGCGGTCGAGTACGGCCTGATTTCAAAGGTCATTGCCCGGCGGGCGGATTTGCCGCTCATTGCGTAGCTGTGGTGCGCGTTCGTTGAAAATCCGCGCGCACTTTGGTATAGTACGGATATATGGTTTTTGATTTGACGGATGCCATTGCCCAGCGCATTGTCTTTGCAATGGAAAATCAGGAGGTCGATTTTGTGCTGGACGCGCGTTCCGGCTCGGTCATTCCTGCCGAAGAGAAATCCGCCGATGAAGAAACGGTATATACATTGCCGTCGTGGGATTCCCATGACGGGTATCGGGTGCTGGAATCATTTGTTTCGGGGCTGTACGCGCAGAAAGCGAAGCAGGAACTGAAAAATGTGCTGATTGCCGGCAGGGGGGTGTTTCGGAATTTTAAAGCAGTGATTAAACGGTATCCCGAAGTGGAGCGGAAGTGGCATTTTTACAAAGAAAAACAACTGCGCTTCCGGCTTATGGAGTGGTACAATGCGTTGCGCGAGTCGTGGGGTCTGGAAGTGTTGTCAGAGGATTTTGACGATTCCGATGACCTTATTGAAGAAGATTTTGTTTTTCGCGCGTACAATCCCGTGCAGGACAAGGATTGTGTCGCCGTAGGGGTGGACGCTGTTTTTGCAGAATACGAGAAATCGGCGGAAGGCGAATTGGGGCAGGCGTTTGCGGAACTGTTTGCTCGGAGCGATTTTGGAGCGACCGAGAAGACATACGGTTTTGTGTGCCGCACGTTGACCGATGATTTTGCCGGCTGTCTTATGGTTTCTCCGTTTCCGTCCTGCGCAAAGAAAACGGTCATTATGACACGTTTTTTCGTGAATCAGAATTACCGTGGGCTTGGCATTGCGCGGGCATTGCTTTCTTTTTGCCTGTCGCAGCTGCGGGAACACGGCATTCGATGGTTTATTATGACACGAGTACCCCAAATCCTGGAACCGACGTTGATTCGTTTCGGTTTTGAAAAAAACGATGGTGGATTTGTGGCAGATTTGAACAAGGAGTCTTAAATGGCATTTAGACGTAATGGTGATCTTGATATGCAGAAGGTCGCCGCTTTTTTGAAAGATGCGGTTGCGAAAGTTGAGGCTAGCCCGGAATCGCTGGAAGAACTGAAAAAAGTATTCAAAAAGAATGTTCCGCTCACGCGCCGTTCTTATGTCGCGGCGTATTTGCTCAAACAGAGCGCGGGGGCGATTTTTCGCTTTAACGCGCGCGGCATGTTTGACAACGCCCGCGATGATTTCCGCTCGCGCCGTGATGTTTCCCGGCCGAACCGCTATGAGAGCCGGACCGAGCGTGTGCCGTATGGCGAGCGCGATCACAGCGATGATTTGCACGACCGTGTGCCGCACGTACAGATTGATCCGTCGTTGGCGACGAGCGTGTTTGTCTCTATCGGGCGCAACCGCCGCGTGTTCCCGCGTGATTTGGTGGGATTGTTCTGTAGCGTGGCCGGCATTGAGCGCGAGCGTATCGGCGAGATTAAGGTGCTGGCAAATTATTCGTTCGTGCAGGTGTACAGCGAGGACGCGCAGAAAGCGATTGCCGCGCTCAACGGCTATGACTACCGCGGGCGCAAGCTGGCGGTAAATCTTTCCCGGCAGAAAGAGGAAGGAGCGGTTTCTCTGCCTGAAAGCGAGCCGCGTACGGAAGCGGCGAGCGTGCCGAACAGCGTGGAAAACACGTCCGCGCCGATTGCGGACGCTTTCACCACGACGAACAGCGACACGATGGCGGAGCAGGCGGCGTTTGCAAAGGCGCAGGCTGACTTGACGGACGAAGAAATCTTGGCCGCCCGCGCACCGCGCTCAAGTTCTTCCGAGGATATGTGATCGCTATCTGCGTGACACCGCATGGAAATAACGATACTGCATACGGGGCCGTTCGGCGTTAATACACTGATTGTTCCGCTCGGGGACAATCGTGTGTTCGTCGTAGACCCCGCATCCTGTGCCTTTTGCGGTGACGAGACGGTGGTTTCGTCATGCTTGGCACAGCATCATTGGAAGCCCGTCGCAATAGTGCTGTCGCACGGTCATTTTGACCATGTTGCGGGGCTTCCGTTTCTTGCCAAGACATACCCGAATATCCCGGTCGTCATTCATCAGGACGATGCCGAAATGATTGGCGCGGACAGCGGTATTTTGCAGGGAAACGCATTGGCGCAAATGGGATTTTTTGATTTTGTGCCGAGCGTGAGTGGTCTGCCTGAGCCGACGGGCTTTTTGCAGGACGGCAGGACGCTTGCCGACTGCATTGCCGATGCGGATGCCGCCGCCGCGCTTGCGGACTGGACGGTATTGCACACGCCCGGTCATACCAAAGGCTCGTGCTGCCTGTACAATACGAGCGAAAAAATCCTTGTCAGCGGAGACACGTTGTTTTACCATTCATGGGGACGGACTGATTTGTACGGCGGCAGTGAGCAGCAGATGCAGCAGAGCCTGCGTCGTCTTGCCCGGACCGTAGAAAAAGATACGCGCGTCTATCCCGGGCATGACCGCTACGGTTTTTTGTTCAGCGAGAATTGCTGACTTATTGCCACAAGAGCGACATTTCTTCCTGTGGCGGGTCGTATGCCGAAAACTCCATACTGTTCTCATCAATTGCGTAGAATTGATAGGTCGGGTCGTGTTCGCCTATCGTCACGACCGCGAACGAAGCGGGAGTGCTGCGCCGCGGGCGCGCACAGCTGCCGGGATTTAAAAGCAATATGCCGTCTTGGTGCGCCGCATACGGAATGTGCGTGTGCCCGAACAATGCCACGTCGGCGCGCTCACGTTTTGCCGCATGGAAGAATGCCTCCGTGCCATAATACACGTCATGCTGATGTCCGTGCGCGAGGAGTATGCGTTTGCCTGCGGCGGTCAGTTCCAGCAGTTTTGGCACGCGGTAGGTTACCTGCGCGTCGTGCGACTGTACGACATACGATTCTGCGTCGCCGTTTCCCCGTGCAAGCGCGACGACGGGCGGAATGAGGGAATTTTTTTCTGCCTTGGAGGCAAAAGTCGCGAGGACGGAAAGCACGTCGTGCGCGCCGTCGCCGCAGAAGCAGAGCGCGTCGCAGTCTGCGCCGAACGTGCCGACAATGGCACGAACGGTCTTCGTGTTGCCGTGGGAATCGGACAGTACTAAAAGGCGGGTAGTTTTTTTGTGCGCCAGCGTGTGGATGGTATCCGGCGTTCCGAGAAGAAATGACTGGTGCTGTACAAATGCAAACATCCGCGCCTCATATAACCGTTGCCCGAACCGACTGATGCGGCGCAGTGACCGGCTTGTGCTTATTCAAAAATAAAATGGTTTTGCGCTTGCAGTCCCGTTTCGCCGTCGGTGTAGGAGCGGATTGTCCGTCCGTCGCCGACGAGTTTCTGCACGAATGAGCGCAAGTCGCTGTCCGCCGGAATCGGCTCCTGCGGATTCAGCATGGTTTCGATGGCACTTGCGAGCAGGTTGTCCGCGTCAAAATCTGACTCAAGCTGTTCTTCGGCCTGAAGCAGGTCGGTTTTCTGCGCGTAGTCGAGCACGAAGTCCGCCGTGGATTCCGAGCCGAGCACGTCGTCCTGCGGAAAGAACGAATAGACGGGGTACGGGTACTCGCCGCCGTTTTTGTCTTGCAGTTTGGCAAGCGAGCGGTGCGTGGATTCCGGCGCGCCCAGCAGGACAATGCCCGCAAGTTCCGTGTCCTCCACGGCGGTGGTCAGCAGGCTGATTCGTGCCGTGGAGCCGCGCATGAAATCGTCGGGGTAGACAGCAATCATAATCAGCCCGTCTTTTTCTTCGTTCTGTACGCCGTACCGTTCTTCCAGTTCGGCGCGGGTCTTTTCCACAAAAGCCTTGTCATTGTAGCCGTAGCCGAGCAGGACAAAAATATGCTTTCCCTGCAAGTATGAGTTCGCCTCGGCGGAAAGCCGCTGCGTGTTTGCCGGGAGCGACGCTTGCGTTCCGTCGGCGGGATGCTGGTTTGGGGCAGTTTCTTTTTTGCAGTGGGTGAACAGCGCCGCGCAAAGCATGACGGCGGCAATCAGCGTGGCATTCTTCATAAAAAGAAGTATAGCAGAAAAAAATGGTTTTGCAAACCGAAAAATCAGGTTGCCGGGCGGCGGTCAACGCGGCAGTTCTGTTTGTCTTTTTCAAAAAGTCGTGGTATACTATAAATATATCCATAGTTTACGGAGTAACACGATGAAAAGACTTTTGCTTGCTGCTGCGGCAGTTTGTCTGGCGACGGCGACGTTTGCGCAGAATGCAAAGATTGCCGCAAATGAAAAGGTAGAGAACGTCGCGGCGACTGCCACGATTGCGAATCCAAAGGGGACGAAACTCTTTGTGGTGGGGGACTCGACGCTCAGCCCGTTCAATGACCCGTACTATTATCCGCGCAACGGATATGGTATGCGCTTGCAGGATTACCTGAATCCCAAAAAAATCGAGGTCATCAACCTTGCGATGAGCGGGCGTTCGTCAAAAAGTTTTGCGACGGAAGTGAATTATCAGACGCTCGTCAAAAACCTCAAAAAGGGCGACTACCTGATTATCGGCTTTGGACATAACGACGAGAAGGCGGAGGAAGACCGCTACACCGATCCGAACGGCTCAAAGGAACAGCCGGGGTCGTTCAAGAACAGTTTGTATGAGCATTATGTCAAGCTGGCAAAGGATCGGGGCGCGATTCCGATTCTGTGTACGCCGATCGTGCGCCGTTCGGAGAGCATAAAGTATGAGGGCGCGACCGTGCATGTCATCGCTGACCAAGGCTCGTACAAAGGCGGCGACTACCCCAAGGCAATTCGCGAGCTGGGAGAAGAGACGGGCACGATGGTGGTCGATTTGACGGCAAAGACAAAGGCGCGCTATGCGCAGCTCATGCCGTCGGAGACGCTCATGTTCCATGCATGGCTTTCCCACAAAGAGAATTCCGTGGACAACACGCACTTGAATGCGTACGGCGCGGCGGTGAACGCATACGACGTGGTGCGCGACATTGCGGCCAAAGACAAGGTGTTCGCCAAATTCCTGGTTAAGGGGATTACCGAGCCGCAGCCGTCAATGCTCACGCCCAATCCGTCTTATATCGTGCCGAGTTATGACGGCTTCTCCCCGAGCGACAAGAGCGTACAGGCTTCGTTCAAGAAAATAAAAGAGCCGTGGTTCGGTACGGCGTTCGGCGATTGCGGCAGCGCGTCAAAAATCGCGACCTCACGCTTTAACGGCATTGTGGAAAAAGACGGCATCGTCCGCATGAATTCCGGCTTTGACGACGGCAGCGCCGTTTCCGGCAAGATTGCGAGCGGCAATGACGGATTGTGCATGTATTTCCAGCAGATACCGATTGACAAGGACTTTACGCTCAAGGCAAAGGCAAAGGTCGTGTTCATTCAGCAGAACAATCAGGTTTCGTTCGGCCTGATGGTGCGCGACGATATTTATATTGACCGCGACGACAAGTCTATCAATTCCGCGTATGTCGCCTGCGCCGCGCTGGGTGTTGCCAAGGACGAGGGCAAATGGACGAGCAGCTTTGAGCGCAAGGACGGCGCATTGGAGCAGACGACGACGACCGTTGAGAAACGTCCTGTCGCTGGAACGGTCGTTGACCTTTCTATCGTAAAAAAAGGAAATGTCTACACGCTGAAATACGGCAAGAATCCGCCCGTCACCTACACGGCGGACTTGAACGAGATTGACACGGATTATGTGTACGCCGGTCTGTTCACGTCCCGCTGCGTGACGGTCGAGTTCAGTGACGTGAGTTTGCAGATACAATAAACCGGTCGTCATTGAAATAATCAGCGTAATGTGCTATACTGCCCCCATATCAGTTTGGGGGCTTTTTTTATGAAGGTCGTTGTCATCGGTGCTCAATGGGGCGATGAGGGAAAAGGCAAAATCGTCGATTATCTTGCCGAACGTGCGAAATACGTGGTGCGCTATGCGGGCGGACCGAATGCCGGGCACACGATTGTGGTGGGCGGCAAGGAATACGCGCTTCATCAGGTGCCGTCCGGCATTTTGCACCCGGACAAGTCCGTTTTTTTGGGCGCGGGCATGGTGATTGACCCCGAAGCGTTGTTCAACGAATTGCAGATGCTCAAGGACAACGGCATTGACTGGGAGGGGCGTGTTTTTATTTCTGACCGTGCCCACATCATTCTGCCGCGCTACCGCCAGATGGACAAAGACCGCGATGCCGCCCGCAAACGCCCGATCGGTACGACGGGACGGGGAATCGGCATTGCGTATGCGGAAAAAGCCAAGCGCGACGGACTGCGCCTTGCCGATTTGGACTGGGCGGAAAAAATGGCGGAATACGACGGCGAGGACAAAGCCTATCTTGATACGTACAAAGAGCGGCTGCTGGCAATGCGCGTGGATTTGACCGCAAAGATGTACGAATTCCGTGACGACAATATCTTGTTTGAGGGTGCGCAGGGCGCGATGCTGGATATTGACAGCGGCACGTATCCGTATGTCTCTTCCGGAGCGTCCTGTGCGGCGGGCGCGGCAACCGGGTGCGGCATCGGCCCGCATGATTTGGATGTCATCATGGGCGTGTTCAAGGCGTATCAGACGCGCGTCGGCAACGGACCGATGCCCACGGAATTCAACAATGAAAGCGAGGGCGAATTGTGCGAGTACGTGCGGAAAACCGGGCGCGAGTACGGCGTGACGACGGGACGGGCGCGGCGGTGCGGCTACTTGGATTTGGTCGCCTTGCACTACGCGTGCCGCGTCAATTCGATTGACAGCCTTGTCCTGACGCATTTGGATATTTACGACACGTTTGATGAGATTGAGGCCTGCATTGCCTACGACATCGACGGCAAAATCGTGACGGATTTTCCGGCGAATGTGGCGGCGATGGAAAAGGCGAAGCCCGTGCTTCAGAAGTTCAGCGGCTGGAAAACGAGCCTGAAGACGTGCCGCAGCTATGAAAAGCTTCCCCGTTCCGCGCGCGACTATGTGGAATTCATCGAGGATTACTGCAAGACACCCGTGGGCATTATTTCGGTGGGCTACGAGCGGGACGAGACGTTTTTCCGCAAGAATCCGTGGAAAAAATAATGTCCGTCGTGCCGGGGCAGCGCGCTAGCTGAACAGATTCCGCACTTTTTCTTTGAACTGCCTGCCGCGGTCAAATTCGTTTTGGAACATGCCGAAACTCGTTGCGCCGGGGCTGAAGACGACGACTTTGGTGCCGCGCGCGCCCTTATGCGCGCTGATGTCGGCCTTGAGTTTTGCAAGCATTTCGTCGATTGTCTGGTACACGCCGTTGTAGCTGATACCGTGCGCGGCAAAGTCGGCGAGCATTTTGTCGGTGGCGGTGCCGGCGAGCAGATAGGTTGCCGACGGCTGAATGGCAAGCGGGTTGGCGAGCGTGTGCGCAATCGGGGACAAATCTAGTCCTTTGTCCGTGCCGCCCGTCAAGAAAATGACCGGCTCGCCGAATGCCTGCGTGGATTCTGCCGCCGATTCGGGAACGGTTGACGCGCTGTCGTTGTAAAAACGGACGGTCAGGTTTCCGCTTTGCCATACGTGGAAAAATTCCAGGCGGTGCTCAATGCCGTTCCATTGCCCAAGAATATCGATGATTTTTGCCGGGGCAATGCCCATCAGCCGCATGACGAGTGCGGCGTTCAGCACGTTGAGCCGCATGTGCTTTCCGGGGACGGCAATGTCTTTGAGCACGATGTCGGTGTCTTTTCCGCTTGCTTTTGCCGGTTCGCTTTGGAGCGCGGCGGGGAGGCGGCAGATACCGTTGCCTTTTGCGTCCTGCCAAATGCCGGGTACGGCTTGCGGCAACGTTTTTTTGCTGTAGCGCAGGATGGTTGCCTTGCTTTCTGCGGCAAAGATGTTGCCCCAGTTTGTGATGAGCGTGCCGCCGTCTGCCGCCGGGTCGTCGTCAAAATCGACAATCGTAAAATCGTCTTTGGTCTGATTCGCGTAGATGAGTTTTTTGTCCGCCACATAGGCAAGCATACTGTGGTAAAAATTCTGGTGGTCGGGGATAATCTTGGTGATGAGCGCGATTTTTGGCTTGAGTGCCTTGCGTCCGCGCAAATCTGCCAGCTGCCAGCTGGAAAGTTCCAGGATGACCGGGGTCGATTCGTTCGTTTGGTCGAGGAACGTGAGCGGGCTGACGGTGATGTTGCCGCCCAAGAATGCCGTGAAGCCCGCTTTTTGCAGGCCGTAATGAATCGCGCTGACGGTGGACGATTTGCCCTTGCTGCCGGTGACGGCGATAATCGGGGCTTTGGAGAACTGCAGGAACAGGCTGATGTCCGTTTCTATCGCCTTTGCCGCGGCAAGGAATGGGTTGCCGTCGTATTTGACCCCCGGATTTTTTATCACGCAGTCGGCGTTCGCAAAATCTTCCATGCGGTGCTCGCCCAGCACATAGCGCAGGTGTTCGTGGGCAAGCGACGGATCGTTTTGCAGGGACGCGATGGTAGCGGCAAGGGCATCCGCCGTTTTCATGTCCGTTACGGTGACGTTCGCGCCATGGCTGAGCAGGAAACGCACCGTCGCTTCGCCGCCGCCGTTCAGTCCCAGTCCCATGACGGTCACGTTCTTGCCGGCAATGTCGGCGGGCGTGGAAAAACAGCAGCCGTGCGGGTACGTGTGCGGCACGGGGGGCAGTGGTTCGTCGCTCATGGTGCGCTCCTTGCGCTAATCGCGCGATGTTTTGAGGGCGCGGGTCGCCTTGAATCGGCACTGCGCCTGTTGTATCAGCAGTTCAATTAGGTCGCCAAAGGGAACGCCTTCGCTTTCGCACAGTTTGGGGAACATCGAGATTGCCGTAAATCCCGGCATCGTGTTGATTTCGTTCAGATAGATGTCGCCGCTGTCTTTGTCAAGGAAAAAATCGACCCGGCTCAGTCCGCTTGCGTCAATCGCCTTGTACGCCGCCACCGCAAAGGCGCGGATCGTTTCTTTTGTCGCGTCATCGATGTTCGCGGGAATTAGCAGGTTCGCGCCGTTGGGGTCGAGGTATTTTGCGTCGTAATCATAGAATTCGTGCGTGGGGTTGATTTCTCCCGGTCCGTAGACGACGGTATCTTCCGCTTTGTGCGCGCCGTTCGCCGTCGTGGGATTTCCCGTGACCGAGCATTCCAGTTCGCGGGCGTTGACTGCCTTTTCGATGAGGATTTTGTCGTCCCACTCGAATGCGTCCAGAATCGCGCCGTTCAGGTGGCGCAAATCCTCTGCGCGGGTCGCCCCGTCGCTTGAGCCAGCCGCGCACGGCTTGACGAACAGCGGAAAACCGAGTTTCTGCTGCGCTGCTTTGAGCAGTTCGTCGTATCGTCGGGAAGAAGCAAGGTCGCTGCGGCGGATGCACAGGTACGGCACGACGGGAATGCCCGCATGTTGCAGGATGATTTTCGTTTTTTCTTTGTCCATGGCGAGCGCGCTTGCCGTTACGCCGCAGCCCGCGTAGGGGATGTCCGCCATTTCGAGCAGCCCTTGCACCGTGCCGTCCTCGCCGAACGTGCCGTGCAGCGCGGAAATCACCACGTCCACGGGAATACGGTTTGCGCCCACCGCGAACGCGCCTTTTTTTCCGCCCGCGGGAATAATGCTCACTTCCATGGCGGCATCCTCGTGCACCTGCAAGGTCGCCTGCGGGTCGCGCTTGATGCGCGCAAATTCGCCGTAATCCTGCAAGTACCATCGTCCTGTCTTGGTAATGCCGATGAGCGTAACTTGGTGCGCCGATGTGTCGATGTGCCGGGCGATTGCCGTTGCCGAAATGAGCGATATTTCGTGTTCGCCCGATTTTCCGCCGTATAACAGTGCTATAATCATATCCTGCCTCTTTTTTACAGTATAAACCGACTTTATGGATTGTGCAATGTGTCGAGCCAGCCGAGCAGGTGGTCGGCAAGGTCTCCGTTTGCGATCAGATAATCCGCGGATGCCGCAAAGAATTTTCGCAGCTGCGGCAAAAAAGAGAGCACGTACAAAAGGGAATCCGCGCTGTCTTTGCCGAGCGCGTAGTCGCGGGTGTATGCGTCATAGGCGGCGAATGCGTCGGGGGAGAAAAAAGGGCGCAGCCGTTCGTTGAGCGCGGCAAGTTTGACGATATGATAGTCCTCGTCCTGTGGGTACGGCTGCCACACGAACGGAACGCCCGCCAAACATGCGCGGCTCAGGCTGTCTTCGCCACGCACGAAATTCCAGTCCGCCGCGCACAAAAGCGCGTCCCATGTTTCCTGTGGCAAAAATGGCAGCGGCTCTGCCGCGAACGGTTTTCCGGCGCGCTCCCATGCGGACAGGAACGGCGCGCGGCTTTTTCCGGCGGCAACGAGGACGCGGACAGGAATATCGTTTTGTGCCTGAAATTGCGCCAATGCCTGTACCAGCGGCGCGCAGTCGCGCTCATAGCTGAAAAAAACTGTCGTCATCGTGCGGGGCGCGTCGCCGGTCGTCCGTGCGCGTGCCACATTTTTTTTGCTCCGCATAAAGGCGTTGTCAAGAATCAGCCCGCCCGTTTTTGCGGTGAATCCCGGCATGACATTGATTTTTTTGACGCGCGCGCTCCGCGTCCCGCTTTTGAGCAGGTGGAAATCGTCGGCATACGATTCGGCAGTCAGGTAGTCGATGTTCGCTATCTGCACGAAACCGTCGTTTTTTGCGCCGTCCGCTGCTTGGTCGAACAGCAGCGATTCCAGCCAGTCGGGTCTGCCGCACTGAAAGCATTCCAGAATGACCGCCGGCGGCTGCCGCGTGAACGAACGTGTGCATACGTCGGCGGCGTTCCAGTCGAAAATCTGCCAGCCGTAGCAGGTCTGCTCGCTTTTGTCCGGGGAGACGAGGGGGGCGATTGCGGCAAACGAGGGCAGGTCGCTCACGATGAGCCGCAGGCGCAACTGTCCGTCCCGCTCGGTCAGCGCGCGGGCAAGACGGTAGACGAACCCGATGTCGCCGAAATTATCGACGACTTTGCACAGAATGGTGATGTTTTTGGTGTCAATCATCGGTTTTTGCCCGGTGCGACGCGCGCTCTTGCGAGTGCCGTTTTGTCAGATTGTGGACGCGGCATTGTCCGCGCCGTCCAGCGTGACGGTCAGTTTCTGCGTTTTTCCGTCGCGGTAGACGGTGACGGAAACGGTGTCGCCGGGGCGTTTGCTTTCCAGCGCGCTCGTGTAGTCCGCATACGTGCGCACGGCTACGGTGTCAATCGCCGTGATAATGTCGCCACCAAGGTAAATCGTGGTGGGATTCCACCGGCTGCCGTACTGCACGGCTTTCGTTCCGCCTCGGATGCCGCCCTTGTCCGCGCCGCTGCCTTTTTTGACCGCGCTTACCAGAATGCCCGTGGAAATGCCGACCCCCGCGTACTGGGCGATTGCGCCGGTCATCTGCACGGGCGTAATGCTGATAATGCCGCGGTTTACCTTGCCGAACTGGAGCAAGTCATTGATGACGCGACGGGCAGTGGACACGGGCACGGCAAATCCCACGCCCGCAGAACTCCCCGAACTGGACATGATCATCGTGTTGATGCCGACCATTTTTCCCGCCGTGTCGAGGAGCGGCCCGCCGGAATTCCCCGGATTGATTGCCGCGTCCGTCTGAATCATATTGCGGATGATGACGTTCTTGCTTTCCTGTATCGGGCGGCCAAGCCCGCTGATGATGCCCGTGGTCATCGTGCGCTCAAGCGCGAACGGGTTGCCGATGGCGATGACTTTCTGCCCCACTTTCAGTTTTTCGCTGTCGCCAAAATCAATCGTCTTGAGCACGACGTTTGCGGGCGGGTCAAATTTGAGCACCGCGATGTCGCTCTCCACGTCCTGCCCGACAATCGTGCCTTCGTAGGTCGAGCCGTCGGCCAGCGAGATGCTGATTTTGCTCGCGTTGTTGATGACATGCACGTTCGTGACCACGTAGCCGCGCTTGTCGATAATCGATCCGCTGCCCGAACCGCCGTCCTGCACGATCGGCTCAAGGAACCAGTTGACCCCCATGACCTGCGTGGTGATGTTCACGACGGCTTCGTTGCATTTTTCATAGACTGAAATATTCTGCTGCTCGTCCTGCGTGTACGGAGCGGCGGGCGACGCTTTTGTGGCGGCGGGAATGATGAGCGCGTCCGAATCGCCGTCAAAGCCGTCCGCGCGGTCAACCGCCGCCGGGTCTGCCGCAATCGCGGGCGTTTCCTTTTGCAGCGAAACGACGACAATCGCCGCCAGTGCCGCGCCGATAGCGAAGCCGATTATAGCAGCATGTTGCAGATGATGCCGGGTGTACAATTTCATTTGTCGCCGTCCTCGTGCGCCGCCGCGGCTTCCTGCCGTGCCGCTTCTTCCAGCCGCAGGGTTTCGGTAATGCCGTCGCAGCATTCGCTCGGACCAAAATACTGCATCGGACCGGGAAAGCGGTACATCGTCTTGTTCGCCCAGTTAAAGCGGTTCTTTGCCAGCTCCTTGAACGGCCTGCCTTTCAGATCCACCAGGGACTTGGCGATGACCGGCACTTCCTTGCCCTTGCGCACCTCCATGTTCATCATCATCGTGAGCGGAATGCCGCCCGCCGTCCATTCCGCAACGGGTCGGGCGAGGTTGCGCACGTTGGCGATGTACCCTGTCACGCCGTTCGCAATGAGCATGAACGCCGTCTTGCCGAGCGCGTAGCAGTAGTTCGCGTCAAAATTGGACGGCGGCACGGCGCGCCCCTCGTACCCGTAGAACATGGAGAGCGGCGCGAACGACCCCTGATACGTGCCCGCCGCCTCCATGCTGGCAAGATAGTCGCGGATCATGTAGATGAACAGCTTTTCGGTCTCGATCTGCGACACCATGATGTTCCCGTGCGGGTCGCGCAAGCCCAAAAACTGCTCCGCAATCTCGTCGGGCAGCTGGTCGAGCGTGTAGTACGCCTGCTGCGATATTTTGTTGATGAGCCAGCGTTTTTTTGATTCGAGCGTGGTGAGTGCCGTAAAGACTTTCTCGTATTCGACCCAGTTCCTGTTCAGCTCGTCGATGAGGTTCGCCGTTTCGGGAATGAATTCGACGATGCCTTCGGGAATGAGGACAAGCCCGAAATTCTCGCCGTTTGCGGCGCGGTGCGCGATGACGTGGCAGATGTTGAACAGGATTTCCTGCAACGTGGAGTTGTTCGCCTTGATCTCCTCGCCGATGAGCGTCACGTTGGGATGCACCGCAAGGCCGACCTCAAGCGCGATGTGGCTTGCCGAGCGTCCCATCAGTTTGACGAAGTTCCAGTATTTTTTCGCGCTCATCGTGTCACGCGCCAGGTTGCCGATGATGCCCGCGTAGACTTTCGTCGCCGTGTCAAAGCCGAAGCTCGTCTCGATGTACTCGTTCTTCAGGTCGCCGTCGATCGTCTTTGGTACGCCGATGACCTGCACGGGCAGACCGCGCTGCTTGCACTGCTCCGCCAAAAACGCCGCGTTGGTGTTGCTGTCGTCGCCACCCACGATGACGAGCGAGTCCAGCTTGAGCTCCTGTATGTTCCTGAGCGCGGCTTCCACCTGTTCTTCCGTCTCGATTTTGGTGCGCCCGCTGCCGATCATGTCGAACCCGCCCGTGTTGCGGTACTGGTCGATCCGGTCCGCCGTGAGCACCTCATAGTCGTTCTTGACCAGCCCGCCCGGCCCTAAATGAAAGCCGTACAGCTCGGATTCGGGATTCGCCGCTTTCAGCCCGTCGAACAGACCGCAGATGACGTTGTGTCCGCCCGGAGCCTGCCCGCCGCTGAGCAGGATGCCCGTGCGGTGCGGCTTGGCGGCAAATTCGTTCTTGCCCGGCACGAACCGCACGATGGGCATGCCGTAGGTCTCAGGGTAGGCCGCGCGGATGCTGTCCGCGTCCTTGGTCGGCACGACCGCCTCGCCCGTCTCAATCTGGACGTTTACCGCGTCCTGCTTTAGAATGTCCGGGACTTCCGGTCGGTAGGCATACCGCGCCTTTTGCAGTGCTGAAATTTCGCTCATGCCTTATTATGCGCGAAAATCAAGTTTTTTTAAAGTGGTTGCCGCACGATTTTGCCAAACGCGGGCAAAAAAGTGGAACGCAAACGATCTACAGCTCTGTCGGGTCGATTTCATGGAGAGGGGGATTGAACACCAGACCGGTTTCATGGAGCAGGAACAAAAGAAAACTAATACAAAATTCAAAAAAAACCACTGTAGTGGAGGGATATACCGTGCCGTTTACTTTTTCCAAGAGATTGGGGCTGTTCACAAACTTCTTTATTTCCGCTTCCAATGCGGAGAATATTGCGTTGGATTGAATGTTATTGTCTTTCATGTACTCATTGACACGACCAATAACCTGAACCGTATTGTTGAAGTCCGATTTTGATGCGTTCGGTACATTTGCCTTGTCGAGTGCTTCTTTGAGCATATCGATAGCATCTTTGTCAGTCATTTCTTTTCTCCTTGGGGAAGTTTCCTTTCCCACCTGTGTTTTGTGCTTCCCGCGCCCGTTTAGTTTTGCGCGGGAATGTTGCCTTAATAGATGCGGGTTTTATGTGCTCGCAACGCGAACACATAAAACCCGGTAAGCAACGCAACGCGCTGCGACCGACGCGCATACGTCTATGCTTGCACAGAACCGCGCCGTTTGTGCGGTCCTTTCCTAGAAACTGCTCGTGTACCCCAGTGCCTTTAGCCGTGCCTGGGTCGCGAGCGGAAGCTCTGTGCCCTCGAACGCATAGGTGGTAGATCCATAGGGAAATTCGATTTTTTGCAGGGAATCCGGAATGGTAAGGCTCTGCAAGGAAGTGCAGTTAGAGAACGCGTGGTAGTCGATTATCTGCACGGAGTTTCCGAGCGTGACGCTTTTCAGGGCAGTGCAGCCATAGAACGCATACTGGCCGATTCTCTTTACGGAGTCGGGAATGGTGACGCTCTCCAGGGCAGTACAGGCGAACGCACTCCCGCCGATTTCCTGCACGGAGTTTCCGAGCGTGACGCTCTCCAGGGCAGTGCAGCCAGAGAACGCGGAATCATAGATTACCTGCACGGAATCGGGAATGGTGACCCTTTTCAGTGTTTCGTTGTCTCTGAACGCGTTGCTGATTTCCTTTACGGGCAGCCCTTCTATCTCCGCGGGGATCACCACGCTCTTGGCGCTGCCGTTGTATTTTAGGATGCGCACGCCGCTTGCGTCCTTCGTCAGCTCCCTGCTGAACTCGTTCACCGGCGTGGGCTTTGCCGCCTTTGCCGTTCCCGCCGACTTCTGGCACGCGGTCATTCCCGCCGCCAGCACCACTGCCGCGAGCATCGCGGCCACTTTCATCATCTTTTTCATGTTTTACTCCTTAATATGAAAAAGTTTGCTTTATGTCGCAGTGCCACGCACCGCTTACCAAGTTTTGGTTACGCCAAAACGTACGGTTATGTTGCATTTTCTCGCTTATTCAGGTCGCGCGCCTCATGCTTCCTTTTTCGCCGCCGTGCGCCGTGCCACGGTGTCGTTCGTGCTCTTGATGTTGCCCGCCACCGCCGCCACGAATTCCGCGTAGCCGTCCATCGCCGCCACGATGTTCAGGTACGGCACGATATTGTCGTTGATGAGCGCGACAATCGGCTTTTTGAGCGAGCTTGCCGACTCTCCCTTGCCCGCCTTTGCCCTGACGTAGCCGTCATGCGCGGCGGCGAACCCGTCCTGCGCCTCACGAAGGCTCGCCACCAGCTCCGCCACGCCCGAAAGCGCCTTGACCTGCGCGGCGACTTTCTCCGCGCCCAGGTCCTCAAGCAATGACTCCGTGAGCGCGGTCTGGTCGGCGTAGTTTTTCGATGTCATGCCGCGCCCGTACTTGTCCAGCACCGCGCACACGTCAGTTGCCGCCGCCCTCACCTCCGCGAACGGGCTTGCCGTGTACCCGCCCGCGAGCGTGAACAGGTCGCGCGTCGCCGCATCCCGCGCCGAATCCGCCTCGTCCAAGGTTGACACCACCGCGTCCTGCCTGATCGCCGTGGTGTTCCGCGCGCTCAAGTCCGCCAGCTGCGCGAACTGCGCCTTCAGCACCGCGTCCTTTCCCACCGCCGTCTGCCCGTCTCCGCAGGCCAGCCGGTACTCGCGCTCCATCGCGTCCGACAGCGCGTCCAGCTCCGTCGTGCGCACCTTGCCATTTACCTTTGCCACTGTTACCATATCCAAACTCCTCATTTATGTTTTTTGCTGCATTTGATGCCGAAAAAAATGCTCCCGAACGCGGAAAACGCGCCGGGAAAACCGCGGGAATGCTCCCGAACGCGGAAAACACGCCGGGAAGCTCTTGGGAACGCTCCCGAACGCCGAAAACGCGCGGGGAAAGCCGCGGGAATACTCCCGAACGTCGAAAACGCGCCGGGAAAGCCGTGGGAACGCTCCCGAACGCCAAAAACGCGCCGGGAAACTCTTGGGAACGCTCCCGAACGCCAAAAATGCGCCGGGGAAGTCTTGGGAACGCTCCCGAAGCGCAAAAATGCACTGGGGAAGTCTTGGGAATGCTCCCGAAGAACGAAAATACATCGGGAGAAGCCGTGGGAATGCTCCCGAAACGCAAAAATGCACCCGGACAAGCCGTGGGAATGCTTTTGAGGACGGAAAACGCGTAAGGAAAGTAACGAATGTATTTTTTGAAGCCCGAAACCGTGCCGGGCAAGCGGCGTGAGCGGGGTCTTGGGGCGGCCGCCCCAAGCGGTGCTGGAAGAGAGTGGGGGTTTGGGGGAGAGA
>CAMWTK010000010.1 GCA_947177175.1 uncultured Treponema sp.
ACAGCGAAGTGCCGCACCTGACGGACGAGCACGGATTTTTCCGCATCTCATGGGGGCGGCTTCTGATCTGGAATTACAATCCCTTCGTGCGGAAAAATATCAGGCGCGAGCTTGCGGCAGAAATCGAGCGACAAGCACGTGCCGTCATTGATTCCGACATATTGCGGGGACAGCTGCTGCGGTTCGACAGCCACCAGCATCCGCACATGATTCCGCTTGTGTTCGACGCGCTCTGCGATGCGATCCATTCCCTTTCGGCACATGGATTCAACACGGAATTCATACGGAACGCACGGGATTCGCTTTTTCCGTATCTCAAGAGCAGCACGTTTTTTTGCGGATTCTCACCCGCGAATTTTGTCAAATGCATGATTTTGAATTTCTTTGCGCACCGCGTCTCGCGCAAATTAAGGAAAATGCGACTGGACGACAACTGCATTTGCGGCGTTTTTTTCAGCGGAAATATGGATGCTGTGCGACTCAAGAAAGTCCTTCCCGCATTCGCCCGATTGGTACGGCATCGCACCATCACAGCAGAAATCCTCTTCCATCCTGGAACGGTGCTTGCGCAGGAACTCGGCGACGAATTCACGAAAGCGGGATTCAACGAGTTCCACACAAGCTCGCGCAGGAAAACGGAGTATGAATCAGCAACATTGGTGCGCGGCTTCGTGCGGGAATTGACAAAAGAGTTTTTTAATGAATAGGATTGGAGAGATAGGAGTCGCCATTCTCCCCTACTTCGGGTCAAGGGTGCGGCTTCCCCTGATCTTGCGCAGGAAAGCATCCCGGAATCCGAATGCCTTGAACTTTTCTAGTACCGTGCCGTATTCGTCCACGCTGAGCGGTCCGACCAGTATCTGGTATGCCGCACCAGACGCAAGCGGGACAATCGCCATCGGGTAGGTCTCCGCATAGGTGTCCAGGACTGCCTCGATATTTTCCCGGTCGCTCAGCGTACTGATCTGCACATAATATGCCCCGTCCTGCAAATCTTTGAGCGACGGCACGATATACGCTTCCATGCCGGACGGCGACTGTTCCGGCACGACAACGATCGGCACAACCGACGCAGGGTCGTCCGCAGGATTCTCCCCGTCTTCGGGCGGATTTTCCGGCGCGGGTACGAGTACGATTGACTGGTAGGCATCGGAATCCGCTTGCGGTTTTGCCTCGTCGGCTGCCTCGCTGTCCGTATGGTCCCGGTCGATGTCCGCGGTGAATTTTTCGCTGCGCGCCACGTCCTCAAACGCGGGGGCAACGTCGTCGCGCAGGTATTCTTCTTCGATGGGCGACTCACTGGCACTATCGTAATCATCGTACCAAACAAACTCGTATGCTATTTCTTCGTCCTCATCCGCAAAGTCATCAAAGACATATTCCTCTTCGTCCGCCGCAACGTCATCATCCTCATCCGTAAGATCATCGAAGACATATTCCACATCGTCCGCCGCAATATCGTCGTCCGCATCCGCAAGATCATCGAAGATATATTCCACTTCATCAGCCGCAATATCGTCGTCCGTATCGGGATCAAAATCCGCCACGTCGATTTCGTCGAGCGCGTCGGGGGGGAACTCCGTGGCAACCACATCATCCGAATCGGGAAGTTCTTCCGCAAAGACACGCTCGCCCAAAAGCGATTCGGCAAGGTCGTCCAAATATGCGTCCACGTCATCGTCGTACCGTTCGGGTTCGTCGGCGGCACGGGGCGTACCGTCGGTCACTTCTTTTACGATGATGTTGATGTCTGCCAGCGCGTCCGTCGGGTACGGCGAATATTCGATGACGACCGGCTGGGCAGCTGCTTCCGCCAGAACGGGATCGTCATACGCGGCGGGCACGATTTCGGCATCGGCAGAAGCCGGCGGCTCTGCGGTTTCCAAAACGTCGGGGATAAATGCCACGTCGTCGTCGCGGGAATCGTCCGCAAAAACCGGCGGCAGGACATATTCGGCGACCACGGGATCTTCGCTGACCGTCCGCGCCGATTCTTCCGGCACGAGGACGGCGGCCGTCTCGCGCTCGGCAGGCAACGGCAATTCGGCAACGGGAGCGGGCGGATTGTCGTCCGCAGAGGCAAAGTCGTCGCCTTCCGCAAGCACCGCCGTGCCGAACACCGCCTCGTCGGGGTTTCCCGTGCGCTTGGTGATTTTTACCTGCACGTTGGCATTTTTCCTGATTTGCAGCCGGTCGGCGGCTTCAGGAGAAAGCAGGATCGCCACGCCGTCGCCGGGATCGACCGCGCCCAGAACAAGCACGTCAACGGTGCTTCCCGTGGCGGGATTGGTGACCGCAACGCTGTCGCCGGGAAGATAGCCGATCGTGCGCGCGAACATGCCTTTCGGCATCACCCCCGTGTCCGCGACAACCGCGCGTCCATCCAAAGAAGGTCGCGACACCGCAAAAAGCGTCGCCACGGCACACACTGTTACTGCAAAACTGATGATTTTTTTCATACTGACCGCCTTTCCCCCGTGACCATATCCGCTATCTTCCGTTCAGGCTTGCGCTGATTTTCAGCGCGACCAAATTCGCAAAACTTGACACGCCGTTTTCGTTGTTGTTCTGCCGGTTGACCGTCCCGATACGCTCGCTCCCGTCGGAAAGCTGCAGGCCCGTCTTGACCGCATAGTTCTTCCAGGTCACCCGGTCGATGTTCTCCAGCAGGATTGCGTCGGGATTGTTCGAACGCTCCGCAGGCTTGTAGTCCACCTCAACGCGGACAAGGTAATCCATGCCGCCTTCCGCGCTCTCGCTGAGCGCGGTCTTCAGCCCGTCGTCCGCCGCCGCACCGATTTTTACGAACACCGGCGAATTCGTGACGATATGCCCCGTCCCGAAAAAATAATCGAGTATTGTCTGTTCGATTAATGACGACGAGGCGCACACCGAATCCTGCGCGGCAGGATTGTTCTGGACAATCTGAATGGAAATGTTCTTCGCAAACGCGCCCATGCCCGCAAGCACGAGCAGCAAAACCGCACTGTTTTTTTTCATACGGACTCCCACAGACAACACAAGGTCTTTTCTTTTTTCAATATCGGCACGGGGGAAAAACTGTTTAGCGTTTTTGCATAGACTTTGTATGCCATTCGTGATAATATAGAAAGCACGGTGGGTTTTCATGCAAAAAAATAAGGCACGGCTGTACGTCATCGGCGCGGGGTTCGCGGGGCAGATGATTGCGCGCGACATCAGGCGCAAGAAGATTTTCGGGACAGTCGCGGCATTCCTGGACGACGACAAATCCCGTATCGGCACACAGGTTGATGGCATTCCCGTGCTCGGTCCGATAGACGACGCGACGAAAGTGCTCCGCTGCGCGCGCAACGACGAGGCAATCATCGCCATGCCGAGCGCGCCCGTGGAGCGTATCCGCGAGCTGTACGAGATATTGCAGCAGTCGGGTTTTTTGCATATCCGTATCCTGCCGAGCGTCAGCCAGATTGTGGACGGCAGCGCGCACCTCGTCCAGACGCGCGAGATTGACCCGCTCGACATCCTCGGGCGGACGCCGGTCACCGTGCCCCTGCACCAAAGCCTCGCCTACCTGCGCGGCAAGCGCGTGCTGATTACGGGCGCGGGCGGCTCAATCGGCTCGGAACTGGCGCGGCAGCTGCTGAGCGGCGGAGCGGAGCGGCTGTATCTTTTCGGGCACGGCGAGAATTCAATCGTGAGCATTTACCGCGAGCTGATCGTGCTGCAAAACGAAGGCGTGGGCGAAAAAGCGACGGTCGTGCCGATTATCGGCGACATGAAAGACGCGCAGTACGTGGATTATATAATAGAACAAACACGCGCCGACGTGATTTTCCACTGCGCCGCCTACAAGCACGTTCCCATGCTGGAAGAGAATCCCGTCGCCGCGATTGAGAACAACGTATTCGGTACGAAGCACCTGCTTGACGCGGCGCTCCGGCATGACGTGCGGCGGTTCGTGCTCATCAGCACGGACAAGGCGGTCGATCCGGTGAGCGTGTACGGCACGAGCAAAATGCTCTGCGAAAAACTGGTGCTGCACACGGCGCGGTCGGCAAAAGACGGCCAGTCGTTCATGTTCGTGCGATTCGGCAACGTACTCGGGTCGCGCGGGTCGATTCTCCCGCTTTTCATGAACCAGATCAAGAACGGCGGGCCGGTCACCGTGACCGACCCCGGCATGAAACGTTTTTTCATGACGATTCCCGAAGCCTGCTCGCTCGTGCTGGAAGCGGGCGGCGTGGGCGAGAACGGCAGGTCGTACCTGCTGGACATGGGCGAGCCGATAAAAATCATGGATTTGGCGGAGCAGCTCATCGCGTTCAGCGGGCTTGAGCCGCACAAGGACATCGAGATAAAAATCATCGGCGCGCGCGAGGGCGAGCGGCTGGAAGAGCCGCTGTGGCTTGCCGAGGAAGCCCCAGACAAAACCGCATACGAAAAAATCCTCGCGCTCAAAAACCGCGCAATGGACGGCGACGAACTGACCGCGCTTCTGGACGACCTGCGCCCGATCTGCTTTTTCACGGCAGGGAACGCGGCGGCGTTCAGGGACAAGGAGCGGCTGATTGCACGGCTGCGCGCCGCCGTCCCGACGTTGGACGAATGCTACCAAAAGAACGCGGAGACGGCGCATATCATCGACCGCGAGATCAATCTGACGAAGGTGACGCTATGAAAGAAGATTCCGCGCGCTCCGGCGCGCCGATGACCGTGCCGTTTTTCCGCGCGTCGCTCGGCGAGGACGAAAAAAAAGCCGTCTGCGACGTAATTGACTCGCACTGGCTCACGACGGGCAGCGTGACGCAGGGCTTTGAGGACGATTTCAAGGCATATATCGGCGCAAAACATGCGTTCGCGGTCAACTCGAACACGAGCGGCATGCTGCTGGCAATGGACGCATGCGGAGTCAGGGCGGGAAAAGCCGTCATCACCACGCCGTACACGTTCGTCTCCACGGCGGCATGCGCCGTCCACCTGGGCGCGGACGTGCGCTTTGCCGACATTGAGGCAGATTCGTATAGCATCGACCCCGAAAAAATAGAGGCGATCCTCAAGGACGACACGGAGCACAAAGTCTGCGCGATCGTTCCCGTGCACATTGCGGGCAACCTGTGCGACATGAAAAAAATCCGCGCGCTCGCCCAAAAATACAGCACGCCGGAGAACAGAATCTACGTGATTGAGGACGCGGCGCACTCGTTCCCGTCAAAAACGGCGGACGGCTATGCGGGCGTGCTCGGCGACGCGGGCGTGTTCTCATTCTACGTGACCAAAACGATGACCACGGGCGAAGGCGGCATGGTCACCACGAACGACGACGCGATTGCGCGGCGGATTGCCGTCATGCGCCTGCACGGCATGGACCGGAGCGCGTGGGACCGTTATACCAGCCCGCGCGCCAGCTGGGAATATGACATCGTGGCATGCGGCTACAAATGCAACCTGCCCGACATCCTAAGTGCGCTCGGCCGCGAACAGCTGAAACGCGCGGGCGATTTTTTCACGCGGAGAAAAGCCGTCGTGCGCACGTACAACGCGGCGTTCGGCGGGTGCGATTTCCTGCGCCTGCCGCCTGACGGCGAAGGGAACGCCTGGCATCTGTATCTTATCCGCATCGTCCCCGAAAAACTGGACTGCGACCGCGACACGTTCGCACGGGAATTGCAGGCGGCGGGCATCGGCATTTCGCTGCATTTTATCGCGCTGTTCCATTTCACCTACTGGAAGAACCGCTATCCCGACTTTACGGCGCGGAATTTTCCGTACGCGGCGGAGCATTCGGCCAATACGATCTCGCTCCCGCTGTGGCCGGACATGAGCGGCGAAATGGTCGATTATGTCATCTCCACGGTAACACGGATCGGGGAAAAACACCGGAAAAAGGACTGAGCGATGTGCGCAAAACGGAAAAACGCGGCGGCAAAACGGCTGACGTTCTCGAACGATTTTTACAGCGACCTTGAGGCGGACGGCATGCTCCATGCGCTTCTGATACGCAGCCCCGTCGCCGGGGCGACGCTCGTCTCCGTCTCGCACCCGGCGCTGCCGCAAGGCTACCACCTGTTTTCGGCGGCGGACATCGCCGGGAAAAAGACCATCGCCATGCTCGGCGTGGAAATGCCCGTTTTCTGCGCGGAAGAAATCCGGTACAAGGGCGAGCCGATCGGTATGCTCGTGGGGGCGGATGAAAAAAAACTGCATGAACTGATCGGCGGCGTGGAAATCCGCTACGAAGAGCGCATGAGCGTTCCCCAGGGACTGCTCGCCGAGCGCGTCGTACAGACCGACCCGCAGCTGGACGACCTGTTTGCCGAAGCCGCCACCACGGTCGAAGAAAGCTGGTCGTGCGCCCTGAATCCGCAGTCGTGCCGGGAACCGAACGGCGCGTTCGCGTTTTTTAGGGCAGGCGTACTGCACATAAGCACGCCCACGCAATGGATCAGCCACCTGCGCACGACGATTGCCGCCGTAACGGGCATCGAAAAGGAAAATATCGCCATTACGCGCACGCAGATTTCCGGGCTGGACACCAACACGATCTGGATAAACGCGCAGCTGGCGGCTCAGACTGCCGTCTGTGCGCTCCTCACGAAAAAGCCCGTCAAACTGGTACTGAGCCGCGCCGAGCAGCAGACGTTCATAGAAAATGCCGCGCCGGTGACGATCACGCACAAAACGGCACTCAACGCGGATGGCGAGATTATCGCGGCCGACGTCGCCATTACGATGGACGGCGGCGCGTACAATCCGTTCGCGCGCGAGTGCCTTGACCGGCTGTGCATCGCAAGCTGCAACGTGTACCAGCCAAAGGCGGCGCGCATCCACGGGCAAGTCTTCTGCACGGCACAGCCGCCCCGCTCCGTCGATCTTGCCACCATTGACAGCAACGCGTTCTACGCAATAGAGAATCACCTGCAAAAAATCGCCGAAATGACGGGCATCTCGCCGCTGGAGCTGCGCAAAAAGAATTATCCCCGTGCGGCGCGGCAGCCATTATCGCTGCCGTTTCAGTTCGGCTGCGAGCACGTCACCGAAACGCTGGAGGCCGTCTGCCGGGTGAGCGACTTCAACCGCAAATATGTCGCCTATTACCTGAACGAGGCGAGCCGATACGGGCAGGACAACAATTCTCCATTTGCCCCACCCCTGCGCGGTGTGGGACTTGCCTGCGGGTTTTCAGGCTGCGGCTTCAACGGAACGTCGTTCATCAAGGCAAGCCCGTCGCTGGAAGTGACGCTGGAGACGGACGGTACGCTACATATCCACGCGCTTCCCACCTCGCATTCGGTGCGGGAAATCTGGAAGACTATCGCCGCCGACACGCTCAGCATCGGCAAGCACCGTATCGTCCTGAATTCGGATTTTGAGCCGGACAAAGAGCCGGAATCGCCCGACACGCTGCACAGCAACATCAGCATCATGACGCACCTGCTGCGCGGCGCGTGCGAGACAATCCGCCGGAAAAAAGACGGCGCAACGCTTCCGCTCACCGTCAGAAAGACCGTCGCCCCGTCAAAGAAAAAATTGTGGGACAAGGAGCGGTTTTCGGGCATGCCGTACCAGTCGAGCGCGTTCGCCGCCTGCGTGGTGGAAGTCGAGCTTGACCCGAGCACCTACCGCGAGCACATCCGCGGCATCTGGATGGTCGTGGACGGCGGAAAAATCCTGCATGCGCGGGCGGCCGAATCCACAATCAAGTCCTCCATTCAGCAGATACTGCGCGAGCTGATGGAAAACGACACGATGCACTGCGCGCATATCCGCGTGCAGTTCGTGCAGAGCGACAGCGAGCCGAAGCAAATCAGCGACCTTGCCGCGGCAGTCCTGCCCGCCGCCATGACCGCCGCACTCTCGCAGGCACTCGCCATCACGCTGACACGGCTCCCGTTGCAAAGCGACACGCTCTACCGGCTGACCAAAAAAGCGCAGCAACGCTTTGCCGAAAAGACCGCCGCCGAGGCGCAGGAAAAAGCGGCGGCAAAGCCGGGCGAATCCGCCGCGAATCCCGCGGACAACGATACGGAGCAAGCACCGGCGACGAGCGCTGCGCCGCCGGAATCAGAAACGCGCGGCAGCCAGGGAGATGACGCATGAAAATACCGATGATTCTGAACGAAGAAAAAGTCGTCCTTGACGTTGAGCCGGAAGACACGCTGCTCGACGCGCTACGCACGCAGAAACTGTTCTCCGTCAAAAACGGCTGCGGCAAAGGACGCTGTGGATTCTGCACGGTTCTGCTCGACGGCGAGCCAATCCCGTCCTGCCTCATTCCCGCCGGTATCGTGCGCGGCGCGGCGGTCGTCACGCTGGAGCATTTCTCAAAATCGCCGGAATATGCCGACATCGCGGCAGGATTTGAGCAGGCAGACGTGCGCCCGTGCGGCTACTGCAATGCGGCAAAATATTTCAGCGTGCACAGCCTGCTGAGCCGCGTCTACCGGCCGTCGCAGGACGAACTGAACGAGCTTGCCGACGCGCAGATGTGCTCATGTACCGACCACGACGCCTTCATCAACGGCGTACTCTACGCGACTGCAAACAAACACCGGCGCGAAGGACGGAAAAATGGCCTCTGACAAGACGATTTTCTACGCGAACAACCTGGACGAAGTGTTCTATCAGCTCAAGACGATTTCCGGCCTGCGCATCGTCGGCGGCTGCACGGCAATGGGCGCGCTCGCGGAAAAAACGCTTTCCATACGCGCCGTCCCCGAACTACGCACGTTCGACAAATTCGAGCGCCACTTTGATTTCGGGCCGGCGGTCACGCTCGCGCACATCGAGGCAATCGGGCAGAACAACGTGCCGTCCGTCCTGTACGAAGCCCTGCACGGCATGGCAAATCCGCAGGTAAAAAACCTCGCCACAATCGGCGGGAACATCTGCCATCCCGGGCACAAGCACACGCTGAACGCGCCCCTGCTCGCACTGGACACGCGCCTTGAAATGCGGAATGAACAGAAAACCGACTATATCCCGATTACCCAGTTCAGCGGCGTGCCGGAAGGCTACCTGCTCACCAAAATCCGCGTGCCGATCGAGGAATGGGAAGTCGCCGTATTCAGGCGGCTCGGTCCCGCGCACGTCATCACCGACATGTCGGCGGCGTTCGTTTTCCTGGCGAACACGCAGAACGGCCAGCTCTCAAACCTGCGTATCGCCTTTGCGGGCGGATTCTGGTTCCGCAGCCTTGAGCTGGAGAACAAGCTGATCGGGTCGCACCTGCCCATTCCCGCCACGAGCATCCGTGAGCTGGTCAGAGAAGCGGGCGCACAGTTCGACCGCGCGGCGGGAAACATGACCGTCACGCCGATCCTCAAAGACCAGTTCCTGAATTTGGTGAAATATTCGCTCGAGCAGCTGACCTAAAAACGGTGCACCCAGCGCACCGCAAAAAAATCGAGGAACCATTCCGTGCCGGATTTCACGAGCAGCGGCTCTTCGTCCTCGCTCTCATGCGGCGCGGAAAAACTGCGCCGCGCGCTGACGTTCCCCACCACATAGATGTCGTCTTTTTCCGTCAGCGAAACCTGCACGGTGGGCGTAATCGTCACGCTCATGAATTCGCCGTCGTAGGTCTTGTCGAACGCGCCGTAATCGCCGCCGTCAAAATGCCCCGTCAGCTCCGCCGTCACGGCGACCATCGAAAGCCGCAGCGGCATACGGTAGCCGATGACGTAATACTGCTTGTACGTCCAGCCGTCCGCCATGCCCCGGACCGTTCGCCAGCTCCACAGCGTCGCGTCCGTTCCCGTCATCGACTCATAGCCGACCGTGTATTCCGCCAGCGCGACGACGTGATGCCAGTCGCCCGGCCAGAGCGCGGCAAGGTCGAACTGCACCGTCGCGCTCGCCCACCCGCACAGATACCAGGCGCTGAACGGCGTGAGCGTCCGATATTTCCGCGCCGTCTCATCGTATTCCGCAATGCCGCCGGAAAACGTGCCCAAATTCCAGCCCGATCCCGCCATGCCGCCCAGCTTGAATTCAAGCATCGCCGCCGGAGAGAACAGCACGCTCACCTGCGGCAGGACGGAGACGGGCGACAACTCGAACGAGCCGGTAACCGTCAAATGGTTGCCGCGCTGCAACGGATTGTCGCGCACCAAAAGCGGCAGCTCATACGATGCGTCGAACCGCGTGCGCGCCTTGACGCTGCGGTATATGCCTTCCACCGCAGAAAAATGCGTACCGCCCGGCTCATAGGCGGATTTGGGATGATACGCGCCATCGGTCGTCAGCGAAAACGAAAGCGGATTATCCTGGGCAAAAAGCCCGCACATTGAACAAAAAAACACGCACACAAAAAAAACCGACCGCCGCATCAACAACCTCTTCTATAAAAATAACCATTCAGGAAGAAGAAAAGTAACAGGGCGCGCCAAAAGACGGCAAAACGCGACAAAAATTGTTCGGTAAATTCCACTTATATGCACGGTTTTTCCCTTGCGGCATTATATCTAGTGCGGTATAATGCCTTTGTAACAGAAAAGCACGCTAAATTTGGGGTGGGAGATGCGGTGTCCCTATTGTGGAAGCCTTGACGACAAAGTGATAGAATCACGGACGATGGCGAGCGGAGAAGCGATCCGGCGCAGGCGCGAGTGCGTCAGCTGCGGCTACCGCTTCACGAGCTACGAAAAAATCGACGAAAAGCCGTTCATGGTCGTCAAGAGCGACGGAAAACGCCGCGAGCCGTTCGACCGCACCAAACTGGAGCGCGGCATCGTGCGCGCGCTGGAAAAGCGTCCCGTCTCACCGAGCATGATCGAGAACATCGTCAACGACATCGAGGATCAGGCGATCATGAAAGGCAAGACGAACCGCGAAATCCTCACCTCGGAACTGGGCGAGCTGGTGCTCAAACGGTTGCAGCAGGTGGACAAAGTGGCGTATATCCGCTTCGCGTCCGTCTATAAGCATTTTGAGAATTTGGACGAGTTCATCAACGAAGTGAACAGCCTTGAAGGGGAAAAAAGTGAGTGAT
Source organism: uncultured Treponema sp. (assembly GCA_947177175.1). Taxonomy (GTDB): domain Bacteria; phylum Spirochaetota; class Spirochaetia; order Treponematales; family Treponemataceae; genus Treponema_D. Next base: position 10,973 of record CAMWTK010000010.1, read on the forward strand.
CAGACTTATCAGCCGGAACAATCGGTCTTTCCTGAGTGGCGCAGTTTTTTGGGAAAAAGCAGCGAGCCGGAAACGCAGTCGTTCATCAAGCAGGTCGTCAAACGAAACGGCACGCTGGAATCCTATGACCGCAGGAAAATCGAAAACGCCATCGGCAAGGCGGTGGAGGCCGTCGAAAAACGCGCGAATCCAGACAAGGCGATTGCCCTTACCGACAGCGTGGAAGAACGCCTGCGCCTGCTGCTCGCCGGCCGCCGCGCGCATTCTATTCCCGCAATCGAAGAGATTCAGGACATCGTGGAGAACGTGCTGATTGCGGCGAACGAGGTCGAAATTGCGAAGGCATATATCCTGTACCGCGCCCGCCACGAAGCGCTGCGCGACTCAAAAAGCCTCATGCTCGACATCAACAAGACGATGGACGGCTACCTCGGGCAGACCGACTGGCGCGTGAATGAGAACGCGAACGTCAATTTTTCGCTCGGCGGGCTGATCCTGCACAATTCCGGGACGATTACGGCAAACTATTGGCTCAAGAACATCTACTCGCCCGAAATCGCCGAGGCGCACCAGTCATGCGCGTTCCATATCCACGACCTTTCGATGTTCAGCGGATACTGCGCGGGGTGGTCGCTGCGCCAGCTGATCAAAGAAGGACTGGGCGGCGTGAGCGGGAAAATTTCCTCGCAGCCGGCGGCGCACCTTTCCACGCTCGTCAACCAGATGGTCAATTTTTTGGGCATCATGCAGAACGAATGGGCGGGCGCGCAGGCGTTCAGCTCGTTCGACACGTACCTCGCGCCGTTCGTGCACGCGGATCGCCTTGACGAAAAGCAGGTACGCCAGTGCATCCAGAGCTTCGTGTTCGGCATCAACACGCCGAGCCGCTGGGGCTCGCAGGCACCGTTCACGAACATCACGCTGGACTGGGTATGTCCCGACGACCTCAAGGACAAGCGCGCGGTCGTCGGCGGCACGGAGCAGGACTTTACCTACGGCGACTGCCAGAGCGAAATGGATCTCATCAACAAGGTGTTCATTCAGGTCATGCTGGAAGGCGACGCGGAAGGGCGCGGGTTCGGCTATCCCATTCCCACCTACAACATCACCAAGCAGTTCAACTGGGACAGCGAGAACGCGCGGCTGCTGTTCGAGATGACCAGCCAGTACGGCACGCCCTACTTCCAGAATTTCGTCAACTCCGACCTGAATCCGAACGATGTGCGCTCCATGTGCTGCCGCCTGCGCCTCGACAAGCGCGAGCTGCGAAAACGCGGCGGCGGGCTGTTCGGCTCGGACGAATTCACGGGCAGCCTCGGCGTAGTCACGATAAACCTGCCGCAAATCGGCTACCTGGCAAAAGACAAGGCGGAATTCTACGCGCGGCTCGACTATTTGATGGATCTGGCAAAGCAGAGCCTCTCCACCAAGCGCAAGGTAATCCAAAAACTGCTTGACGGCGGGCTGTTCCCGTACACCAAACGCTACCTGAACAAGCTGGACAACCATTTCAACACGATCGGTCTGTGCGGCATGAACGAGTGCTGCCTGAATTTCCTGGGCGTGGACATCGTTTCGCCCCAGGGACATGCGTTCGCCTGCGAAGTGCTCGACCACATGCGCGGACGGATGCAAGACTATCAGGAAACGACCGGCGAGCTGTTCAACCTTGAGGCGACCCCGGCGGAAAGCACGTCCTACCGCCTTGCCCGGCACGACAAGCAGAATTACCCCGGCATCATCACGAGCGGAACGCAGGATCCGTACTACACGAACAGCACGCAGCTCCCCGTAGACTACACGAGCGACATCTTTGACGCCCTCGACAAGCAGGAGGACTTGCAGACCAAATACACGGGCGGCACGGTGTTCCATACGTTCATGGGCGAGCAGATAAAAGACTGGCGCGCGTGCCGCGACTTGGTGCGCACGATCATGCACAACTACCGCATTCCGTACATCACCATCAGCCCGACTTATTCGATCTGCCCGGTGCACGGTTACCTGAACGGACAGCAGTTTGAGTGCCCCAAATGCAAGGCCGAACGCGAGCAGCAGCTCAGGCTCAGGCTTAAAAAACTGGAGCAGGAACGGGAAGCATTGCTCGCGACTGCCCCCTGACGCAAGGCGGGAGCGAAAAACGCGCCCCAAAGCGTCAGAACCTTTACAGAACGACAATAACGCGCTACACTGAGCGCAGAAAATGGGAGGAACAATATGACCGCAAAACATCGGACGCTCGAAGCAATCGACGCAGAAATCGCCGAGACGAAAGCCGCGCTCAACGACGTGCACGGCACGCAGACCGAAGTGTACGCACGTATCGTGGGATATTACCGCGCCGTGCGCAACTGGAACAAAGGCAAGCGCGACGAATTTGACCAGCGCAAGATGTTCGTCTGCGACGAACCGACCGCCAAAATATCGGACGAAACAACAGCCCCCAGCGGCGACAGCAAAAAAACAGACGTTCCCGCCCCGGCGGCAGCGCACGGCACGGCAGGCCGGTATGAATTCTTCCTGCGCCGCACCTGCCCCAACTGCCCGCCCGTCAAAGCCTTCATAGCAGACATCGCAATGGACGGCGAGCAGATTGACGTGGACACCGAAGCGGGGCTGCAATCCGCCGCCGCACGAGGCGTGTTCGCCGCGCCCACGGTCATTTTCTACGACGCGCAGGACAACGAAATCGGGCGCGCGCACAGCGTTGAAGAGCTGAACGCAATTCTCGCGCCCGCCGCCGTCATGGCATCATAGCGCGCCGTCCTGCCACAAAGACCATGATACCGCCCGCCCCGCGCCCGACTCGGGAATCGTCCTTTACGCAACCCGTCGGCGCGCTCGTACCGACGACGCTCGTGGATTTTCCCGGATGTGTGGCGGCTTCGCTTTTTCTGACTGGTTGCAATTTGCGCTGCCCGTACTGTCACAACGGCGATTTGGTGCAGCACCATGTCTCCGCCGGGCAGCTCGTCTCATTGGAACAGACGCTCGCCCACCTGAAAAAACGGCGAGCCGTACTCACAGGCTTTGTCATCAGCGGCGGCGAGCCGCTCCTGTTCCCGCACCTTGCCACGCTGATTGCCGAGGCAAAATCGCTCGGCTACCATATCAAGCTCGACACCAACGGCACGCTCCCCGACCGCCTGCGGACGCTCATGGAATCACCCGACACCGCGCCCGATTTTATCGCGATGGACATCAAAACCGCCCCCGACCGGTACGCGCTCCTCAAAGCGCACCCCGGCGACATACCCGACATCGCGCAGAGGCTTGCCGAATCCGCCCGGCTGATTGCCACGCTCACCGCCGACCGCCGCGAATGGCGCACCGTACTCGTGCCCCCGCTCGTGGGCAAAAGCGACATCGCCGCAATGGCAGCCCTGCTCCCCGCCGATGCCAGCTGGCAGTTCGCGCCGTTCAGAAACGACCATTGCCTTGACGCACAGTACGATGCCCTCGCGCCCTACACCGACGCGCAGACGGACGACCTCATCGCCTACGCGCAAAGTCTCGTCGCGGGCGCGGCACTGCGGTAGGCCGCCGGTTATCTTGCAAAAACCGGCTTGACATAACAGCGCGAATTTGCTATCATCAGTTCATCACTTGGGGGCGTAGTCCAGTCGGTAGAACACCGGACTCATATTCCGTATGTCATAGGTTCAAGTCCTATCGCCCCTACTCAAGCCAGTCGGCAGCGGCTGGCTTCTTTATTTTGGAGGCGGTCATGACGAAAGCAGAGCCGTTCGATTCCCCGTTTAAGGGGCGGTCGTTGCTCACTTGGGCAGATTACGAGCCGGACGAGATCTTGCAGTTCCTTGCCTATGCGGAGCTGGTCAAAAAACAGGCGCGCGCGGGCGAAATCCACCAGCGTTTCTTGGGCAAGACCATCGCGCTCATCTTTGAGAAACGCTCCACGCGCACCCGCTCGTCATTCGAGACCGCGTTCGGCGAGGAAGGCGGGCATCCCGTGTTCATGTCCACGGCAGACATCCAGCTGGGCGCGAAAGAAAGCGTCAAGGATACGGCGCGAGTCTTGGGGAGGATGTTCAGCGCGATTGAATTCCGCGGCTTCAAGCAGGAACACGCCGAGCAGCTGGCAGAATACGCGGGTGTCCCCGTCATCAACGGGCTGACCGATGAATTCCACCCGACGCAGGCACTCGCCGACATCATGACGCTCAAGGAAAATTTCGGAACGCTCGCCGGGCTGCACTGGGTATTCTGCGGGGATGGGCGCAACAACGTGGCGCGTTCGCTCATGCTCATCAGCGCGAAGCTCGGCATCCATTTTTCAGTCTATAGCCCCAAGGAACTGTTCCCGCCCAAAGCAATCGTCGATTCCTGCATGGGTTGGGCGAAAAAAAGTGGCGCAAAAATTACCATTTCTGACGAAAAATCAGTTGTAAAAGGTGCTGATTGCTTGTATACTGATGTGTGGGTCTCAATGGGCGAAGAACAACTGAAGACCGAGAGAACCAAGTTGCTTTCACCGTATCAAGTGAATCCCGCGCTGATGGCGGAGACGGGCAAAAAAGAGACGATTTTTATGCACTGTCTGCCCGCCGTCTTGGGCGAAGAGGTCACCGAATCCGTCTTTGAAAGCCCCGCAAGCAAGGTGTGGGACGAAGCGGAAAACCGCAAGCATACGATAAAAGCGATTATGCTGGCATTGCTGTAGTCAAGGAGATGTCTATGAAGAAATGGGGTATTGTTGCCACGCTGTTGCTCACCGTTACGTTGGGTACGGTTTCTGCTTTGGAGCAGGAACACAAATACGAGTTTCAAGAAGCGAAAGTCAGTTACCATAACGTGACCGTGTACAAAGTACTCGACCACCGGCAGGCTTACGTGGTACTGTATGCAAAAGGTCACGGCGATGTGGGAACCGTCACCATTCCGAAAAAATGGTACAAGGACGCTCCGTCGAAGTTGTATTTTAGGCAGTTGCCGAAAGCCATGCAACCGTACATGACTGTCGTCAGCAGGGACGGTTCGTTCGATCATGTTATCTTGACCATGCCGGTTTCCCGCGCGAACACAGCATGGGGCGTTGCCGACAGCAATGTCGTCATTGAAGATGCGGACAAAGACACGCTCGAAATCGTCTACTGATTGTCCGTAAAAACGGGCGCACACAAGGGCTGCCGTTAGGCGGCTCTTTTTTATGCTATCGGAGTATCTATGCAGATTATTACAGACGGACAGGCGACCGCGTTCAGCGCGTTTCTTGCCGCGCACGATTTTTTTTATATCATCGGGCACAAAGAGCCGGACGGCGACTGCGTGTACAGCTGCCTGAGCATGGGAGCGTTGCTCGACGCAAAAAAACAATCCTACCAACTGCTGAACGCAGGGTCGTTCAAGCGGGCGGAAATAAAAGACAAGGCAAATTTATTTACCAATGTGCCGACGTTTTTGTCCGAGCCGGAGCGCAAGAAAACGGGCGTGATTATGCTGGACTGCTCGGAGAATGCGCGGCTTGGCGATATTGACGGCGACTTGGGCGGACTGGACACGTTCATCATCGATCACCACAAAACCGCAAGCGTCACCGAAAACTGCATTATCGACGCGACTGCTCCGGCGACAGCCGTGCTCGTACAGCAGCTGTATGAAAAACTGGTCGGTCAGCCGCCCAAGGACGTTGCCGAAATGCTTTTTTTCGGCATTGCGACGGACACGGGATATTTCCGCTTTCTCAAAGAAGATGCGGCGGAGGTGTTCATGGCGGCGGCGCGGCTTGTGGCGGCCGGCGCAAATCCGCGGCAGGTGTACGAGCGCATGACCGGCGGCAAAGCATACGCCACCCGAAAACTTTTGGGCATCATGCTCGGCCGCGCCGAACGCTATTACAACAACAAACTGGTCATCACCTATGAGACAATGGAGGACACCCACAAGTATGGGCAGGAAGGCAGGGACAATGACGCGCTCTATTCGCTGCTGCTTGCCTGCGACGGCGTAGAAGCAGTCGTGTTCTTGCGGCAAGAGACCGAGCATACCTGTACGGCAGGCTTCCGTTCCCGTGATGCCATAGATGTCAGCGCGATTGCCGCGCAATTTGGCGGCGGCGGACACAAAAATGCCGCAGGTCTGAGCATTGAAGGCACATTGGAAACCATTATCCCCGAAATAAAAAAAGCCTTTGCGAAAGTCCTGTAACTTCGACTTCGACCCATACCTTGTTTTATCCGCAGCACACAGCCGCTGCGGATTTTTTATGCATTTTTGAAAAAACGCCGCCGTAAGATTCCGTATGATTTTGCAAGATTTCGTCAGATTTCAGTATGATGCCGTCAGGTTTTGGTAAGATTTAGTCAGAATTTGATGGATTCTCGTAAGGTTTTGTAAGATTTTGTTGGATATCAGTATGATTTAGTCAGATGCCGTCAGATTCGGTAAGATTTCAGTCAGGTTTTGTCAGAAACAGTATGTTTTTGTCAGATCGCCGTAAGGTTTCGTCAGATTTTGTCGGATATTGTTGGATTTCAGCAAAATCACCCCGTTTTTCGCCGCCTGTATGTTGGCACGGTTCTTGCACAGGAAAAAACGGAGGCATATATGGCACATATCGACATCGAACGAATTCCGGCACTGGTTGCGGAAGGAAAGATGAGCAAAAAAGAAGGCGCGTACCGCATTTGGGAAGACATCTATTGCAACCCGCACAAATACGGGCTTGCGCTTCTGGACGAGGATGAAAAGAGCGACTTCCTGCTGTCGCTGCTGGAAAAATTCGAGCATGCAATCAGCGACTTCGTTCCCCAAAAAGCAAAATTCAGCACGTACCTTCACGGACGGCTCAAAATCGCGTACATCGGCTGGCACAGAAAGCGGCTTACGGACGCTGTGGGAGAAACAATTACCCGCACGGCGCTCAAGGCACAATACGACGAGGAAGTGCACAAATATGAAACGGCAGATAATGCCGCGGCCGGCGAAAAACCGGCAATCCTTACGCGGGCTTCCATGACACCCAAACAGCGGTCCCTGGCAAAAATCACCGCGCTCATACTGACGCTCAAACACTGCCATGACGTAGACGGGACAATCATCAAAAACGTCAGCCGCTTTGTGGACACCGACGTAGCAGCGCTGGAATCGCTCGTGCGCAGCCTCAGAAAACAGAGCGACCATAAAGTCGCGCTGCGCGCACGTGTCATCCGGCGCAGGGACAACGCATTCTATTATCACCGGAAATACCTGAACGAGCTGAGCCAGCTGCAAAAAGGCACGGCGCGTTTTGAGAAAGTGCAGCAGAAATATCAGAAACAGACCGAAAACTGGATCCGGCAGAACAAGCTGCTCGCCCACCGCTTCGTGCTGTCGCCGACAAACGAAAGCATCGCCAAAGAAATCGGCATAAAGCCGCGCCGGGTCAGCTTTTACATCAGGCGGGCAGTCAGAAACAACCATCCGTTCCTGTCGGACAAAAGGGACGAGCCGAAAAAAGAACCGGGCGACGAGGAAATCTGATGACAGAACGCGGCGATTTTGCTATCATCTTTCCATGAAATTGTATTTGGCAACCGGAAACAAGCACAAGCAGAAAGAAATGCAGGAAATTCTGCCGGACTATCGTATCGTCATTCCCGCGGACGAAGGCATCGACGACTTTGACCCCGACGAAACCGGCGACTCTTTCGTGGAAAACAGCCTGATAAAAGCGCGCGCGCTGTGGGACATCGTGCGCGCGCCCGTCATTGCCGACGATTCCGGCCTGTGCGTGGACTGCCTGAACGGGATTCCCGGCATCTACACGTCGCGCTATGCGGGCGCAAAGCATCCCAAAGGCTACCACGACGGCAGGAAAATCCCGCAGGAAGAACAGAACCGCCTGCTCATCGAGCAGGTGAACGCCACGGGAAGCGATGACCGCCGCTGCCACTACACCTGCGCGATGGTTCTGGTCACTGACGCGCTCAAATTCTATACCTGCGAGGAATACCTGCACGGAGAAATCATAACGCGCGCGGAAGATGCCGCAGGAACGGGCGGATTCGGCTACGACCCCATCGTGTTCCTGCCCGCATACGGAAAAACCGCCGCCCAAATCAGCGCGGAAGAGAAAAACCGCATCTCGCACCGCGGCAAGGCAGCGCGCGGCATTGCCGCCATCCTCGCCGACCTTGCCAAAAACGGCGCATGGGGCTGATGCCGGACAAAAAAACATTTTTTTTTCAAAAAATGGTAAAGTTCTTGTTAAGTCCTGCCGACAATAATACTGATGAGCCATGACTAGCGAAACTTCGTTGAAGCGTGCTCGTCAGGTTTGTCACCGTAAAAGGAAATGGATGTAGCCTTGCAATGCAGAAGTTTCCTTTTACACCTCCGACAAAAGGATTTGTCGGATCATACGCATAGTACCACGGAGGAACACTATGGTCATCAATCACAATATGTCCGCATTGTACGCCAGCCGTCAGCTCGGCGTCGCAAATCTGGGTCTCACCAAGGACATGGAAAAGCTTTCATCGGGAATGTCTATCAACCGCGCGGGCGACGACGCATCTGGTCTTGCCGTATCTGAAAAGATGCGATCCCAGATCCGCGGCTTGAACCAGGCCTCAAAGAACGCGGAGAACGGCATCAGTTTCATTCAGGTGACGGAAGGTTACTTGCAGGAAACGACCGACATTATCCAGCGTATCCGCGAGCTTGCCGTCCAGGCAGCGAACGGCATCTATTCCGACGAGGACCGAATGCAGATTCAGGTGGAAGTGAGCCAGCTCGTGGCAGAAGCGGACCGCATTGCCTCACAGGCTCAGTTCAACGGCATGAACATGCTGACCGGGCGGTTCGCGCGGCAGACCGGCGACAACTCAGTCACCGCCTCAATGTGGTTCCACATCGGCGCGAACATGGATCAGCGCATGCAGGTGTTCATCGGCACGATGACCGCGCAGGCACTGGGCATCCGCTCGTTGCAGGACGAATCGGTGCTGACCATCGCGGATCCCGACTCTGCGAACAAGGCCATCGGGACGATTGACGATGCGCTCACCAGAATCAACAAGCAGCGCGCAGACCTCGGCGGCTACCAGAACAGAATGGAATACGCCGTGAAAGGACTGAACATCGCCGCAGAAAACTTGCAGGCTTCCGAATCCCGCATCCGCGACACCGACATGGCGGCGGAGATGGTCGAATTCGTCAAGAATCAGGTGCTCACGCAGGCAGGCACGGCGATGCTCGCGCAGGCGAACATGCAGTCCCAGAATGTCTTGTCATTGCTGAGATAGTGTGCTAGAATATATGAAAGAATGCGGGATTTTCCGCATTCTTTCATAGCAGGCGCGTTTTTGGCAGCGCCTTTTGATCTTTGAAAACTGCCGTCCATGGTTCTGTGACGACGGAGACGGTTGTTCGCGGTCTGTATGACGATGCGAGCAACGGTTCCTGTCGCAGGGGCTAAAACTGCCTGCGGGGGCGCAAAAACCGCGGGCAGCCCACACGGAACAGGAGGTACAGCACGAAGCTGTATGCTTATAATCATGGAGGGCACATTATGATTATTAATCACAATATGAGTTCTTTGTATGCGAACCGTACGCTGGGCATTTCAAATGACCAGCTGATGGGAAACATCGAGAAACTCAGCTCAGGTCAGCGCATCAACAGAGCAAGCGACGATGCGTCGGGGCTGGCAGTATCTGAAAAGATGCGCAGCCAGATCCGCGGTTTGAATCAGGCGAACAGGAACATCCAGAACGGTGTTTCGTTCATCCAGTCAACTGAAGGCTATTTGCAGGAAACGACCGATATTCTTCAGCGCGTCCGCGAGCTTGCCGTTCAGTCAGCGAACGGTATCTATTCTGACGAAGACCGTATGCAGATTCAGGTGGAAGTGAGCCAGCTCGTGGCAGAAGTTGACCGCGTGGCTTCACAGGCTCAGTTCAACGGCATGAATATGCTCACCGGTGCTTTCGCGCAGGAATCCGTTACGGGACGCATTATGCAGTTCCAGATCGGAGCGAACGTTGACCAGAACGCACGTGTATATATCGGCACCATGACCGCTCAGGCACTGGGGCTCAAAGGAGCGCAGGGCAACGACGAGCAGATTGGAATCGGTACGCCGGACAGCGCGAACGCGGCTATCGCGACCATTGACAACGCTCTTTTGACAGTCTCAAAACAGCGTGCAGATTTGGGCGCGTATCAGAACCGCTTCGAGACTGCCGCGCAGGGTGTGGGAGTTGCCGCCGAAAACCTTCAGGCAGCAGAATCACGCATCCGCGACGTGGACATGGCGTCTGAAATGGTCGAGTACACGAAAAACCAGATTCTTACACAGTCTGGCACTGCAATGCTGGCACAGGCGAACAGCCAGTCTCAGAATGTTCTTGCATTGATGAGATAAATTGAGCCGACTTCCTGCCAAGAGATTACTGGATGTCATCTTTTCGACAGGAATGACACGAAAGGGGAATGGGTGCGCCCCCACTCCCCTTTTTTTCAGGAGGAAAGCCCTATGAATATCAGTTCAGTCGGGCAACAAATGGCAATGGATGGCCGTTACTCCGCCGCAAACGCCTACAAGGCACACGCACCGGTTCAGCCGGCGCAAATACCCATGGCAGACGCGGCGACAGTGGTTCAGAACATTACCGACAATATTGCCCAAGTTCAAGAAGATGTCCGTCAGATTCAAAAACTTTCGGACGTGGTGATGGGTCGCAAAGTTCAGTTCAACGTTAACCAGGAGCTGAACCAAGTGATAGTACGTATAGTAGATCCTTCTACCGATCAGGTTATCAAGGAGATTCCGTCAACTGACATACAGAAACTGAAAGTCAGAATCAGAAAGGCAATCGGACTCTTGTTCGATGAGATGATTTAGTCATCAGCAGGTTCCGGCTTGTTTCTCAGGGCGGCAGGGAAATACTATGGCAGAAATCAGCATACCCGGTGTCAGCAACAAATATAAGACGAACGATTATATTGACGCGCTGATGAAAAAAGAGCGGATTCCGCTCGAGCGGGAGCAGGAGACGCTCGACCGGTATAAAGAGCAGCAGAGTGCTTGGCGGGGAGTCAATCAGAAAATGTCTGAGCTTCGGGAAAGCACGAAGGCTCTTTATTCGTTCGACAACCCGTTCAACAACAAACTCGCCTCATCGTCAAATGAGCAGGCGTTCACGGCGGACGCAGGACGCGAGGCGACGTTCGGCCAGATAAAAATCGATGTCATCAAGCCGGCGACGACCGACCGTTTCCTGTCCGCGGAGCTAGAAAAAAACGCGACCGTCCCGCAGGGAACGTATACTTTTCAGGTCGCCGACAAGACCGTCTCATTCAACTGGAAAGGCGGAAAGTTATCGGACTTCATCACGTCGCTCAACCGGCGCGGGAACAATATCATCAAGGCATCGACCGTCGGCGTGAGCGGGAACAAGCAGGCGCTCCTCATCGAATCGCTCAAAACAGGCGAAGAAAGCACCCTCATCTTTAAGGACGCAGCTCTCACCTACGCACTCGCGAACGGCATCATCGAAAAAGCCATGGACAACGTGACGGAATTCGGCACAGAACAAGCGGCGTTCGCAGACCCGCCGCCGGAAGCAGTCCTGCCGGACGTTGAGCAGGCGGGCATGCCCGCACTACGCGCGGAAACAATTGCCGTAACCGAAGAGGCTATCACCGTGCCGCCGCGCGCGGGATTCTTGCTTCCCGTTCCCGAAAACGCCGCGAACGACGGCGCGCACCTTGCCTTTTCGTTTTCACTGGAAACCGTGGAGGACATGACGGCGGCAATCAACGAGCAGCTTGCCATACGCCCGGAACTTCCCGACGCGGGCAGCGCGCGGTACGAAGAAATCATCATTCAGAACAATCCGAGCGAAACGAGCCTTCCGCCCGTGCCGACCGAACCGCTCGTGCCGATTACGGACGCGGCGGATTTTTACGTGCGCACGGCCGACGGCGCGGAAACAAAAATCGACACCGACGCGTTCGCGGTTGACGCGGACACGGACGAACGCCACGTCTCAATCGCGCTCGGCGACTACCCCGGCATTGACAGCATTGTGGTGCGCAACCGCAACACGGGCACGGCAATCAACCTGTCGCCCTTTACCGTGTTCGAGGAGAAAAAAAACGGCGGCTACCAGCCCGTGCACGCGGTCAGCGTTGCCGGTGACGCAAAAATCAAGTACGAAGGCATCACCATATCCCGGCCGACCAACACGATTGACGACGTTGTTCCGCACGTGACGCTGAACATCCACAATCCCACGGAAAAAACGGAGACCGTGACGATCGCGGCGGACAAGGAAGCGGCAAAAGACGCGCTCATCAATTTTGTGGGGACGTACAACCAGGTCATCGCGGAAATAAACATTCTGAGCACGAACAAGCCGGCAGTCATCAGCGAACTTGATTATCTTTCGCCCGAAGAAAGCGAAGCGGCGACCGAACGGCTGGGCATGTTCCAAGGCGACTACTCGCTCACGCAGAACAAGGCACAGATGCAGGCAATCGTCGCGGCAAACTACCGCTGGGCAGAAAACGCGCCGATTACGATGCTTTCGCAGATCGGCATTTCGACGCACGCGGCGGGAAGCAGCGGCTATACGGCGAGCCAGCTGCGCGGCTACCTTGAAATCGACGAAAAGAAACTGGACGCGAGCCTTGAGAACAACCTTGAGGACATCAAGAATATCTTCGGCTATGACAAAGACGGCGACCTGATCATGGATTCCGGCATCGGCGTGGCGCTGGACAAGCAGATCGGCTCATGGGTATCCACGGGGGGCATCATTGCCAACAAAAACCGTGGCATTGCGCAAAAAATCACGGCATCAGAATCGAATATCCGCCGGTTGGAAACACAGATCGACCGCAAGGAAGCCGAACTGAAGGCAAAATACGGGCAGATGGAAGGCACGCTGAACAATTTGCAGGGGCAGGCCAACACGATCAGCAACTGGATAAACAGCGGGCGGCAGCAATAACGCAAGGGGACAGCAATGAACGTAACCGTAAACGGAAACGCGGTAGACATTACGCTTGAAGACGAAAAAACAGTGGGCGATGTCCTGCGCGGCCTGGAAACGGCATTCGCGCAGAACAACGCCACCACGATCGGCATTACGCTCAATGGCACGAACATCGGTGCGGACGCATTCGATGCCGCCGCCCAAACGCCCCTTGCCGACGACACGGCGATTGACGTGACCGTCGTGTCCGAAGCCGACGTAACGGCGGCGTTTGCGGCAGAAGCCAAAACTAGCCGCGCGATTGCCGCAAAACTGGAGCAAATTCCCGTGCAGTTGCAGAGCGGCAAGGACAAGGACGCCAACGCCATTATCTCGCAGCTGGCGGATTTGGTGGACGGTGTGTGCCATACGGCCTCGCTTGCCGCGCTGTTTCCCCCACTTTTTGAAAAATTGACCATAGCGGGCAAATCTGTCTCTGAATTTTTCGCAGAATTTTCCGATATTTTAAATGACTTCCGGCAGGCACTGGAAGACAAGGACAACGTCCTGATTGGCGATCTGGCAGAATACGAAATCAGCCCGCGGCTGACGGCTCTGGCAGACGCGATTGCATCATAAGGATAGCACAATGGATGGCAGCGGTTCGCCGTTACTGGCACGGGCACAGTTGAATATGTTTCTCGTCATCGCGATTATCGTCGTCGTGTTCGCGACGCTTGCCGTCATCTATCTCATTTCCCGGATAATCCACAATTATTTCAATTCGCCGCAGTACCTTGAAAAACAGCGCCGCCGCCCCACGACCGCAAAAGACATATCTGCCGTTGCCAAGCAGTGCACGCTCACTAAAAAAGAACACGCCATGCTGACAAAAGTCTGCAAGGCGGCTCCGTCAGTGAACATCAAATACCTGTTGCTTGACCTGACGATGCTCGAGCAGTGCCTGCGGGAAGAATTCTTGGAGCTGAAATCAAAAGACGATGAGGACGGCAAGACCGTGCTTTTCTCGTTGCGCACCAAAATCCGCCACACGTATGTGCCGCCGGACAGCGTAACGTCCTCGCGCAAAATCAGCGTGGGTACGCGGCTCACTTACACGGCCTCGCAGGGCGTGCACTACAAGCTGACGCTCGTCGAAAAGCAGATGGACTCCATCACGCTGGACATTCCGGCGGCAATGAGCGAACGCGGCGAAAAGCCGCCGTCACTGTCAAAAATCACGTTCATTTTTGAGCAGGCAAACGGAACGCCATACCTGATGGATACCCGCGTCATACGCTATCAGCTGGGAAAACAGCGGCAGGAACAGATGATCGTCATGCATTCCGACCAAATCTCGCCGCTGCAAAAACGCCAGAACGAGCGCATTGAAATGCAGCAGGAATGCCAGTTCGCGTCGGTGACCGTCACCAAAACCGGGGAAGGCAAGAATGAGACCGTCTCATACAAGCCGTCCGACACGCTGCACAACGGCATGCTGTTCGATGTCTCCACGGGCGGCTGCCGCCTGATGGTCAACATCCCGATTAAGGCGGAGCAATACATCTATGTGAAGGGCCGATTCAACCACCGCGACGAAGATGCCGCCACCGGAATTATCCTGCGCACCACGCGCCGGCAGGACGACGGAAAGTACCTGTTGCACATCAAATTCGTTGCCATCAGCACCGAGACCGTAAACAGAATTCAAGCGACCGCCTGCGGCTATGACTGATGACATCTTGACCGGGCGGTTATAATTGGAGTATAATAGTACATTATGAAGGTGCTTGCATTACAGTCTGTAAATCGGGAAGACTTCGGCTTATACTATCGGCAAAACTATACCGCAATCGCCGTCATAGAAATTGTCAACAAGACAGTACAAGTGCCCATATCATTCATCATTGAGACCAATCCGCTTGGCGTAAAAGAACTGACCGTCGAAGTGTCAAAAGATGCCGACATCGACTACCCCATGATTCCCGTCCGCACGGGCTTAAAGGCATTCATCACGGAAATGGACAAGCAAGGCTCATTGCCGTGACGTTCTCAACCAAAACCGAAGCCGAGACTATTGCGCTCGGATGGAACATCGGCGCGAAACTGCAAGGGGGCGACATCATCGCGCTCCAAGGCACGCTCGGCGCAGGAAAAACGACGATTACCAAAGGCATTGCGCAGGCACTCGGCGTACAGGAGACGATTACCAGCCCCACGTTCTGCCTAATCAGCGAATATGAGGGCACGATGCCGCTGTATCACATGGACGTGTACCGGCTGGAAGGCAGCGACGATTTCGTTAACCTTGGCGCGGAAGATATGCTGTACGGACGCGGCGTGACTCTCATCGAATGGAGCGAAAAAATCATGGACGAACTCCCGCACAAGACGATTGTCCTGCGGCTCACTCCAAACGACGACGGCTCGCGCACGGTCACGCTCGAAAACTGGCCGTATGGAGCATTGTGATGCACGCGCTGGCAATAGACTCCGCGTCACGCACGATGACGATTGCGGCAAAAAAAGACACCGACACCATGACCGTCGTGCTCGACGTAGCGATGAAGCAGTCCGAAAAAATCCTGCCCGTCATTGACTGGGTGCTCGCGCAGCTCGGTTTGACGGCTGCGGACTTAGACTACGCCGCAATCTGCAAAGGACCGGGCACGTTCACCGGGCTGCGGCTCGGATTTGCCGCGCTCAAAGCCCTACAGCTGAGCCACGCTATCCCGCTGTACGCCGTCCCCACACTTGACGTGTACGCCTCCCCGTTCTCTAGCATTCCCGGAGCAGTCATCTCCGTCATTGACGCGAAAAAAGACCAGTTCTTTGCGGCAGTCTACCGCAACGGCAGATGCTGTCTGCCGCCAACCGACACCAACCCCGAAGCCGTGCTCAGACAGCTTGACGCGGAAGAGCGGGTGACCGTAACGGGGGCGAATGCCGGGCAGTTTGCCGACATGCTGCAATCGCTCGCGCCGACGCTCGACGTGCGCTGCCTCAAAGCACCGCCCGCCACCGACGCGCTTTTCGCGCTTGCCGAAGGCATGATTGCCAGAAAAGAGCCGCCGCTCGCCGATTACGACGGGCCGGCATATCTGCGAAAAAGCGAAGCGGAAATTGCATTAAAACAAAAATAACGGCTAGCGGGCAAGCTCAAAGCGTTCGTTTTCGGTGTCGTCCAGCTGCGGCAAATCGGCGATTGAATTCAAATGGAAAAATTTCAGGAATTCTTTGGTCGTGCCGAACAGCGTCGGGCGGCCGGGCGCGTCCTTTTTGCCCACTTCCTTGACCAATTGCCGCTCCGTGAGCAGCCGAATCATATTGTCGGGGGAAACGCCGCGCAACGCCTCAATCTCCGAGCGCGTAATCGGCTGTTTGTAGGCAATAATCGAAAGCACTTCCATTGCCGAGCGCGAAAGTCGTCCCTCATGCTTGTTGCCGTACCGTTCTTTGAGCGCGTCCCAGAATTCCTTTTTTGGCACGAGCGTCCAGCCGCCGGTAATCATGGCAAGCTCAATGCCGCTGTCCTCGCCCGCATATTTTTCCCGGAGCGCGTCCAGGCATGCTTCCACGACATCCTTTGCCAGCTGCGAAATCCCCGCAATGCCATCGACGCTGACCGGCTCGCTTTCCAAAAACAGCACCGTCTCTACCAGCGCCGTCTCCTTCTCAAGGTTCAGTTTCATACGCTTTACGCCGCCTGATACTTGCAAATCTTTATGTCGCCGAACATCCGGTTTTGCAGAATAACCGCAAGCTTGAATTTGACGGCCTCAAGCAACGCCATGAACGCACAGATGACATCCAGCGCATTCCCCTTGCGGATAATCAAATCGGTGAACATGCACTCGCCCTTTTTGTCCAGGAACTCGTTCATCAGCGTGATTTTTTCATTCACGCTCACTTCCTCATACATATCGAGAATTTTCGCGTCCGAATACGCGCTGATCATCGCCTTGAAAATCTTCTGCATCTGCTGCAACAAGTCCCAGGTGTCAATGCGCTCCCACAGACCGGCCTCGTCAAACGGCAGCACGCGCTGTATTTTCTTGCGCTCAAAACTCCACTCGTTCTCGTCCTCTTTTTCTTCCATCAGTGCGGAAAGCTTCTTGAATTTCTGGTACTCAATCAGCTTTTCGACCAGTTCCTCGCGCGGATCGTCAAAATCGAGGTCTTCGGCAACCTCCACGGGCAGCATCATGTTGCTCTTAATCCGCAGGAGCTGCGCCGCCATCTTATAGAATTCGGACAAATCGCCCAGATCAATGGTGGCGGCATAATCAAGATACTCCAGAAACTGCTCGGTAATCTCCGCAATCGGAATGTCGTAGATGTTGATTTTATTGTCGCGAATCAGCGCGAGAAGCAAATCAAGCGGGCCTTCAAATTCGCCCGCCGTATAGCGATGGCGCACGCCCGTCTTTTCCGCGCCCCCTGCCGTCTCCGCCTGAACTGTCTGCACCTGCTCTTCCACAGCCGTTCCCCTTTGCCTCTACCGATCTTACGAAATCCTCAGCGTCCAGATATTTCACAACTCCGGCACTGCCACACGCATCCAGCATCCGTGCATACGGTGCGCTCTCTCTAGTATCGGCAGAAACGGACAAAATCTCCAACAATGGAACCAAAACAAACGCGCGCTCGGCAATGCGCGGATGGGGAATCTCCAAATCAGCAGCATGCACGTGCCGCGTCCCGAACAGTTCTATGTCGATGTCCATAGAGCGCGGTCCGTTCCTGTACTCCGCCGTCCTGTCCCGACCGAGCGATGCCTCGACGCGCTGCGTATATGCCAGCAGCTCATGGGGCGAAAGCGCGTCGTCCACAAAGCCCGTCACGACCATATTGTAAAAATCGTCCTGCGCCGCCACGTACATCGGGCGCGTCCGATACACCGACGAGCGTGACATATCGTGCAGCACCGCGCCGAGCGCACGAACCGCCTGTACCAGCAGTCCGACGCTCGACATGCCCTGCCACGGCTTATTCGACCCAAGACCGAGCGCGACAAACGTCATCGCCCGCCCTTAGAACAGCGCGTCCTTCGCGCTCACGCCAGCGGCGGCACTTTCCGGCTTTGCGGCGGCGGAACCGGCGGGCGTAACGCTCACGGCAGAATCAGCGGCAGGCTTCGCGTCCTTCGCCGCTTTTGCGGCGGCTTTGACCGCTTTCTCCTGTTCGGGATAGACCGCCACGCCTTCCTTGTTTTTCAGCACCTGCCCGGGGAACAGCTCGCTGCGCAGCTGTACTTCCAGCGTATGCGCGTAATCGGGATTCTGCGCAAGGAAATTAATCGCATTCTCCTTGCCCTGCCCCACTTTCTCTTCGCCACGGGTGTACCAGGCACCGCGCTTGTCAATCATACCGTGCTTGACGGCACTGTCCAGCAGCGAAGCCGTCGCGCTCACACCCTTGCCGAAATAAATATCCAGCTCCACCTTGCGGAACGGCGGCGCGACCTTGTTCTTGACCACCTTGACGCGCACCCGGTTTCCCACGGCATCTTCCTCGCCTTTCCCGTCAATCGACTCAATGCGACGGATCTCAAGGCGCACGGACGAATAGAATTTGAGCGCGTTGCCGCCCGTCGTCGTCTCCGGGTTTCCGAACATCACGCCAATTTTCATGCGGATCTGGTTGATAAAGACGATGATGCATTTTGACTTGCCCACGATCGCCGTCAGCTTGCGCAACGCCTGGCTCATCAGGCGCGCCTGCAAGCCCATCTGCGCCTCGCCCATGTCGCCCTCGATTTCCTTTTGCGGCGTGAGCGCGGCCACGGAATCCACCACGATGATGTCCACCGCGCCGGAGCGCACGAGGCTTTCGGTAATCTCAAGCGCCTGCTCGCCCGTATCCGGCTGGCTCACCCACAACTCGTCGATGTTCACGCCCAGATTCTTCGCATACACCGGGTCGAGCGCGTGCTCCGCGTCAACAAACGCCGCAATGCCGCCCAGTTTCTGCGCCTCGGCGACCGCATGCAGCGCGAGCGTCGTCTTGCCCGAGCTTTCCGGCCCGTACATTTCGATGATACGACCGCGCGGATACCCGCCGACCCCCAGTGCCTCGTCCAGCAGGATTGACCCCGACGGCACGACATCAACCGACGTCGTGTCCGCCTGCGTCCCCAGCTTCATCAGCGAGCCAGCCCCGAACTGCTTCTCAATCTGCAAGCGCGCGGCTTCCAGTGCCTTCAGTTTTTCCGGCATGTCTGCCGGAGTTTTTGTCTCTGTCATTTTGACCACCTTCTTCCTCCCCATACTATATAGCAGTCAATTTTTCATTTTTACCCATTTTTCCGAAAAAAAATGAGTAAAATATCGCATTTTTTTTCATTCGCCCCGTTTTGCGATCGGCTGATACACCGACCGCCCCAAAAGCATGACCTGCCCGTCGTCATCAATGCCGACCTTCGCAAGCACGCGCACACTGCGGCTGCCGTCAATCTGCTGCGCAGGCGCGACGGGAAAAATCACGGGCACGTTGCCCTCCACGTCGAACACGCCCTCGTTCGGCTTG
This sequence comes from uncultured Treponema sp., assembly GCA_947177175.1. Classification (GTDB taxonomy): domain Bacteria; phylum Spirochaetota; class Spirochaetia; order Treponematales; family Treponemataceae; genus Treponema_D. Next base: position 30,424 of record CAMWTK010000010.1, read on the forward strand.
TAGCCGACCAGCAAGTCAAAGCGGTACGCATTGCCGTCAAGCAGCGCGTTGCTCACGCTGCCTTCCCATGCCACCCAGCAACCCACATACAGCACCGGGTCGGCCGCAACCTGCCGGTAGCCGTAATTGTCCGTCAGCGTGTCGAACGTCGGCTCTTCCAGGTACGTCATAAATTCGCCCGCGTCACGGCGCAACGGCTCGGACGCATTGGAATGCAAGATACGGTTGATTTCGACGAGCGCGGCATTGTCGCGGTAATCCTGGATATAGCGCAGGGCATTGTCATGCGCCGCCTGCAACTCAGCGTCGCTCAGGATATAGCGGTACACGCTCCCCGACGCATCCTTCTCGTGCAGGTTCTTCAAGTCGTCATACGAAAGCGCGAAGCGGGTCAGGTCATAGCGGTCGCCAGTCGGCACAAAATGCCGCATATTGATGCCGTGGACGACGCACATGCTGAGGAACACGCCCGCCGCCAGCGAAAGCACGACGCGCGTGACCGCCGCAGGATTCACGCCGAGCGGCGGATAGAAACGCTGGATTTTTCCGCTGTCTACCCAGTCGCAAATCGTCTCATAATTGCCCTGCGCGCGGATAAATTCCATCGCGGCCTTGGCAACCTTGTTTTCCGGCTCATAGTCGAGCACGTCAAGATAATACTGAATCGCACGTTCCGTGTCGCCGCGGCGCAGGTACAGCACCGCCTGCCCCAGCAGCAGGTTCGCCTCAGTCATGCGAATCCGGCGCGCCTGATTGAAATAGCTGCCCGCGTTGCCGAAATCGCCCATATACAGACACGCAATGCCCGCCGTCAGGTAATAGGAGAAATTGTCGCGGTAATTGTCCGCCGCGGCCTCAAGGACGGTTATCGCCTTGGAAAAGGAACGCCGTCTGAGCAGCGATTGCGCGGTCGCCAAAGCAGGTTTTCTCATTGCCGGTTCAACTGCCCCAAGCGGGCGAGGATTGCGTCAAGCTCCGCATTCAACTGGCGGACAGCCCCACGGTCAACATACTGCGGATCCGAATTGAGCGCGTTGATGCGGTCAATCAGGTTCTGGATATAGGCGGGGTCGAGCTTGGACTCGCTCACCTCGGGAACGTCCGGGTCAGTCTCGCCGTCCGCGCCGTCCTGCGGCGCGCCAAGGGATTCGTCCACGAGCGAATCCACGAACTGCGACCCTTTGGGCGGCTCACCGTCAGTACCGACGGCGATATAGAACGTGACGTGGCTCGTCTCCCCCGGTTCAACGCTGAAATACTGCCAGTTGATACCGATCGCCGAATTGCTGTACGCGCGGATATTGCCGAAGCCCTTTTCCTCATGTATCACCGGAAACCACGGACCGTCCGTCAGCGTGTCGCGCCCGGCGAACGAGACCACCTGCGGCGGCTGCATTGTCTTGCCCTCAACAAGGATCTGCGCGGTCGTCCGATCGTCGCCCGAATAAAAAAAACGGTCGCGGCTGAACAGCGTGAACTGCTTTTCGCCGTAGATTCGGTCGTGCGATGCCGTAACAAAATGATACGGCTGGCTTTCGCCCAGCACCGTGTCCAGCACCGCGCGGACGGCAAGCGTCTGCCGGTTCTTGGCAAGGTTGGTGGTATAGACGGTTATCCGCACGATGTCCGCCTCGCCGCCCGTCTCCGAAGACAGCAGGGTAAAATCAAGCACGGTCTGGAACTGACGCTTCAGCGTATAGGCAATCTGACCGCCGCCCGCCGTCCGCCGCACCTGCCGGTCAACGCTCGCCGCGCGGTTCAGCCGGTATTCCCGCTTGCCAACAAGGACGGAAAAGAACGTCGCCATCGCGTCATCCGTCGGAGCAAAAATCGGGATGCCCTTGCCTTTTTCGTCAATAGCATAAATATTGAACGTGCCGGCTTTCCCGCGCAGCACGACGCGCACCTTTTCACTCTCCAACGTCAGATTCCGCTCCGGCGTGTACGCAATGCCGAGATACTCGTCCGTGCGCTCATTGCCGCCACCGCCCGCCGCAATTACGGAGACATCCTCCACCTCTTTTTCGGCACGACTTGCCGCCGTTTCCTGTTCTTCCATGACGGACGCGACATCCGCCGCCACATGATAGGTCCCCACGGGCTGTCCCATGTCGCGTATTCCGGTATCCGCAGAGCGGCAGGATGCCAGCACCCCTGCCGCACAGAAAAACAGTGCCATCCGTCGTATCATTTTGCGTCCCCGGTCTTTATGTGGTCGTCAAGCATATACTGCAACTGGCGCGCCTTGCGCTTGAGCAGCTCCACGTCGGGGTCTGCCAGCGGCAACTGCCCGTCAGCCTGATCCGACGACACGACATCATGGATGCCGTCCGCCCCGTCCAAAGCGGGCGTGTCTGCCGTATGATTCGCCAGCTCGTCCTCAAGGTCGGCAATGCGCTTCTGCGCGTCGGCAAGCCGCTGCTGCAAGCCGAACTTGTCCTCCGCGGCATAAACCCGGAGCTGCCGCTCGTACTCCTCGCGCGCGGCAAGGTTCTCCTCGCCCGTCACCTTGAGCAGGTACAGGAGTTTCTCCTCCCTGCCCTTCTGATCGATCGCGTCAATGCGGTACTGCGCCGCCCCCACCTTGGCGTCACGCGGAAAATCCGTCACGATACGCTCGTACAGCGCGCGCGCGGCATCGTAGTTGTATTCGGCATAGAACGATTCGGCAATCCAATAGAGCGCGGACGCATACAGGCTGTGGTCGGGATACTGGTGGCAGAAATCGCTGAGCGTCAGTATGGCGTTCTCGTTCTGCTGCAAATAATGCTGGGTCCTGCCGCGCTGGTACTGAATATACGGCACGTACTGGCTGAACGGGAACTGGCGCAGGAACGACTCGCAGTCGTCGAGCGCGTTCCGGTACTCGCCCGCGAACACCTCGCTCATGACGAGCATGTACCAAGTCTCGTCGGTCGCGGCATCAGAGACGGAAACCGTCTTGCGAAAAAAGAACATCGCGCTCGTCCAGTCCTCGTTGCGGTACGCCTCGTAGCCCGACATCAGCGCGTCGGTCTGATCCGACGACGCGGACACCCGCTGCGCGTACAGCGGCATGACCGTCAGAGCGGCGAGCAGCACCATGCAAACCCCGTATGTCCTCATACCCTAGAAATCCCCCGTCAGCGAGCCGCTGAAAAACGCGGAGCCGGATACCAATATATCCGCACCGGCATCCACAACCGTCCGCGCCGTCCGTTCGTTCACCCCGCCGTCCGCCGAAATAAGAAAATGACCGCCCCGCTCCGCGCGCAGCCCCGCAAGTCGCGCAATCTTCCGCACACACGACGGGATAAGCTCCTGCCCGCCGAACCCCGGGTTGACCGTCATCACCAGCACCACATCGACCTCATCGAGCAGCTCCTCCAGCAGGGAAACAGGCGTTGACGGCACAAGAGAGACACCCGCTTTCTTCCCGAGCGACCGGATATGCCGCGCGAGCCGGTGGGCATGTGTGACCGCCTCAAGGTGAAATGTAATCCAGTCAGCGCCCGCCTCCGCGAACGAATCGACCATCACCTCGGGACGCTCCACCATCAGGTGCACGTCGAACGGCAACGCCGTCAGCCCCCGGATCGAGCGGATAACCGGCTGCCCGTAACTTATCTGCGGCACGAACTGCCCGTCCATCACGTCGATATGCACGGCTCTCCCCTTTTTTTCCTCAATCTGCCTGACGGCGGCAGCGAGGTCGGAAAAATCCGCGGAAAGCAATGACGGCGCTAACAAAGGCTTTTTCATATTATACTGTTTAGTATTATAGCAGATAACGCGCATATTGTAAACCGCGTTTTGCGAAATATCAATGACTTGTTATATATTCGTCATTACAGCAAAGAATGTCGCGATATTCGTTCGCGTCTCTTTGCCCTGAAGAGCGGCTGTGCAGGATATTGAAACGGGGTTCCGCACAGCCGCTCTTGTGGCGGCTTAAAAAGGGCGACCTGTGAAATTTCCCGTTTCATGCAGGCCGTCCTTTTTATTTTTTTATCATTCTCAAAGTCCGGCGGGAAGGAATCGGTTCATTGGGCGGGCGGATTGTCCCGCCGGGTTTTGTCAAGGGAAGCATTATGGTCATCACATTCTCAAGCATGAAAGGCGGCGTGGGAAAGTCCACCGACGCCATCCTGCTCGCCAACAACCTCGCGGCGCGCGGGTTCAAGGTCCTGTTCTTCGACATGGACACGAACAACTCATCCACGATCTACTACACGCTGGGCATAGCCGACGAGTTCCCGACGCGGAATGTCGCGGAGGCGCTGACCCACAGGACGACGGAGGGCTACGCGGTAAAGTCGAGGATTCAGAACGCGGGCATCGTGCCGTCGTCGCTGAGGCTGTCCGACATCCGCCCGGGCGACTGCCACGCGCTGAAAAAGACCCTGCCGGACGGCAAATACGATTTCGTCGTCATCGACATCGCCGAGCACAGCCTGAAAAGCGACTACGGCTCAAAGGGCATCCGCTTTGACGTGTACGTCAAGGACGGCACGGGACGGTGTTTCGACATCGAGGTGCAGATGACGAACAGGAGAAACCTTGCCCGCCGTGCGCGGTACTACCAGAGCCTGATGGACGTTGACAGTTTTCCCTGCGGCGCGGGCTACGACGATTTGAAAGACGGCTACGTCATCTTCCTCTGCATGGACGACCCGTTCGGCTACGGGCTGCCCGTGTACCGTTTCTCAAGCATCTGCAAAGAGGACAGGACGGTTTCTTTGGGCGACGGGGCGTACAAAATCTTCTACAACGCCGCGAAGCATGCTATAATGCCAAGTGAGACGCTCAAGTCGTTTTTCAGATTCCTCACGGGGTCGAACGACGGCTCGGCATTCTCCGGCAGACTCGCCGCCATGGTGGAGCATGCCAAGACCAACGCGCAGTGGAGGCAGCAGTTTATGACCTGGGAAGATGAGATGAAAATTCAGGTAAAAGAGCGGGCGGAAGTGCTTGCGCAGGAAATGGCGGAAGCACTTGCAGAAGAGATTGCACAGGAGCGAGTACGGGAGTTTGCGGAAGAAGCCGCTGCGGAAGTAGCCGTTGAGACGGCACGGAAACTGTTGACCAACGGCAAACTGTCTGAACAGGACATTGCCGAGGCAACGGGGCTGCCGCTTGCGCAGGTGGAGCAGTTGCGCAAGGAATCGTCCACGGACAAGGCGTAGCGGATGGGGGGCAAGTAAGTAGCCCCCGGCTACTCCAATATCGTGATTTCCACGCGGCGGTTCTGGGCGCGGCCTGCGTCGGTGGCGTTGTCGGCAATCGGGCGAGTGCCGCCCCAGCCGCGGCAGATGAAAGCCGCCGCGTTCACGCCGCGCTTGGCGAGTTCTTCGGCAATCGTGCGGGCGCGCTCGACGGACAGTTTCTGCTCGCCTTCGGGCTTGCCGACCGCCGCCGTGTGTCCTTCTACCAAAAACTGCGCGTCGGGGGCGAGTTTCAGCACGTCCGCGATTTCGTCAAGCCGTCCGTGCTCGCTCGGCAGGACTTCGTTGCTGTCGGGAACGAAGCGGATGTCGCGCACGCTCAGGCGCAGTCCGGCGGGCGTTTTTTCCACCACCATATTGTTCTTTGCCGTCGCTGCCGCCGCCGTGGGCGCGCGTGGCGCAGGCTTCGGCTTGGTCGGCTCAACCCATGCCGACGTGTTCACAGGCGCGGGAGCAGTGCCGGACGCACCGTTGCCCGCGCCGCCTGTTACGCCGGGGCTGACGCTCGCGATGCGGCTGAGCGACGCGATGATTTTCTCCGTGTCGATTGCGGGCGGGAATTCGGTGAAGAGCGTTATCGTTCCCTTAAAGTTCACCTGCTGGCCGTCGGCATACACGAACGTTTCGTCCACGATGTCTACCACGAGGATTGCCTCGCCGGTTGCCGTGCGCACGAGGATATCCGCCTTGTGTCCGCCGGCCGCTTTGACTAGCGACGGGTCGCCGTTCGGGTCGCGCTTGTTCGCCCCGTAGTTCGTCTGCCATGCCGCCGTAATGCGGTACACGTCCTGTTCGCGGTAGGTCTCCTGCCGGACGTAGGTGTAGGCGACTTCCATGGGAATGCGCGTGAAGATACCTTTGTTCAGCGGGTCGGCGCTCCGTTCCGCGTGTGCCGACCATGCGTCGCCGGGGCGCACCGCTTCGGTTGTGAACGCGGGAAAACTGCGGAACGACGGATAGCCGTTGTCTACATACATGGTCAGCTTGCCTTTGGGCGAGATATGGAACACCGACGGAATCGAATCGTGAATGCCCACGGCTGCGTCCGCGCGGTTGCGCTTGGTCGCCTCGTTCACGTAAAAACTGCCGTCGTACCATTGCCCGCCGTGCAGCGGGTTGCGCGGGTCGTCAAAGGCCGCGTCGGGCGCGTAGGCCGGGCTGATGAACGAACGCACCTCGCGGCTCGTCAGTCCCACGTACTTTCCGTTTACGTAGCGGCGCAGGTTCGTGCGTTCCACGAGCGAGTAGCCGCCCGTGCCGTCATAGCGCAGCGCGACTGGCCGCGCGGGGTTCTGTGCGAATGCCGCCGCCGTGAGCAGGCACAACGACATCCTTGTCAGGCATAATCTGAATCCGTTCATACTGAGATTATCGGCAGATACAGTTGTAGAAAACGCTTTTTCGGAGTAAAATGAACGTGCTAAGGCAATTGTGGGGAATAGTATGGACTTTACGACAAAGAAAGGACGGCGCGTCGTGGTTACCGGCGGGAGCGTCATCAGCGCGCTGGGGAACGACTGGCAGACCGTGCTGCGAAGCCTGAAGGCGAAGAGGAATTTTGTCCGGTATATGCCCGACTGGGAGCAGAAATACCCGCTGCTCAACTCGCGCGTCGCCTGTCCGGTTGACTTCACGATTGACAGCGAAAAGTATTCGCGCAAGCAGATCCGGGGCATGGGACGGATTGCGCAAATGGCGTTGGTCGCCACGGATGCCGCGCTTGCCGAAAGCGGGCTGTTGGGCAGCGACGAGCTGACGCAGGGGCGCGCGGGCATTTCCTACGGCTCTTCAATCGGCAGCGTCGATCCGCTGCTGGAGATGTATTCCATGCTCGTGACGAACGACACGTCAAAGTTGGGGACGACCACTTATATCAAGGCGATGCCGCAGACGTGCGCGGCGAATCTGGAAGTGTTCTATCACCTGACGGGGCGGCTCATCACCACGAACGTGGCGTGTGCTTCCGGGTCAATGGCGATTGGCTATGCGTATGAGACGATCCGTGCGGGCGTGCAGGACGTGATGATTGCCGGTGGCGCGGACGAATTCAGCGCGATGCACACGGCAACGTTCGACACGATGTTCTCCACCACGACCAAGAACGACACGCCTGAGTTGACACCGAGCGCGTATGACGCGCACCGCGACGGTCTGGTCATCGGCGAGGGTGCGGGAACGCTTATCCTTGAGGACTACGAACACGCGGTGCGGCGCGGCGCACCGATACTGGCGGAGATTGTCGGCTTTGGCACGACGACGGACGGCACGCACATCACGTCGCCCAACCGCCCGACGATAGCCCGCGCGCTCCAGCTTGCCATTGAGGACGCAGGCATTGACCCGGCGCAGATTGGGCACGTCAACACGCACGGCACGGCAACGGACGCGGGTGACGTGTGCGAGTCGAACGCGACCTATGATGTGTTCCAGCGCGCCGTTCCGTGCAGCACGGTCAAGAATTATATCGGCCATACGCTGGGCGCGTGCGGCGCGATTGAGTCGTGGCTTTCGATTATGATGATGAACGAAGGCTGGTTCTTCCCCAACCTCAACCTGCGCGAGGTTGACCCCAAGTGCGGGCCGCTTGACTACATCATGGGCGACGGGCGCGAAATCGACACGCAGTACGTGATGAACAACAATTTTGCCTTTGGCGGCATCAACACGAGCCTGATTTTCAAGAAGATTGATCCGCGCGAGCGGGCTTAATCCCAGTTGCATCATGCTAGTTAATCTGACGCATCATTCTAGTTAGAATTACGCATCATGCTCGTGGGCAATGCGGCTTACGCGAACAGTTCCGTCCGTAGCAGCCAGTTGCTGACGGCGGCGGATTCTTTGTCCAGGGCGCGGTCGTCCTGCACGAACGCGGACAGCCGGCGCACTTCGGCGTGGACGCGCTGCGTGAACGGGCTGAACGGTTCCGCGCCGATGAGGTCGATTGCCTGGCAGACCGCGAGCAGGTGTACGCCCAGCTGCAAGTACAGCAGGCTGATTTGGTCGCGCAGTTTGCGCGCGCTGATCGTTCCCATGGACACTTTGTCCTGGTTGAGTGCTTCGGTGGGCGACGACGTAATGCTGATTGGGGTGGCAAAGCTCTGTATTTCGCCGCGGATCGCGCTTATCGTAATCTGCGCGCCCTTAAAGCCGAGCCGCAGTCCTGCGCGCGGGTCGTCGTCGGTCGTGTAGGGAATCAGGTTTTCGGTCAGCCCGTTGAATTTTCCGTCGATGATAAGCTCCGCCTGCTTGTCGGCAAGGTCAGAGATGTTGGCGAGCGCGACGCGCAGGTAGTCGCACGACGCGCAGATGTGCCCGCCGTAAAAGTTGCCCGTGTTGTACAGTGTCTGCGCGTCAATGTCCACGAGCGGGTTGTCGTTCGCCGCGTTGATTTCCTGTTCGATCCACTGCCGGGTAATGGCGAGCGTGTCGCGCAATACGCCGTTTATCTGCGGCGCACAGCGGATTGAATACCGCTGCTGTATTTTCTTTTCGCGCTTCTGAAAGCCTTTGTCCCCGATGTTGCCGAGGTTCGCGAGGAACGATTCGTAATTTTCCACGCGCCTTGACGTGCTGACGATGCGGTAGATATGCTCCGCGCTTTCGGTCTGCCCCGGGTGATTTTTGATTTCGCTCACCTTGCGGCGGAACGGCACTTCGCTGCCGTGCATGATTTCCGTGGTCGCTGCCGTCAGGAAGTCCGAGATGTTGGCGAGGCGCGCTGCCTTTTTCCAGGCGAGCGAGGCGACCGCCGTCATCACCGACGTGCCGTTCATAATGGCAAGCCCTTCTTTTGCCTCAAGCGGGAGCGGCGCGATTCCTTCTGCCCGCAATGCGTCCATGGCGGGGACGATTTTTCCTTTATAATACACGTCGCGTTCGCCGTACATGACTGCGCCGAGGTATGACAGCGGCGTAAGGTCGCCGGACGCGCCCACCGAGCCAAGCTCCGGGATAACGGGAATGATGTCTTTTTGCAGCAGCGTCTCCATAAAGCGCGCCAGTTCCGGGCGGATTGCCGAATGCCCGCCCTTGACGTTGCCGTTCAGTCGGCACAGGACAACGGCGCGTCCTTCTTCGCGGGAGAGCGGCTTGCCCAGCCCGATGCCGTGGTAGGTGACGATGACATGCTGTAGTTCGTTCACTTTTTCCAGGCTGATTTGGTTGTCGCAGGAATCGCCGAAGTTGGTCGTCACGCCGTACGTGGGCAGCCCGCTCGCGATGTAGCGCAGCAGGAAGTCGCGCGATTTTTTGAGCCGCTCCCAGAACGGTTTTTCGTCGCACAGCCGGACGGCGGCATTTCCCGCCGCAACGTCGCACACATCGTCAATAGTAAGCCCTTCGCCTTTCACTACGATTGTCTTCATATATGAGCCTCTAGTAGTTTCATCTTTTGTCGCTCCGATTATCTTACAAATAGCGAAAATGTACAAGGGCGGGGGAATGGCTGCGTACTTGTAAAGTTGTTCTATGCGTGTTATCCTGTGGAAAAGGAAAGCAAGATAAAAGCGTCGCGATTTTCACCGTCGCTCTCGGCTTTTTATGGGGGTTCATTTATATGAAGAAAGGTTTGGTTCTTGTGGGAATCTTGTGCCTGCTGGCGGAAGCGGTGTTCGCTCAGAATACGCCGGACGATTTGGCAAAATGGAAGCAGCTGTTTGACGGCGGGGTGATTTCGGAGGCGGAGTATCAGGCAAAACGGACGCAGATTCTGAAAAGTTCCGTGCGGCCCGCCGGGAGCATGACGCGCGGGCAGGCGTATGTTGAGGCGGATCACCTCCTTACCGAAGGCTTTGATACGTACAAGGACAGGCTTGCGGAGCTGATGCTTTATCTAACCGACGAGCAGAAAATGGCGTTGTATGAGCGGCACTCAAAGTCGGCGGGCGGCTATATCGCGCTGAATCTTTTCTGCGGATTTGGCATCGGCTCGTTCGTGCAGGGCGATGTGGGACGGGGTGTCGCGCAGCTTGCCACGCACGTGGGCGGGCTGACGTTCCTCATTGCCGGTACAGCAATTGCCGTGCCGGCGATTATTTCCGACAGTCCGTCAGCGGCGGTCGGCATTTCAATGATGATGGGCGGTCTTGCGTCTGTTGCCACGGGCACGATAATCGGGTGCGTCAGTCCGGGACGGTATTCGCGCATACACAACAACGCCTTGCGCGAGCTTTTGGATCTTCCGCAGACGATGAGCGTTGCCGTCGCGCCGATTATCAACCCGGTAAGCGAGCAGTACGGCTTGGTCGCAAAAATCATGCTGTAAGCAAAACAGTTTTGAGCGAGGTGGATATGAAAGTCATGCTTTTTAACGGCAGCCGCCGCGAGGACGGTTGCACTTACACGGCGTTGCGGCTTGTTGCCGACGAGTTGAACGCGAACGGCATTGAGACGGAGTTGTTCTGGGTGGGCGGCCGTGCGCTGACGGGCGAAATGGATGCCATGGTGAACGAGGCGGTCGAAAAAATACAGGCGGCTGACGGCGTGGTGTTCGGGTCGCCGGTGTATTATGCGTCGGCAAGCGGCGAGATAACGGCGTTTTTGGATCGGTTGTACTGGCAGGGCGAAAAATTCCTGCGCTTTAAGCCTGCGGCGGCGGTCGTCTCTGCGCGACGTGGCGGCACGACGGCGGCTTTGGACGTGCTGAACAAATACATCACGTATGCGCAGCAGCCGGTTGTTACGTCGCGGTACTGGAACATGGTGCACGGCGCGACTCCCGAGGACGTGCTCAAAGACGAAGAGGGTGTGCAGGTGATGAAAACGCTCGGGCGCAACATGGCGTGGCTGCTCAAATCGATTGAGGCGGGCAAGCGCGCGGGCGTGGCTCAGCCGGAGGCCGAGAAAAAAATCTTTACGAATTTCATCCGGTAATTTTGGGGCGGTATGAGTCGATTGTTCCGCGCCGTCCTGCTGTGCGCCTGTTCGCTGCTGGTCTCCTGCGTCTCCGCCACGTCTGGCGTTCCTGCCGGGAGCGGCGGGCAGGAAATCGTGCGGCTCGCTCCCGGCGTTCGTGCCGAAATGCTGGACGCTTCGTTTTGGATTACCCGCGCAAAAAAACCGTACCGTATCATGATGACCAAAGCGCAGATCGCGCAGTGGAACGAGCAGATTATGCAGCAGTCAATGGCGGCGGGCGACAATTCATTTTTTGTGCACGATTTGCGCCGCTTTGACCGGGTTGCGTCGTCTGCTGACATCCGCAAATTCATGGTGCGCTACAATCCGGCGCACCCGTGGTACAAAAAGAAAGACGGCGAGCCGTACCGGCTTACAGCGGACGACTGGCGCGCGCTGTATACGGCAATGCACTTTGCGCCGCTCGGCGACTTTGCGTATTTTTCGGGCGCGCAGAAGGCGGCGGGGGTCGCGTCGCAGGATTTTCCCGTGCGCAAGGCGGTGACGGTGCGGCGATCTGACTTGCGGCTCGTTCCCGACGATACGCTGTATACGAACGACGACGCGTATTGGTACGACGATTCGGCGCAGAATTCGGGCGTGCTGATGAACGAACCCGTCCTCGTGCTGTGGGAAAGCAGCGACGGCTTATGGCTGTACGTGCGGACGAATTACTGCACGGGCTGGATTCACCGCGCGGACGTGGCGTTCTGCGACGACGACCAGTTTTTGCGCTATTTTGACTATGCCGCGCAGGCGCAGGACCGTTTCATCACGATTACGGCGGATCGGTGCGTCCTGTCCGCGGACTACGCCGTTCTCCCTGACGACCCGGCGTTCGGCGGCATCCCGGAGCTTTTCATGGGAACGTACCTGCATACGGTAGACTGGAACGACGAGCGCGTCGCGGGGCAGTTTTTTCAGCGAACGCCGTATGCGTGTTATATCGCCGAGATTCCGTACAAAAAAGCCGACGAGACGTTGGGCATCGCGTATGCGGCAATTCCGGCGGGTATCTGCACGGCGGGGTTGCTCGATTACACGACGGCAAACGTGCTCGCGCAGGCATTCAAGCCGCTCGGCGTTCGCTACGGGTGGGGCGGCATGGCAGATGCGCGGGACTGCTCCGAATACCTCAAGGACATTTTCCGCTGTTTCGGCTTTATGCTCCCGCGCAACAGCCGCTCGCAAATGGCAGTGCCCGGAAAAACGGTGTCGTTCGGGGAAAAATCGCCCGCCGCCCGTGCGTCCGCAGTCGGCAGGCTCAATTCCGGCACGGTAATGGGATTTCCCGGTCATGTGTTTCTGTACCTCGGCGAAGTCGGCGGCAGGCAGTATGCTATCAGCGCGCTCGGCTCGTATTATTTTGACGACCCTCAGACATCCGACCCGATTGACGCGAATTCGGTGAACGTGAACACGCTCGATATCGTGCGCAAGAACGGCAAGAGCTGGCTCGCAAACCTGACGCAGGCGAAATCGTTTGCGGACGACGGCTCGTTCCGTTCGTATGCCGTTCCGCTCGACCCAACATGGAAATACGCGGATTTCTCAAAAATCAGCACGGGCGCGGCAACGCTGTACCGGGCGCGGACGAACCGGCGCGATATTCTGATCGCCGTGAACGCCGGGCACGGGACAAAGGGCGGCTCGCGGATAAAGACGTATTCCCACCCCGACAAGTCGCCCAAACTCACGGGCGGAACGTCGCCGCTCGGCGCGATTGAGTCGATTGCGGTCAGCGGCGGCATGCAGTTTGCCGACGGCACGGGCGAAGCGGAAGTGACGCTGCGGACGGCGCGGATTGTCAGAACCGAGCTGCTCAGAAACGGCTTTGACGTGCTCCTGCTCCGCGACGGCGACGACGTGCAGCTGGACAACATCGCGCGGACGGTCATCAGCAATAACACCGCCGCCATTCATATCGCGCTCCATTACGACGGCGACCGGGAAAAAGACGACAAGGGCTGTTTTTACTGCGTCATTCCCGAAGCCCTGCATTCGCTCAAAACCGTCAAAAAACAGTGGCAGGAAAGCGAGCGGCTCGGTCAGTGCCTGATTGACGGATTGCGCGCGCAAGGGGTGCCGATTTACGGCGACGGCACGTTCGAGCAGGATTTGACGCAGACATCGTTCAGCACGATTCCGACGGCGGTCGTGGAATTGGGCAACCAGCATACCAAGACCGACACGGAATCGCTGGAAAAACGCGCAAAGGGCATTGCCGCGGGCGTGATGCAGTTCTTTGCGGAGTGAGGAGACGGATATGAAGCGGACACGGTTTTTTGCGGTGCTTGTCGCCGCGCTTGGTACGGCGGTGCTGTTTGCCGCCTGCTATCGTGACGGGTCGCATCGGCGGGCAGAATCGGAGCGGCTGTATCAGGCGGGCTTTACGCTGATGATGGAACGCCGTTATGAGACCGCGCGCGACACGTTTGAAAAAGCGGTGCGGGCGGACAAGACGAACGCGCAGGCATGGTACGACTTGAGTTTCGTGCTGATGTCGCTCGGGCAGTATGCGAAGGCCGCGCGTGCCGCGCAGAACGCCGCCGTTTGGTATGAACACGCCGCATTGCATGACGACAAAATCGCGTTCCGCAATGACGCGCTCGTGCAGGCGGGGGAAGCCTATCTGTGGGGCAGAAAGCCGAAAAAAGCCGCCGCCCAGTTCCAAGCCGTGTTCGATTTGGATCCTACCGACTATGACACGCTGCTGAACATCGTGGTCACCTATATCCGTTGCGAGCGCGCGGAAGAAGCCGTGCAGTTCTGTGAGAAAAACATCGCGTCCCACACCGACCCCGCCGCGCTTGCGCCGCTCTATCTGCTGTATGCGGAATGCCGGTACGCGCTCGGCGACGACGAAGCCGCCCTGCGCGCGCTTGAACGCGCCCAGGAGTCCGCGGCAAAAGCCGCCCGTGCCGACTACGCCGAACGGATAGCCGCCCTGTACGCAAAAATCACCGGCGAAAGCACGGACAGCGCGGATTCCGCTGACGACTGATTTTGATACGAGTGCGTGTGAAAGCCACGTTTCCGCAACTTTCCCGCGGTCTTTTCGTTCTGTGCCGTTGAAAATCGGGCGGGTTTGTATTAAAATTGTCGGAAAAAGACAGCGGGCACGATGGATTGCCGGGAGTGGAACGTCCGGCGATTTTCGTGCTGGTGACGGGGCTTGTATGAGACAGGTGAAATGCTTCAGAATACGGAAATCCGTGCAGGAAATCATCTCGGTGTTGCCGCTCATTGTGGCGGTCATTCTGGTGTTCTGTTGGTACACGGCGCAGAACAGCCGGCGCATGGTGAACCGAAACAAGAATTATGCCGCCGATTCCGCGCACATCAAGGCGGAGCAGATTGACGACGAGCTGAGCAACGCGCTCCTGCGGATCCGCACGTACTCGTACTTTATCGGGGAAAGCCTTTCTGCCCCGCGCGTGACGGCGCAAATGCTCAAAACAATAGAAGAAAATGTCGTCTTTGATGCCATCATTTACACTGACCGCAACGGCATGGAGCTTACGTCTGACGGGCGCACGTCCAATGTCAGTAGGCGGGAATTCTTCCGGAAAGGGATTGCGGGCGAGACGGGAATCGACATCGTGTTCGATCCGTACCTTTTTGATGAAACGATGGCATGTTTCTACACGCCGCTGCGCTATGAAGGGCGCATTATCGGCGTACTGCGCGGCGTATACTTTGCCGAAGAGTACCTCAAGGACATGCTGGAGACCACGTATTTTGGCGACGCGGCGGACGTTTTTTTGTGTGAGCCGGACGGCATGGTCATTGCGAGTTCCAACGGCAAGATATACAGCAAACGCCTCATCGATGCCCTGGTGGGTGACGGCACGATTGACGCGCAGACGGCAGCATCGGCGGAACATATTTTCAGCGAGGGCGGAAACGGCGCGTTTGTCTGCGGCAAGGGAAGCAAGACGGACAATATCTGCGTCACGAGTCTGCCGCGTTCGGGATTCGTGCTTGTGCAGACGTTTCCCAAAAGCGTCACGCAGCGGATGATTAAGGCGGAAAATTTCGTCGGCATTCAGCTGGAAGCGTCGCTCATCGTGCTGTTTATCGTCTATATCATCATGCTGATTGTCCGTTCCGCCCGCGAAAAGAAACGGCTTGAGGCCGAAAATCAGGACATGAGTTATATCATTGGCGGCATGAACACGCTTTTCACGCGATTTGCCGTCGTCGATATGAAAGAAAAAACGTACCGCTATCTTGCCGGGACGCTGCCCGAGGACGGAAAGATTGCGATCAGCGGAAAGTACGACCGGCTTGCGGATTATTTCTGCGACATTCTCTACGACCAAAACGACCGCCCCAAATTCGCCGAGGAGATTTCGCTTGCATCGCTCGCCAAAAAGTTTTCCGACTGCAACGAAGTCCGCATTGAGTGCCGCGTGCTTCACGACGAATGGAATCACATGAACATCATCTGCCTTGAGCGCGACGAAAACGGGAACGCCGCAAAGGTGCTTTTTGCGCGGCAGAACACCACCGCATTGAAAGAAAAGGAGCTGAAAATTCAGGCGGAAATGGCGCTCGCAAACCGCAAGGAACGGCAATACCGCATCGCCATCATGTCGGGCGCGTTCAGCACGTTCGAGTGCAACCTTACGAAAGATTTGATTGAAAGCGACATCGTGCGCACGATGGACGACGGGCGGCAAATCTCGCTGCTTGAGCGGGCGGGGCTTTCCGCGCCGTGCAAGGCTTCCGAATGCTTCGAAAAATGGAAGCAGTTCGTGCTGGAAGAATCAATGGAAGACTACAGCGCGACGGTGAACGTGGAGGCGTTGCAACAGCGGTTCGCGCAGGGCGAGGCCGAAGTGGACGTGGACTACTGGGGAAAGGACGGCAGCGCGGACGGACAAATGTGCGTGCGCCAGTCTTTCATAATGGTGAAGAACGAAAGCGGCGACATCATCGCGATGGTCGTTTCCCGCGACATCACCGAGCAGGTGCGCCGGCAGCGCGAGCAGACGCAGGCATTGCAGGACGCGCTCATGCAGGCGCAGCACGCCAACAACGCAAAGACGACGTTCCTTTCCAACATGAGCCACGACATCCGCACGCCGATGAACGCGATCATCGGCTTTACCACGATCGCGGCAAGCCATATCGACAACAAGGAGCAAGTGAAGGACTGCCTCCAAAAAGTCCTCTCCTCGAGCAACCACCTTTTGAGCCTCATCAACGACATTCTTGACATGAGCCGCATCGAAAGCGGCAAGGTGCAGATAAAAGAACAGGAATGCAACATTTCCGAAATGATGCACAGCCTCGTGAACATCATTCAGCCGCAGGTGAAGGCAAAGCAGCTCGAGCTGTTCATCGACACATTCGAAGTCGTCAACGAAGACATTATCGCCGACGCGCTCAAGATGAACCAGGTGTTCATCAACCTTTTGAGCAACGCGGTCAAATATACGCCCGCGGGCGGCAGCGTCTCGTTCCGCATCATGCAGAGAAAGACGTTCCGGCACGGCTGGGGCGACTACACCTTCATCGTCAAGGACAACGGAATCGGTATGTCCGAGGAATTCGTCAAGCACATCTTTGAACCGTTCGAGCGCGAATCCACGGTCACGCAGTCGGGCATTCAGGGAACGGGACTCGGCATGGCAATCACCAAGAACATCGTGGAAATGATGAACGGCACGATTGAAGTGGAAAGCGAGCAGGGCAAGGGAAGCACGTTCACGGTGGAACTTTCGCTCAGGCTTCAGGACGTGAAGAAAAACGCCGAGCAGCTCAAGGAACTTGACGGACTGCGCGCGCTCATCGTGGACGACGACATGAACGTATGCGACAGCGTGAACAAAATGCTGCGGCAGCTGGGCATGCGCTCCGAATGGACGACTTCCGGCCGCGAAGCCGTGTACCGCGCGAAGGCGGCGCACGAGGAAAACGACGCGTACCACACTTACATCATCGACTGGCAGATGCCCGAAATGAACGGCGTTGAGACCGCGCGTAAAATCAGGAATTCCGTCGGAGAGAACGCGCCGATCATCATTCTGACCGCCTACGACTGGACGGACATTGAGGAAGAGGCGCGTGCGGTGGGCGTGACGGCGTTCTGCGCCAAGCCGCTTTTTATGTCCGACCTCAAGTCCGCGCTGCTCGCCGCGAACAATCCTTCCGCGCAGGAAGAAAGCGATGCCGCGCCATGGACGCTTGAGAATTTCAGCGGCAAGCGCGTGTTGCTCGTGGACGACGTTGACATGAACCGCGAGATTGCGGAAATTATTTTGGAAGAAGCCGGATTTGTCGTGGAGACCGCGCCCGACGGAACGGATGCCGTGGCGATGGTCGAGCATTCGCCGGAACGCTACTACGACGCAATCCTGATGGACGTGCAAATGCCGACCATGGACGGCTACGAAGCCACGCGCACCATCCGCAACATGCCGCGCGACGACGTGAAGACCCTGCCGATTATCGCCATGACCGCCAACGCCATGGACGAAGACAAGGAAGCCGCGCTCAAAAACGGCATGAGCGACCACATCGCCAAGCCGCTTGATATTACCGCGCTCATCTCCGTGCTGAAAAAGTTTTTGCATTGATAAAGGCTTGCGCTGCCGCGCCGGTTACTACTGTAACAGAAATATATGAGGTTCAGTCTTGCAAAATTCAATGGTTGCGCGTCTGATGAATTTATACTACAGTTATTATATGATTTCGGAAGAACTGAAAATTATCATTAATAGGTTGAATGACCAAGGAAAAATGAATTTCCTTTTGCGCAAATTCAAACCACTCGGCATTGGAAATTCCCAAATCCGCCTTTTTCAAATTCGATTCTTCAGTTTTGGCAAATCGTTTTAAAAGCAGCAGCCCTTTCAGCGCAATGTGATACGCTCCGTTTGCATCGGCATCGATTGGCAATTTTGCCTTGCCGCCGAGCTCTTTTTCCTTGCGGCTGTCAAAGAATGTTCCGTCCGCACTTTTTACTGGCGCGATAATGTAGTCTTCGCCGCTTGCGGCGTTGGAATTTCGCATTTGCAAGACGGATTTGAAATTTCTAAGCATTGCGTCCCAAAAATCGGCGATGACTTTGCTCGGCTTTTCGTTTTGTTTTAAGTCCGCGCCCATTTCCATAATCGCATCGATTATATTGGTGCCGATTTCAACATCTATGCCGCCCTGCCCGAAAATCTTTTTTAATGCGTCGGTCGGATTAACATCCGAATGCGATGTGG
>CAMWTK010000011.1 GCA_947177175.1 uncultured Treponema sp.
ATTGAAATTGCGCGGAGCCTTCAATCGGCAATGCGCCTTCAAATCTTCGTAAGAAGTGAATTCCCTGTCCTCGACCAAAAAGTCATGATAAAGTGCCATTCTAACCTCGCTTTATTCTCTCTCGTGTTACAGATTAGACAAAGAAAAATCAAGTTTGTTGCAATTATTTTAGATTGTCTTTTTCCGGGTGCTTTTTGGCGATAAAAAAACCGTTCCGAAAAGGAACGGTTTTCAGCAACGTCGGCATTACCCGACAATACGCTATTTCAACGCCGCGCTGATGCGCTCAAGAACCTTCTTGCGGTCAAGCGGCTTAATGATATAGTTCTTTGCACCAAGGAGCAGCGATTTTTTCACCAATTCTTCCTTGCCCAAAGCACTGACCATTACGACGCGCGCGTTCTTGTCGAACGCCATAATCTGCTCCAACGCGGTAATACCGTCCATTTTCGGCATGGTAATATCCATCGTCACCAGATCGACGTTCGGGCACAATTCCTTGTACTTGTCAACGCCGTCCTTGCCGTCTACAGCCGTCGCGACCACTTCGTATCCTTCGCTCGTCAGAATCTGACCAAGCTGTTTTGCAACGAACATAGAATCATCGACAACTAAAACACGCATTTTTGTTCCGTCTGCGAGCATTCCCTCCGGCGGACGGTCACTACCTGGCAAATCAGCTCTTGTCTTCATCGTTCATCCTCCTTACATTCTCTCGCGGATAGCAACATTCACCTCAACCTTACCGAATTCCGTAATCAGCGGAACGATAAGAGCCTCAACGCTGTTTTGCCCGCCACCAAGAGCAGCAATTTCCATTTTTTCGCCAGCGAACAAAGCCGGTGGCGTAAGGTCAAATTTAAATCCAAGCTCATGGAGCTTTGTAACGGCCTGCGCCGTAATCAAATTCGCCAATTCGCTGATAGTAGCCTTTGCCAAATCATCGAATTCGGTCAGTTTTTCTCCATTCATGCAAGACGCGATGTTCAATGCCGTCTCAAACGTCATGTCGAACAGAACACGACCCTCCACGTCACCTGCAAGCCCGACCAATGCTGCAATGCCCATTACCGGCATTGCAGTAGATTTTAGGTACAAGTCTCCGCGCGTCACTTTCGCACCGCCGAGCACCTCTGTCAAAATCTGATATGAAGTTTCAACAAATGGATTAATGTACTCTACTCTCATGTGCCTTTTACTCCTGTTTTATTGTTTTCCAAAAGTTTTTATTGAACCGACAGTTTTCACCGTCCATTCTTTATTGCTCTCAAGAGTTTCGTTCTGTCCCAGTATGACAATACCGTTGCCTTTAAGCTTGTCGGCAAAGTCCTCAATCAATGCCTCCTGCGCTTTCTCAGGCTGGAAAGAAACAAAATCTCTCGTAAAGACCATATCCAAGTCGGGCAAAGCCGTCGTGTTCACACAATCGTGGTATTCAAACATGACACTTTCCCGCACTTCCGGGGTAAAGGTTAAGTCGCCGTTCGTTTTTCGCGTAACATACGGCGCATACCAATCATTCGCCACATCGGCAGGAATAGAAATAAGCGGCGCATTGGACACGCTCAGCAAATCAATGTCGTGCGCATAAATGCGAATCCGTGCGTCTGGGTAGCGTTTTCTGAGCAGACAAGCCAACGAATACGACTCCTGACCTTTGCCGCACCCCGGATTCCACACGACAATCTGCTTTGCCGTGTTATCGGGCAACGCCTTGTAGATTGCGTCCGCATACTCTTTTTTCCACCATGTTCCATTATACGGCGAATAGAACGGCTTCAAGAACTCGTCGGCATCGGTCGGAGCCTGAAACTGCAACGTATCCTTGCCACGTTCTTTATACCATTCGTCAAAACGGGTTTTCACCCATTTCTCATTAATCGGAGTCACGGTGAATTTCCGCAACGTCGCCAACCCGCTCGTGATGAACGAATAATCAACCGCTTTCGTCTCCTTTTTGGGCATCGCAGTCTGCTTTGCCTTCTTTGAGCCAGCCGAAAGTTTCATCTGCACGTCAGTATTCGCTTTCGTGCTATCCGTATCTTTCACCGCTAGCTTTGAGCCGAGGATACGCTCCACGTCAAGCAGAACGTACATACGGTTATTGGTTTCCACAACGCCTTGGATATACTTGATGTTGATGTCGCCGAACAACGGGTGCGGAGGCTGAATCATAGATTTCTGGACAGACACAACCTTATCCACGTTGTCAACGACGACACCGAACACCTGCTCGCCCACCCGAACCATCAGAATATTCTCAAGCGTACTGTTCTTGTGATTATCCATTTCAATATTAAAGAAAATACGCAAATCGATAATCGGAATAATATCGCCACGTGAATTATACACGCCAAGCACGAACGGAAGCGCATTCGGCATATACGTAAAGAGTGCCTTGTCGGCTTTTACGATCTCTTTAATCTGCATAATGTCGATGGCATAATCCTTATCCGCAAGGGAGAACGTGACCATTTTAAAGTCAAGAATGACGACCTTGTCTTCCCGTGCTTCTACAGCCGCCTCCGCAACTGCCGCCGCATTCATTACCGCGTCACTCATACCCTATTCCTCATCATAGCCATTTTCCTGGCGGGCTTCAATTTCCTGACGGACACCAAGTTCCAGCAGCTGGCTGACATCGATAATCAAAGACACCGAACCGTCACCCAAGATTGACGCACCGGCAACACCCGGAGACTGCGTGAACTGGTCTTTCAACGGTTTGATAACCACATCCTCTTCGCCGATAAGCGCATCGACCATAACGCCGATTTTCTTATCCTGCGAGCCGACGATAACGACAAAGCAATACTCGCCGTCCTCGCCCGTATTGATGCCGAACAAACGGCTCAGCCGCAGGACACTGATGACCTCGCTGCGGACATTCAGCACTTCATAGTTATCAATCGTATTGATTTCTTCTTTCCGCACCCGGACGCTCTCAACAACCGACGCAATCGGGATTGAATACGTCTCACGCCCGACGCGCACAAGCAGACCTTGGATGATAGCCAACGTAAGCGGCAGACGAATGCTGAACTTTGAGCCATGCCCCAGTTCGGACGTGACCTGCACCGTGCCGTTCAGCTTTTCAATCATCGTCTTGACGACATCAAGCCCGACACCGCGACCGGAGACATTGGAAATCTTCGCCGCCGTTGAGAAACCCGGCATAAAGATAAGCTGCGCCGCCTCTTGGTCGGAAATGACCTTATTCGGATGGATAAGCCCGCGTTCGACTGCTTTCTGCCGTACCCGCTCGACATTGATGCCCGCACCGTCATCGATGATGTCGATGACAATCATGTTTCCTTCATTGGCGGCCTTGAGCAACACCGTCCCCGTCTCATCCTTGCCCGCAGTTTTTCGGTCTTCGGGACTTTCAACGCCGTGGTCGCAGGAATTGCGCACGCAGTGCATGAGCGGATCCATAAGGTCGTCAACGACGGTCTTGTCAAGTTCCGTTTCCTTACCTTCAATAACAAGGTTGATCTTCTTGCCCAAATCTTTCTGCAAATCACGGACAACGCGCGGGAAGCGGTCAAAAATCTGGCTGATCGGAACCATGCGGATTTTCATGACCCCCTCTTGCAACTCACCCGCAATACGTCCCAAATTCTGCGTGGAAGAATGGAAGCGCGCGCCCAAATCCTTGAATTTGCCCTCAAACAAATCAAAATGCGTGAGCATATCGCCGAATTCATCCTGCACACTCGCCTTGATGTCTTTGACCGCCACGCCGTCCTGTATCTGCTCAAGATACTGCGGTAACAACTCAAACATACGGCGGATTTTTTCTTTATAGGAAGCGGAAAGCCCCTGGAACTGTGCGAACAACTCTGACTGCCGCTGCGCTGCCTGATTGAACGCCGCCTTGGTAATAACCGTTTCGGAAACGAGATTCATCAGATAATCGACGCGTTTTGAATCCACGCGGAGCACAGCACTCTGGGCATGGTCGCCGGACGACTTCGCCGCCGCTTTTGGCGCAGGCTTCTCTCCCGCAGGCCTTGCTGTTTCTGCAACAGGGGCGGGAGCGGCAGGAACAGACTCGGGTGCTGGCGCAGGCGCACTCGCCACCGGGGCAGGTGCGGCAACCGGCGCAGGCTCTGCGGCAGGAGCGGGAGACGCAGGCGCTTCCCCACCGACTTTCGCATTCGTAATATCCTGCGCGTCGGTAGAAAGCGACACGTCGTCCAAAAACGCCGCGTCCTCAAGCTGATCTGCCACGACCGATGCCGGAGCCGAAATATAGTAGGTAACTTCTTTCCAAAATTTATCTTCGTACAGCGCGTCAAAATCGGGATCAGTCTTGAGAACCGTACCGCATGACTTAAGTGCGGCGAACACCTGAATGCCGCCGACGCTGTTCATCGGGTTATTCTCGTCAAAGACGACTTTAATCTGCCACAGTTTTTCGCCCGCGCCGCAATTCTGCTTCAGCTCTTCCAGCTCATATTCAGAAAGCGAGACGGTGGCGGGCGCAGAAGCCGTTGCCGCCGCGGACGGCGTTGCAGGGGCAGCTGCCGGAGCACTCGGCGCGGGGGCTGCACCACCCTTGCCGGGAATGAACGCATTGATTCTTGCGGCAAGCTCGTCCACGCCGTCTTGATACACGTCGCCGTTCTGCCGATGCTCCATCATCGTCTTGATCATATCAAGCCCGTTCAAAAGCACGTCAACGACATCGCCAGTCACCTGCACTTTGTCGGAACGCACCTCGTCAAGCAAATCTTCCATAGTGTGCGCAAAGTGCGCGATTTCAGAGAATTCAACCGCCGCGGAATTTCCTTTTAATGTATGAGCCGCACGGAAAATTTCATCGATAGCATCATGGTTGGACGGATCGCTCTCAATCGCAAGGATATTGCTCTCAAGATTCTCAATCATCTGCTCGGCTTCAGAGAAGTAATCCTTCAGAAGTTCTTCGTTATCTGAATCTAGATAATCACTCATATATCCTTATTTTAACCGTTCTGCCCGTAAAGTCAAGTGAAAAAGCACCGGATAGCGCAAGATTTTTTCCTTTTGTCGTCCGCCATAAAGTTTTGCCCGGAATATGCCGATACTCTTACGGAATACCCTGCATTTTTGCAAGAACCGGGAGCCTTATATGAAACATCACTCTCTCAACGGCAAACTGATTTCTCTGGCACTGCTGCTGTGCTGCCTTCTCTGCGCCCGGCTGTCTGCGGAACGGGACATTTCGTTCAGCGGATACGCGGGGGTAAAAGGCGATTTTTATGCCGACCCCGCACAAGAGGACTTTGACCCCGCGTTCGTCCTGCAAGGATATTTTGGCGGGCAGCTGAACATCGCGCCGTCATTCCTGCTCCGGCTTGAATTTTCGATCCAGACCGACGACGTGACCGAGCAAGGTCCGTTCTCCGACGGCGGAATTGCCTCGCATTTTTTCATCGACGAGCTGTCCGCCACGTACATAAAGCCCTTTCTGAACATCACGCAATATTTCAGCCTGTTCCTGGGGTCGTTTGAGCCGATCGGCAACGACATCTTCCTGCAACGGCACTTCGGCATCGAGCCGATTTCTTCCCATATTACGGAAAGCTGGCTCGGACTGCGCGGATCGACGGCCTATCCGTTCTACGGGGCGGGCGGATCGTATATCGTCCATCTGAACAAAAAGCCGATCGCCACCGGCGCATACCTGTACGTGAACGACGAAAACTGGGAGGACAAAAACCAGCTGAACCTCGACTGGCGTTTCGCCACGGTCTATCCGTACCTCGCGCTCGATTTCGCCATCGGACTGGGCGCACCGATGTCCCACAAGCAGGGGAATGAGGATGTCATCGTGCTCATCGATTCGCTGTACCTGCACAGCGGCATCAACCTGCTGGTCGGGAACAAGTATTCTACCTCGCTGTTCGTGCAGAGCGGCTTTTCCAACTTGCAGCTGAAAGCGGGCGAAACCCGTTATGAGATAGCCTCAAAAGACCTCTACCTGCTCGTTGAGCCGCGGTTCGTGACGAAAAGATTCCAGACGCACATCACGATGTTCAGCGTTCCGGTGGAGACGGTGGAAAAACTGCTTTTTGTGACCGACACGTTCGGATTCAACATCGCCGTCTTTACGGATAACCTGTACATAAAGAACAAGAACATCACGTTCGGCTTTCATACCACCTGGTCATTCGGTGAGGACGAACAGGGGCGCAGACGCTATTTTACCGACCTGAAACACATCGCGGATCTGGTGAAGGACACGGAGCATTTCAACGTGAAAATCACGCCGTTCGTGGACATTCCCATTGCGGGCGGTCAGGTGCATACCATGCTCCAGGCGACCGTCACGAACCTGAGCGCGGACACCTGGAAAGACCACTTCAAACTGAGCGTAGGCTACAAAGGCAGGATCTGAGGCATCTGCCGCAGCCCGGCAGACACCCCGCCCGCGCAAACGTCAGCGCAGCTCCAGCCTTGCCAAACGGCGGCACGCTTCCTCAACGTCCGCGCGATGCCCGAAAGAGCTGAACCGCACGAAACTTTCGCCCGCAGGACCGAATCCGCTGCCCGGCGTGGTGACCACATGGCATTTGTCCAGAATCAGGTCGAACACGCCCCAGCTCGTCATGCCGGGGAACTGCGCCCAGACATACGGGCCGTTTCCCGTAAAATGGGCAACCACCCCCGCCTTGCCGAAATTGTCGCCGTCGAGCGTCTTTTTGATGAGCGCGCCGTTCTCAAGGTAATAGTCAACGCTCGCCTTCATGTCCCGCAGGCCCTGCTCGTCCAATGCCGCAAGGCCGCCCGCCTGCGCGATGTTCGACGCGCCGTTGAAGAGCGTCGTCATGGCGCGCCCCCAGTCCTTGTTGACCGGCGTGCCGTCAGAAAAACGCAAGTCTTTCGGTACGACCGACCAGCCGAGGCGCACGCCCGTAAAGCCCGCCGGCTTGGAGAACGAATTGACTTCGATAGCGCACGTGCGCGCGCCGGGAATCGCAAAAATCGTCCGGGGGAGCGACGGGTCACGGATGAACGCGGCATACGCCGCATCGTAAATGATAATGCACCCGTTCTCGTTCGCAAAATCCACGAGCCTGGTCAGCTCCTCGCGCGTCGCCGTCGCGCCCGTGGGATTGTTCGGCGAGCAGAAATAGATGAGCGTATTCGGCGCAATCGCAGACAAATCGGGGAAAAAGTGATTCTGCGGCGTACACGGCAGATAGGTCACGCCCTCATAGCCCGATCCGTCCGGCTTGCCCGCCCCCGCCGCGCCGACGACCACCGAGCCGTCCACGTAGACAGGATACGCGGGATCCTGCACGGCAATGCGCATCTTGCCGCCGAACAGCGTCTGTATGCGGGCGATGTCGCATTTCGCGCCGTCAGAAATGAACACTTCGTCCACGTCCGCCATGCCCTTGTAAAAGACATCGGCGATTTTCTGGCGCAGACGCTCCGAGCCGAAATCGTCGCCGTAGCCGGAATAGCCCTCCGGCGTTGCCAGAGCGAGCGCGTAATCCGCCATCGCCTTGGCAATATGGGCAGAAAGCGGCTCGGTCGTGTTCCCGATGCCGAGACTGATAACCGGCGCGTCAGGATGCGCCGCCACATACTCACGCCGCCTGCGGGCGACTTCAGGAAAAAGGTAGCCCGCGGTCAGGTGGGCAAATCCAGGATTTCTTTCTATCATAATACGGTCATTCTATAGCAAATCGGTGGATTATGCTAGTGGCGGCAGACCGACTTGCACAAAGCCACGCAAGCGATTATACTTTCCGTGCTATGAAAATCCAGATGAAAAACGCGATTGCCGAACTTGACGGCGACGAGATGACCAGAGTGCTGTGGGCAGTCATCAAAGAAAAACTGCTCGAACCGTTCGTCGATCTGAAGACTGAATACTACGACCTGGGGCTGAAAAGCCGTGACGACAGCGACGACCGCATTACCTATGAGGCCGCCGCCGCAATCAAACGGCTGGGGGTCGGCGTAAAATGCGCGACGATTACGTCCAACGCCGCGCGCGTCAAAGAATACAACCTCAAGCAGCTTACGCCAAGCCCCAACGGCATTATCCGCGGCGAACTTGACGGCACCGTGTTCCGCGCGCCGATTTTCGTCAGGAATATCCCGTGCGGCGTTCCCGGCTGGAAAAAGCCCATCGTGCTCGGCCGCCACGCCTACGGCGACGTGTACAAGAACTGCGAAATCAAAACACCCGGACCGGGCAAGGCGGAGCTGGTCTTTACGGGCAGCGACGGCACGGAAATCCGC
The DNA here is from genome assembly GCA_947177175.1 of uncultured Treponema sp. GTDB lineage: Bacteria > Spirochaetota > Spirochaetia > Treponematales > Treponemataceae > Treponema_D. The sequence goes on from CAMWTK010000011.1 coordinate 8,245, forward strand.
AAGACCATACAGGACATGAGCGGGCCGGGCATCATTCAGGGCATCCACAACCTGGACAAGTCAATCGAAAATTTCGCGCGGAGCAGTTTCCGCTATGCGCTCGACCAGCACATCGACTGCTGGCTGGGCACAAAAGACACGATCAGCAAGACCTACGACGGCACGTTCAAGGAGATTTTCCAGCGCGTCTACGACCGCGAATTCAAGGCGCAGTTTGAGGCGGCAGGAATCGAATACTTCTACACGCTGATTGACGACGCGGTGGCGCGTATCATGAAAAGCGAGGGCGGCATGCTCTGGGCGTGCAAGAACTACGACGGCGACGTGATGAGCGACATGATCGCGTCCGCCTGCGGCTCGCTCGCCATGATGACCTCAATTTTGGTCAGCCCCGACGGCGTGTACGAGTACGAGGCGAGCCACGGCACGGTGCAGAAGCATTATTACCGCTACCAGAACGGCGAGAAGACGAGCACCAACCCGGTCGCGCTCATCTTTGCCTGGACAGGCGCGCTGAAAAAACGCGCGGAACTGGACGGCACGGACGAACTCGCCGCATTCGCCAAAAAACTGGAAGAAGCGACGCTCGGCGTGATTGAGGACGGCACGATGACCGGCGACCTTGCGCGGCTCGCAAACCCGCCCGCAAAGCGCGTCGTCAACTCATGGGAATACATCGACGAAATCGCGAAGCGGCTCTAGCACCCCGCCCCACGGAATATCGTAGCCGCGGCAGAGCGTGCTGTACTCGGACTCGTCCGCGGCCGTGCAGGCGGTGACGAAGAACGTCTTGTCGGCAGGAAGCGCGTCCGCCCGCAGGGGCGATTCCTGCGCGGCGTTCGCGCACTCCACGCGGATTGCCTGATTCGCCACGCCCTCACGGCTGTCCACCACGCGCACCCCGTTCCCCGCCACGGCGGCAATCTCTTCCGCCACGTGCGTAAAATGCGTACAGCCCAGAATAATCGTATCACAGCCGTGCGCGGCAAAGAAATCCACGGCAGGCGCGACGGCGGCGCGGCGTTCCGCCGGTGTCGCCGTGAACAGCTCATGCTCCACGAACGCAATCAGCGCCGGGTCGCCACGGCTGAACACGCGGCAGTCCCGCGCAAAGTCGCGGATCAGGCGCGCGCAGTACGGATGGCGCACGGTAGCGTTGGTCGCCAGAAGCCCAATCGTCCGGTTTCTGCTCACGGCGGCGGCGAGCTTGATGGCGGGCACCGTGCCCACAATCGGCGTGTGGGGGAACAGCGCGCGCACGTCATCGAGCGACGTGACGCTAATTGTGTTGCAGGCAATCACGACCGTGCGCGGCCGCCACCGCGCAATAATCCGGCGGATCGTGGCGGCGGCACAGCGGGTCACCTCGGCAGGAGACTTCTCGCCGTAGGGAAAATGCGCCGTGTCGCCCAAGTACACGCACCGCGCCGACGGCATCTTCTCCTTGAGCGCGAGCATATACGGAATGCCGCCCGTCCCGCTGTCCAAAAACGCAAAGTCAATGCCGCCCATCGCCGCCTATTCCCCGAACAGCCCCGCAAACGCCGTGCGGGCATTCCGCGCGGCATCATCCGCCGCGCCGTCAAACTGCGCCCGCGCCCTGAACGAATCGCAGAAATTCGCGCGCTCCTTGTCGCGCACTTCCTCGTCCACCGTCTCATGGCAGCCGTAATGGCTTTCCGGCGCATAAAACCGGCAGTTCCTGCACACGTGCAGATCCGCCCCGCAGACGGCACAGGTCGCCGTGCGGTAGATCGCGGCAGACGGCAGGGGTGTCTTGCATTTCCAGCACATACCCTATGGTAGCACAGAACGCGCGATTGTGCCAGTGACCCGGACGTGGACGCGAAAACCGCGCGAAAACTGGTCGGAAAACTACAAAAAAAACAGTATATTCTCCGCGGTGTATAGTATGATGAAATCATCTCATATTTCATCTGGAGGTAAATCATGATGAAGAAAATTTCAAAACTCGCCCTGCTCGCAGCGGCGACGGCATTCCTGCTCGCGGCGTTCCCCGCGTGTGACAATGATGACGGCAACGAGACCGAACTGGACAACAATGGTGGGAACACCGGCGGTGATGACGACAGCGACAACAACAGTGGTAATGATGGCTCAGGTGACAGCTAGAAAATCCTCGCCGTTACTTACGACTTGACAGACGGATTACCAGCATCCATTACTACTACCGATGCTTTTATAAGTGCTGACTGGCAGGCACCAACGGCGACCCCTGCAACGAACGACGTAACGTTCTCATGGGTTACAACGACAACTCGCAAGGTCAAGAGCAACAACGGACTGCAATTCTCAAACGGAACGTCACCCGAAGAGGCAATCAAGTTATCTGCGGAAGAAAACATTACCGCTAAAGTAACGTATAAGTTTGCAGGTGCTTATGCTGCTGACAAAATTCGTGAAATTGATGTCGGAGATAAAGTTTCCCAAATGGAATCCACAACCGATAAGGACACCACCTACGAAATTACCTGTTCTGCCACAAAAGAGGTGAGCATCAAAGCGAACGGTGTGAAAATTTTGAAGATTGAGACTGCCGCCGCGAACTAATCCGCACTCCCCGCCGCGCGGGAGCAACGGCGCGGCAGACAAACCAAGCAAACAAAGCCCGCAGTTTTTGAAAGTTTCTGCGGGCTTCCCGCCCGTGCCGCAGGGTGCGGGCGGTTTTCTTTACGGCGCACACGTTTTGGCAGAAAACACGCCGGGACAAGCAAAACGCCGCGCGTTTTCGCCCAAAACACAGCAAGGCGGAAAAAAACGACATCGGGTGGTGCTTCCCCAACGCGAAAGTAAACAAAAACCGAAATTTTGTTGCTCGCCCAACGCGAAAGCGGGGAGCAAACAAAAAATTGTTCGCTCCCCAACACGTTTTTGCCAAACGGCAAAACGCCGTTGCTTGTCCCAGCGCATTTTCCCCGAACGGCAATTTGCCGTTCCTTGCCCCGACACGTTTTCCCCAAACGGCAAAATGCCGTTGCTAGCCTGAACATATTTTCCCTGAACGGCAACTCGCTGTTCCTCGCCCGGGCACATTTTCTTCAAACGGCGGAATGCCCTTCCTCGCCCCAGCGCATTTTCCCCAAACGGCAAAAACCTTGCCTCAAAACACAAATCGGGGTCTTGGGGTGCAACCCCAAGCCGTGCTGGGGAAAGGGTGGGGTTTGGGGAGGGGAAACCCCCGCTTCGGCAGTAGAGGGGGTTCCCCTCCCCAAGACGTTTCTCCCGCTTCCAAGCGGGAAAAAAGACGGAAAAAAGTTGCCCGGGGCGTTGCGGGGCAATCGCGTCTGCCCCTTACAAAAACAGCGTTCCCCGCAGAGGGGGTAGCGAAAGCCCCGCAGGGGCTGGAGCGAGGGGGAGACTTCCCCCACAAGAAGCATCCGCTTTCCAAGCGGGAAAAACAAACCGCGCCGCCCCCCTTGCACAAACCCGCGCTATCCCGTAGAATTCCCCCATGTTCAGCTGGAAAAAATGCGCCTGTCCCGGGTGCACGAAGAACGCCGTCTCCGACTTTGACGGCGACGGGCATATCATCGACGGCGACTACTGCCTGATGCACGCGAGCGACCCCGACGGCATCACGCGCAGGATGCACCATTTCATCAACCACACGGACAAGATTATCGGGCTGAACGCGAGCGGGGTCATGTTCAGCAATATCCAGGACTTCAGGCTCACCGGCAAGCGGTTCTACGGCTGCAATTTCTCGCAGTGCGTGTTCCGCGGGCTGCACGCGCGGGGATTCCGCTGCCGGATGACGACGTTCGACTTTGCGGTGTTCATCGACTGCGACCTGCTGGAGAGCAACATGCAGTTCACGTCGTTCGCGGGCGCGAAATTCAGCCACGTGCTGTTCACGGGAAGCGACATGATTCAGGATAACTTCACGGGGCTGGAGTCATTCCAGTCGTCGTTCGACGACTCCGACCTGTACAACTCGCGCTTCGTCAAGGCGCGGCTCATCGACACGTCAATCCGCAACTGCAACATCAAGAAGACCGTCTTCCGCGAGATCGAGCAGCAGAACCTGTCGTTCAAGCTGTCCAACACGAACGAGGCGATTTTTGACGAGCGCGGCAGCGCGCTGTTCACGGGCATGAAAAAACTGGACAACCCCGTGGGGGCGCGCGTATGAAAATCTATTTCCACCTGAACCTCGACACGTTCTCCAACACCTACATCGTGGTGGACGAGGCGAGCAAATGCGCACTCATCATCGACCCCGGCAAGCCGACCAACGAGATGATCAAGCAGATCGAGACAGACGGCTACTGGCTCTGCGCCGCGCTGATCACGCACAACCACGAAGAGAACACGCGCGGGCTTGCCACGCTCATGCGGATCTACGACCTGCCCATCTACGCGGCGGACCTTGACGTGTCCGGCTCGGCGGAGACGACGATAAAGGGCGACGGCACGCTCCGCTTCGGCGGCATTACCGTGGAGTACATTTCCGTCCCCGGGCACACGGCGGACTCAATCGTCTACAAAATCGGCTCGGTGCTGTTCACGGGCGATGCCATCAGCGCGGGGGAGATTGGCGAGACGACCAGCACCTACGCGAAGGACCTGCTGTGCCGCGGCATCCGCACGAAGATCTTTACCCACCCCGACGACACCGTGATCATGGCGGGGCACGGCCCGATGACATCCGTCGGCGCGGAAAAGAAATACAACCTTGACGCGCACCAGCCGATGCCGCGCGAGAGCCTGTTCATCGGCTTATGAGCCATACCCTGCCCGCCGCAAGGTTCCAGCGGTCGCCCACGTACTCGTCAAGCAGCGTGGAGGCAGAGACGAAGCCCTCCGCGCCCGTCGCGATGATGTAGTCGGCGAGTGACTTTACCTGCGTCTGCGAATGGTATGCCTTTGCCTTGCTCACGTAATACTCCGCAATCGCGCTGACCGGGCGCTCAAGCATGTACGCCATAAACTCGTTCTTCATCAGGTACTCGTCCTGCACGTCGTAGCCGAGCGTGGGCGTGACCTGAAAATACCGCTTGAGGTAGGCGAGCGTCTGCGGGTCGATCGTGTAGTAAATGGAGGCGACGGCATTCCTGAACGCGTCGTCCACAAAGAAAATGCCGTGCCACCCCTCATGCGCCACAAACTGGCGGCGCAAGGCGGGGGACGATTCCTGCGACACCGAGATGACCGCGCCGCTGCCCGCGCCCACCGAGCCGTCGGGCTGCTGCACGAGCACGCCGTTGCGCACCAGAATTTCATACAGCAGCCGTTCCTTTTTGTTGAGCGGGAAACGCGCGGCACGAGCTGCCTCAAAGAAAGCGGCAAGGGATTCCGCGCGGTAATCGTGGGCGTTGTACCCGTGCTTCCCCGCCAGAAAATCGTCGTTCATCAGGCGGCCGCGGTAACCCGCTTTCTCCACAAAATAGGCGAGCCGGCGGAAAAAATCGTCCTGTACCGCATAGTTCGCCGTGTCAAAGAACAGCACGCCGGGAAAGCGATCCCACTCAAACAGCTCGTAGTCGTTCCCGCGCCAACGGTCCCGCGGCCATGCCATGATCAGCCCAGGATCAACGCGGATAGGCGCGACGACAAAACGGGTGCCCGCGCTGAACACAAGCAGCTCCGGGTCGCTTGCGCGCACGAACAGCGCGGCGACTTTCACCTCGTTCTCATCAACCGTCACCGGCGAAAACGGCGACTTGAGCGCGGCGCACGGAATGACCACGCCCCCGCCGTCAGGACGGACGGTCAGCCGCTCGCCGCCGACCGTCAGCACGACCGGCGCGCGGTCATGCTCCGCGTCGGTACGGCGGAAATGCACCGCAATCTGCGGCGGAATTGACTGCGCGGTCGCCGTCGTGTTGAGCGCAAGCGGAACGCCCGTAAAATCAGTCTTAAAATACGGCTTCTCAATCGTGCCGCCGTTCGGGGCGAACGCGAACAGCGGAATCTCCTCCCGGAAGTCAAAGCCGACCCGCGCGGGAACGACCTTTGCCGAAAGCACCGTGCAGCGCGCGTCGGTCTTGACGTAAAACCCGGCGGGCAGCGGCGACGACTTGCCTAGACAGAACGCGACCGAAAACGAAAGCCGCGCGAACTGCGAGAAATCCGCCGAAACCTGCGGGTGCGACGCGCGGTCGGCGGCAAGCCCGAACGCCGAGAAATCCTCCGCATACAAAAAGCCGATGCCGCTCTGCCCCGCCTGCTTCTGGCTCCTGACCGCAATCGTGACCTGCACGGCGGCATCTCCGTGCGCGGCAACATAGTCCCGCAACGCCTGCCGCTGCGTCGCCGTAAACGAAAAGCACTGCATCCCGTCTGAAACGAACGATGACACCGGCTCAAGCGGTACGCCGGGAACTTCCAGCGCAAACGACGCGCTCCGGGAGCAGGATATGAGCAGCGCACCGAGCAGCAGTGAAAGAAACACGTTTTTTATCATCATCGCACTCCTCGCACCGCGCGCCGTTCCGGGCGATGCCATACGCCCATACTACACTTTTTTTTGCCGTTGCGCTATAGTCTTTGTGATGGACGCGCGGACAGAAACGGTGATTATTCCCCACCCCAACGAACAGAACAAAATCGCGGAACTCCAGCGGCAGATACTGCGCGATGTGCAGGCGCATGCGGCGGACGGCGAAGTGTGGCTGCCGCTGTTTCCGCCTTACGTGCGCGCCCTTGCCGAAAACGCCGTCGTGAACGCATGCACGATTACCCAAGCCCGCCGCGACGGCGACCGCATCGTGCTTGACGCGGAAGCCACCACGCCAATGGGCACGGCTCACCTCACGCTGCCGATAGCACAGCGGCTTGCCACGCCCCCCGCCGCAGACGACGCGCCGCCCCTGCCCGCAACCGACGCGCTCCCCCTCAGGCTGCCCGTGTTCCGCATAGCGCGCGTGGCATTCACGCAGACCGAAACGCGCACGGACTGGACCGTACTCGAAAGCAAATGGGTAAAAGCGAAGAAAATAAAGTGATACAAATGCGATTGGTTCTGTACACGGCAGCATACAAAACGGCCTTGCAACGGCATTTTCTTGTATGCCGTTGCAAGGCCGTCTGCGGTCAGTTAAATGTCGGAATTGACTGCTGAATGATATTGCCCGTCGAATCCATAAAGACGAATGTCTGCGTCTGGTACATCCACCGCAACGTCAAGACCGCACCCGGCTTCAAGTCGGCAAGCTGCGTCAGGCGCAACTCGGTTTCCCGGTACTGCACCACGGGCTTGCCCTGCGAATCCTTCCCGGTGACCACAGGACACTGCAACGTGAACACAATCGGCTTTCCATTGAGCTTTACGTAAAGCGGATTCACATACACGGTTTCCCCGCCGAATCCCATAAAGCCCGCCTTGTACACCGCGCCCGTCGCCTCACCGTTCACATGCGTGACGAAAATCGTCCCCACGTTCGGGTCTTTCGTCAGGTTCAGCGCGATAGTATCGCTGCCTTCCATGCCATACTGCCGCACCTCGTTCGACATACACCCCGAAAACATTACCGCAAGCGCGGCAAGAACCATAGCATATCCGATGCTCCGTTTCATACCAAATTCCTCCAAAAGATAAGTATGATGATAGTTACCATGCTGTATGCAATGTCGCATAATAGCACTGTGTTAGTATATTACATAACTTCGCGCTTATAGTCAATACTAACTTTTAGCAATATCCTGTGCCGTAATGAACGAACTCCCCATAGAACTGATCGTCAAGGAGAACGTAAAGTCGCTCCGCAAAAAACTCGGCTGGAGCCAAGAACTGCTCGCCGAAAAGACCGGCGTTTCCGCACCGTACATCACGCAGATTGAGGCAGGAAAGCGCACCCCCTCGCTTGACATCGTTGAGCGGCTCGCCTCCGCGCTCGGGGTCGAGTACAAATCGCTCTTTGAGCCGAACGATTCGCCCCACGCTTCCCCTGCGGACGATTTCTCCCGCCACCTGCTCGAATCAAAGCTGATTGCCGCCGTGACCGACACCATCCGCCGGGAATTCATGGGCTGATTCCGCGCCGCAATGAACTCGGCTTCACTTTTCGCGCCGTTCTTCCGAAAAAGAGATATGAAGACAAAAACAAACCGACTTCGCATCCTGTTTTTCGCCGTGCTTTCCTGCATGGCAGTGCAGACCGCTTCGGCAGCAAAACTTTCCGAGCCGCGGCACAAGCTCATCACGTTCGCGTTGCAGCTGCAAGGAACGCCCTACGTGTTCGGCGGGCAGTCGCCTGAGCAGGGCTTTGACTGCTCCGGCTATATCCGGTACGTCGCGAGCAACGTCGCCGGCATACAGCTTCCGCGCACGGCGAATGAAATCTACAACTCCAAGCGGGTGAAAAAAATTCCGCGGGAAGAGCGGGAGCCGGGCGACCTGATGTTCTTCAAAAGCGACCTGGAGTCCGACCGAATCACGCACATCGGCATTTATTGCGGCGTATACCGCGGGCAGGAAAAGGCGTTCTACGGAAAGCGCGTCTTCATCTCGGCAGTCAGCGACGGGCCAAAGACCGGCATTCAGCTGACCCTTATCAGCGAGCGGTACTGGAAAAAGCATTTCTTTGCCTACGGAAGAATCCTGCCGCCCAGCGTCAAGAAATAATCCGCCGCACCAGACAAGGAGCAACTCATGTCATTGGAAAAAGTACGCGCCCGGTTCGCAGGCACCGAAATGGAAGGCAAAATCATGGAACTCGCGCAGTCGTCCGCCACCGTGGAACTTGCCGCCGCCGCGCTTTCCTGCGAGCCTGACCGCATCGCAAAATCGCTCTCGTTCCTGCTCGGGGATGCTTGCATCGTCGTGGTCGTCTCGGGGCTGTCCAAGATTGACAACGCAAAATACAAGGCGCGTTTCGGCGCGAAGGCGAAGATGATTCCCGCCGCCGACGTGGAGCGGCTCACCGGTCATGCCGTCGGCGGAGTCTGCCCGTTCGCCCTCAACGACGGCTGCACCGTCTACCTCGACGAAAGCCTGCGCGCCTACGATTTCGTGTACCCCGCCGCCGGCAGCACGAATTCTGCCGTCAAGATGACCATCGCGCAGCTGGAAACATTCTCCGGCTGTGCCGCCTGGGTGGACGTGACGAAAAAAGCCTAGGCCTTGCGGCGAATCCGGCACGGCGCGCGCAGTGAAGTCAGTAAGGAAAATTCACGCCGATGTCATAGCGGCCGCCAGCAGACAGGGCACGGATTGTCGTACCCGTTACCGTATGCCCGGAAACATCGGTCAGCCGGAAAGACACGTCCGACAGCAACATCCCGCTGCCAGATTTGATGAACCACCAATTGTTTTCGTTCCCACTCAGTTTTTGCATCGGCGTGAAATTCTTGCCGTCAAAAGAAACTTCGACCTTGGCGAGCGGATAGCGCATATCGTAAAACCGTCCGGCAAGCCACCACTGGTTCAAGCCGCTCTTCACTTCAAAATGTATGTTCTGCGAAGTCTGATACGCAATCTTTCTTATCGAAACGTTGAGTTGTCCTTTAGCCGTATCGTCCAGCACCGCAAACGCATTCTCGCCCACATCAAAAAAATAATCCGCCCGACTTGTCCACTGCGCGTTCCCCTCGTTCGGGCATAAGTCCGTCACCAGCACTCGGATTGTCTTGCCGTTGTACGTAATCTCTGCCGCAGACTGCGGCGGGAATTCAGTCAGCTTGTTCTCCGAAACCGCGCATTTGTACCAACCATTTTCAAGCTCCGGCGTGTAATACGCCACGGAATCTTTATCATACGTGGTATAAAACGTGATTATGCCTTCCTGCGGCTCTCCCGTGCTTCCCGCAGGCGGCAAAGCCCCCCCCATTCGTCATTTTCCGCAGGAAGTCCGTCGCACGAAAGAAAAAGCAACGGCAGCAACAGCGTAAGGACAAAAAATCGTTTTCTCATCACAACTCCATATATATGACCAACGAAGCATCACGGCGTGCCGAATCCGCCGAAATTCAGTCAGCGGGGCATTTCGGTTTGCCGCGCTCGTCAAAATTCAGTCAGCGGACGATTTCGGCTTGCCGCGTTCGCCAAAATTCGGTCAGCGGAACATCACGGCTTGCCGCGTTCGCTAAAATTCGCTCAGCGGACGATTTCGGCGTGCCGCGTTCGCTAAAATTCAGTCAGCGGAGCATCACGGCTTGCCGTGTTTGTCAAAATTCGCTCAGCGGACGTTTTCGACTTGCCGTATTCGCCAAAATTCGGCAAGCGGACGTTTCCGCCCGCATCCTGCTATTGCAACACGCCGCTGCCGCGCTGCATTGCGGTCAGGCCGGTCTTGACCAGTTCGATGATGCCGTACGGCTCAAGCAGACGGATCAGGCTGTCGAGCTTTTCCTCGCTGCCGGTCGCCTCCACGATGACGGACTCGTGGTCAACGTCAACGATGTGGGCGCGGAAGATGTCGCAGGTCTCGATGATGACGGCGCGGTCGGTACCTTTTGCCCGCACTTTTATCAGCGCCATCTCGCGGCGGCAGGATTCGGCCTTGTGGAAATGCGCGATGGAGATGACCTCCACCAGCTTTGCCAGCTGCTTGCGGATCTGGTCGAGCGTGTATTCGTCGCCGTCCACCACAATCGTCATGCGCGACTGACCGGGATTGTGGGTCTCGCAGACGGTCAGGCTGTCGATATTGAACCCGCGGCGACTGAACAGCCCCGAAACGCGGCTCAGAACGCCCGCGTGGTTTTCCACCAGAACAGAAAGTACATATTTCGACATAAAAACTCCTTGCCGTGTCAATTCGGCGATGCTAGCTTCCGTTGTACACGCCGAGCAGGCGCACGTCCTCGGTCTTTGCCCGGAGCGCGTCCAGCACGGTGCGCACATACGATTCCTTGTCGGCGACTGACTCGTCGAGCACGGCATCGGCATAGAACCAGTACCGCCACGGCTTGCCCGCAATCGGGCGGCTCTCCAGACGGCTCAAGTTCAGGTGCGCCTGCTGAAAAATGCCGAGGCACTCATACAGCGCGCCCGGCTCGTTGGGCGTGCTGAACATGAACGATGCCATATTCGGCGCAGTGCCCTCGCCCAGCCGCTGGCGGAACGCCTGATCCGCCGCGCCGCCCGTCAGATGATTGGGGGCGATGATCACGAAGCGCGTGTAATTGCGCGGGTCGTCCTCAATGCCGTCCCGGAGCACCGTCAGATCGTACAGCCGCGCGTTCACGCTGCTGGCGATCGCGGCGTTTTCGGGCGCATTTTTTTCGCCCACCAGTTTTGCCGCCGTCGCCGTGGAGACCGCCTCCACCTGCGCCCAGTCCTTGTGGGCGAACAGAAAATCGTGGCACTGGCTCAACGCCTGCGGATGCGAGTAGACTGTCTTAATCGAATCGAGCGTCGCCCCCTTGCAGGCAAGCAGCGCGTGCTGAATCCGCAGCGTGACCGAGCCGACGATCGAAACGTCCTCAAACTGGGTCAAATTGTCATAATTCTGATAGACCGAACCGGCAAGGCTGTTCTCAATCGGCACCATGCCATAGTCCGCGCGACCGTCCACCACGGCCAGGAACAAATCGCGGAACGAATCCACCGCCTCCGCCGTGACGCTGCCGTCAAAATACCGCTCGATTGCCTGCTCCGCATACGCGCCTTTCTTGCCGCTGAACGCGCAGGTAATCCGCTCTTTTTTCGTCCCCGCCGGTTTTTCCGCCGCCGGCTTTGCCGTGCGGATATGCGCCACCGATTTTCCCACCACGGGCGCGAGCGCCTCAATGTCGCGCATGAGTTTTTCAAACTGCCCGGGATAGAGTGCCTGCGCCGCGTCGCTCAGTGCCTTTTCGGGGTGGCAGTGCACTTCCACGATGATACCGTCCGCGCCCGACGCAATCGCCGCAAGCCCCATCGGGGGAATCTTGTCGCGGATGCCCACCGCATGGCTGGGATCGACGATAATCGGCAGGTGCGTCATGCTCCGCATAATCGGAATCGCGCTCAAATCAAGCGTGTTGCGCGTCGCTTTCTCGTACGTGCGGATGCCGCGCTCGCACAGAATCACCTTGTCCGTTCCCGCAGAAAGCAGGTATTCCGCCGCCATCAGCAGTTCCTCGATCGTGGCAGAAAGCCCGCGCTTGAGGATGACCGGCTTGCCGAGCGCGCCGAGTTTTTTGAGCAGCTCAAAATTCTGCATGTTGCGCGCGCCCACCTGATACACGTCCACATAATCGGCCATCACGGGAATATTTTCCGCCGCCACGATTTCCGTCACCACGGGCAGACCGTATTTTTCGCCCGCCTCTTTCAGATATTGCAAGCCCTCTTCGCCCAAGCCCTGAAACGCATAAGGCGACGTGCGCGGCTTGTACGCACCGCCGCGCAGCATGACCGCTCCCGCATGGGCGACCGCCGCCGCCGCGTCCAGCATCTGCTGGCGGCTCTCCACCGCGCACGGACCGGCAATCGCGACCACGCGGCTTCCGCCCACGCGGATAATCTGCCCGCGCCCGTTCGGAATCTCAACCACCGTGTTCTCCGGGCGGAACTCGCGGGAAGCCAATTTGTACGGCTTTGAAATGGGAATGACGTTCGCCACGCCCGGCAACACCGCCACTTCGCGGATGTCCATCGCCAGTTTTCCCACCGCCGCCAGAATCGTGCTCTCCTCGCCCTTCACTTCGTTCACCTTGAAGTTGCGCCCGGCAAGCACACTCTTTATGGCAGACTTCTCGGCATCGCTCGCATCATGTTTGAGTACGATAATCATAGCAGCAGTATAACAGATTTGCCGGGAGAATGCTATCGGTTTTGCGGAGAATTCGGGGCGACCTCACCGCTCCGGGTTGAAGCTGACGGTGCGCAGGATGTCGCCAAAAACGCCTGCCGCCGTCACGCCCGCGCCCGCGCCGTAGCCGCGCACCGTGAGCGGAATGGGACTGTAGCGGGCAGTCTCGAACACAAAGGCATTCTCGCCGCCGCGCACGCCGTACAGCGGGTCGTCCGCGCCCACCTCAAGCAAACCCACGCTCACGCGGCCGTCACGGATGGACGCACCCATGCGGAGCACTTTGCCGTGCTTCTTGAGTTCCGCCATTTTCTGGTCAAAATAGCCGTCCAGCTGCGGAAGCCGTTGCAGGAACGCTTCGACCGTGCCTTCGACGACAAAATCTCGGGGAAAAATCGAGTTCATCTTGATGTCGGAAAGCTCGATGTCCATGCCTGCCTCACGGGCGATAATGAGTGCCTTGCGGGCAACGTCCGTGCCTTTCAAGTCGTCACGCGGATCAGGCTCGGTGTAGCGCAGGGCTTTTGCCTCAAGCACTGCCTCGCTGAATTTCTTGCCCTCGTCCAATTTGCCGAAAATATAGGAAAGCGAGCCGGACATAATGCCGTTGAAGCCCGTGAGCGTGTCGCCGCTTTTGAACAGGTTCTGCAACGTGTCGATAATCGGAAGCCCCGCGCCGACGTTCGTCTCGTACAGGAAGCGGCGGTGCGCCTCGTTCGCGACCGAACGCAGCTTGTGGTAAAAATCCATGCTCATCGAGTTGGCGCGCTTGTTCGGCGTGGCGATGTGCATGCCCGCCGCAAGAATGTCCAAATAGCGTTCGGGCAGGTCGTAGCTCGCCGTGCAGTCCACGAAAATCGGGTTGAGCGGCTTTGTTTCCCTAACGAACGCGAGGATTTCGTCCACATTCGGCTTTTTCGCCGCTTTCTTGATGTCGTCGCGCCAGGTAGTCAAGTCAAGCCCGTTGCCGTCGAGCAGCATGCCGTCAAGCGTGGAGATTGCCGCCACTTTGATGTCAACATTCTGCGCGCGCAACGCTTCCTGCTGATCGCGGATCTGGTCGAGCAACGCACCGCCAATCGTCCCCGCGCCGAAGGCGAACACCTCGATCGGCTGCGCGGTGTTGAAGAAAAAGAGGTGCGCCGCCTTTACCGCCAGGTCGCCGTCTTCGCCGTTCACCACGGCAGAAATGGAACGCTCGCTCGACCCCTGCGCAATCGCCAGAATATTGATGCCCCGGCTCGAAAGCGCGTCAAAAAATTTTCCCGCCACGCCCCGGTTCTGCTTCATGCCGTCGCCGACAATCGAAACGATCGCGCAGTTCTCACGCACTTCAATCGGATTGATAACGCCGTCGCGGATTTCAAGGTCGAATTCGCCCGACAACACGTCCTTTACGGTCAACGCCTGGCTCTGCCGCACACAGAACGTAATCGTATATTCGGACGACGACTGCGTGATGAGCAGCAGCGAAACGCCCGCGCGGCTGACGGCGGCAAAAATACGGCTCGCCGTTCCCGTACGCCCTTTCATGCCGCTGCCGCTCACGCTGACCATCGCAATACCTTTCAGGCTGGAGATGCCCCGCACGCCGTCCGCCGTATCGTCGCCCCCGAACGATCCCTTGCCGATCCTTGTGCCGCGCGCCGCGGGATTATGGCTGTTCAGGCTCCACGCCTCAATGCCTTTTGCGGCAAGCGGCGCGAGCGTCTTGGGATGCAGGACTTTACTGCCGAAGAACGAAAGCTCCATCGCCTCCTCATACGTCATGTTCTCCACCAAAATCGCGTCGGGAACGATGCGCGGGTCGGCCGTATAAATGCCGTCCACGTCCGTCCAGAATTCCACTTTTTTTGCACCCAGCCCCGCGCCGATAATCGCCGCGCTGAAGTCAGAGCCGTTGCGCCCGAGCAAGCCCATCGCGTCCTTATCCTCGGCATGAGCGCGCCATGAGCAGACGAATCCGGGGAACAGCAAAATCTGCGGCTGCTCTTTTTCCGCGCCGTCACGATATGCCCCAAGCGCGTCCGATGTGCGCGCATAATCCGGCTCGCCCTCTTTCTGGTCGCCCGTCGTAAAAATAAACGCGCGGCTGTCAAGCAGGAGCACGCGCTGCTTTTTTGCCCGCAGAACCGCGTTCACAATCGGCACGCAACACAGCTCGCCCATGCCCATAATGCGGCAGTGAATCGACGTAGGGCACTCGCCGAACGTCGCCACGCCGTTCAGCAGTTTTTCCAGCTCGGCAAAATGCGGCTCTATTTTTTTGAGCACGTCGGCGGCAACAAAGTCCTGCACGTTCGCATGGATTTCGTCGCAAATCGTCTCGTGCGTCCGGCGGATTGCTTCCACAAAGGCGGCAGGCGTTCCCGTTCCCGCGACGCAGCCGTCAATCGCCGCCTGCAAATGGTTCGACACGCCCGCGACAGCAGAGACAACGACACTCACGCGGTCGTCCTTTGCGCGCCCAATCATAATATCCACGGAATCAAGTATCCTGCGGGCATTTCCCATGGAAGTGCCGCCAAATTTCAGTGTAAGCATAGTTCCTCACAAACCGCCGCGCAATCGTCCGACCGTGCGGCACGTTTTTTCCCATTGTAATGAAATATGCGGGAAATGACAATGAGGCAGGAATGAAAACGGCCGGCGCTCAGAAATAGTACGGACTGTCGAGCGGGGCCGGCATTCCCACGCTCCGGTCCAAATAGCCTTTCTTGCTGTTCTTGACGTAGGCCTGCAAAAAGATGACGGAATTGTCCTCGTTGAATTCGATGCCCTGCACGTCCACCGGGTCGTTTTCCGAAAAGCCGCTTTCGTCCGCGACCGAGCCACGGATGACCGACTGCACCGCGTACTTGCGGCTGCTCGTCGTGGAGACGCGCACCAGTTTCATGCCGAAAATCGGCACGAACGAATGGGCGAGGATGTCGCTCTGGTACACCTTGTAGCCGGGATTTTTCGGACGCTCGGCAAGATAGGCGAGCACCGATTTTTCCTCGCCGTCCGCACCCGTCGCCCGTATCTCCACAATCATTTTCGCGCTGCACTGGAACAAGAGCCGCTGCATCGCCTCAAGCGAATCGACCGGCTGCCCGTTCATCGCCGTAATCACGTCGTCTTCCTGCAAGCCTGCCCGGCTCAGGCTGCCGCCCGGCATCACGTACTGCACCGCAAGCCCCGCGTCCTTGCCCAGATCCCGCCGGGTATGCCCATACGCGCACAGCCACGGATGCTCGTATTTGCCACCGCTGTACAGCGCGGGCAGCACCGCCTTCAGGTATTCCACCGGAATGGCAAAATTCAGCCCCTCGTACTGGAGCATTCCCGCAAACGCAATCGCCTGCACCGCGCCGTGCTCGTCAATGCACGGTCCGCCGCTGTTGCCGGAATTGATTGCCGCGTCAATCTGAATGACATTCCCCACCGTAAGCAGCTTGCGATCGACAGAACTGACGATGCCGCTCGTGAGCGTACTCTCCAGACCAATCGGCGACCCAATCGCATAAATGCGGTCGCCCACGTGCAAATCCTCGCTCGACCCGAGCGAAAACACGTAAGGCGCATCGACCTCCGCCTTAATCAGCGCCAGATCGACGACAGGATCCCAACCGACCACCTTCGCAGGAAGCCGCGTGTCGCTGTCACCCGAAAGCTTGATATACAGGCGCGCGTACCCCTTGTATTTCGTGTTGACCAAATCTTCTATAACATGATGATTCGTGACGATATAGCCGTCCTTTGAGATGAAGAACCCCGACCCAATCACACGGTCGGCAAACCCGACGCCATTCTGCACTTTCAGCCCGCGGTCAACCCAAATCGTCACCGTCCCGCTGATATACGTCGCCCGCCGCTCCGCCCGTGCGGCAACGTTTGCAAGCCCGGGAACGCCAGCGACGGTGAGCGCGTCCAGTTCGGCGGACTGCTTTTCGAGCGAAGCAATGTCCTTGTACTGCGCGGCGGCAAGCGACCGGTACAGGCGGCGCGCCTCATACCATTTTTCTGCCTCCAGATCTTTCTGGTATTCGGCGACGACGGCCGCCTCGCAGGCCGCAATTGTCTCCGCATCGTCCAGAAGTTTCGCGCGCCACAATGCCTCCACGGTATTCTGCTCGCGCAGCTCATCAATCCGCTTGATTTCTTCCTTGCGCACGTCTTCGGCAGTATAATCGGGGCGGGAATATACCTGATTCGGCTGCTGAATTGACGTACAGGAGAAAAATCCCGCGCACAGCGCGAAAAGCAATCTATTCTTCTTCATCTTCGCTTACCAGTGATTCCGGCAGCCGCTCACCAAAAATCATCGTTCCGATGCGCACGCCGAGAAAACGCGCCTTTGTCTCCGCATTTTCTAGTATACAAGAAACACCTTGCGCCCCCGTTTGGTTAACCGCCCGCACGATTTTTTCCCTATCTTCCGACGAATGCTCCGCGCCCAGCCAATAAAATCCGTCCCGCTCGGTACGAATCACGGCAATCGAGCGCGCGCCGTCCTGCACGCCCACGGGATTGCCGTCCGCAAACGAGACCGTCACCACCGCATCCGTAAACGGCTGATGAAACAGCGAATCCTCACGCACGATGCCGTCATCGGAAACGGCGTGCCGCACGTAGCGCATATCCCACTCGCCGTCATTGTCCGTATCCCACGAGGCGATTTTGCCCCCGCCGTCCACATATTCTTCGGTAAAATCGGGAATCGTGTCGCCATTCGTGTCAATCTGAATCATGCGCACGTAGAATCCCGTCCCCGACGACGGCGCGCCGAATAAATTCGTCACGATTTGCATTTCGTCCGCGGCGCACAGCACCGTCTGGGTGCGGTCGGGGCTGAATCCGTAGCATTCGGTCGTCTCAAACAGCCCGTCGCCGTCGGCATCCACCGTGCGCACCACAGGAATGCCGTCCGCAAACTGCGCCTGCGCATAAATCCGGTCGCCGACCGTATAGTGCGCGCTCTGCGCAACGCCGTCGAGCAGGCGCACCGTAATAAGCGCATTCTCACGCTCCTGCGACGGCAACGTGTAGCTTGACGACGCATGCAGCAGTTCCGGCGCGGACACGGGCGGCATATCATCGCGCACCTGCGGAAAATACAAATCCACGTGCAACTGTTCCTGCACGGGAGCGACCGTCTCCAGCGTGAACGGCGACCAGCGCAACGTGTCGGCGAGCAACGTAAACTGCAATGCCGTGTCGTTTTTCATCGCATACCGCGCGCTCTGCATATACGGCCAGTTTCCGTACTGAATTTCCAGCGCGTCCGTATGCAGCTGAATCGAAACGGGCGTGCCGAAATCGCAGGTTGCCGTCCAATCGTCCACGCCGTCCTGATTCTCATCGTACCTGATACGCTCCGGCCGGCCGCGGTTGTAGGTCACCAGCAGGTTGTCAATGCCGTCTCCGTCGGGGTCGGCGGCAATCGTCCCGTGATATTCGGTCAGGTATTCGCCCATATCGCGCCGCGGCTGTTCTTCCGTCAGCACCGGGACAAACTGCTCCAGCACCGGCAGGGAAATCTGATTGTCGGCAAAAGAAAAGAGCGCGTCAAGCGCGGCATCCTGCGCGAGCAATCCCGTGCGCACCGCATATTCCGCGTACAACGGCGCATTGCGCCCGCGCGCCTTGAACGACTTGAACAGCCGCGCCTGCTTTTCCCCCTCGGCAAAAATCGCCGCGTACAGTTCCAGCTCCGCCGTCGGATTCTTGTACGTAGGCATGGCAAGGATAAATGCGTCGGCAAGTTTCCGCACGGCAGGGGGCAGCCGATCCGCCTGTCCGCCGCTCGCCGCCTCCTGCAAAAGCGTCCGGTGCAGCGGATACTCAGAGCGGAAAAACAACTCCGCAAAACGGCTGTCGGCAGGATAGATTCTCCGCGCCGCGTCGATTTTCTCCCGCGCCCGTTGCACATACGCGCCGCGCAAATGATAATAACATTTCGCGCGGATATACTCGGCATCAGCAGAATACAAAAACGGCTCGCCGTTGAGCGCGGCAAGCGCCGCGTCAAACTGAAGCATATTGCTCAGCAGATCCGCATAAAAAATACGCGCACTGTCGCGGTTGTAATCGACCCATTCCGCCTCGGTCAACGCCGTAACGACCAGCGGCAGGATGGCAGCCTTCGGCTCCGTCCCGGCATGAAACCGGCTGACCGCCCGGATATACCACAAATCCGCAATCGAATCGTCATAGGCAAGTCCGAGCCGTGCCTGCGCGTCCGCCTCGTCCCACTGCTTCCGGGCGGCGTACTGCTTTGCCAGCTGCACATACCGAATTGCCGTGCGACGGTTCGCGCTCATGGCAGAATTCGTCTCCGCCTGAGCAAACGCCGCCATGCACAGAAAAGCGCACACCAATACGGAACACCATTTTTTCATGTTCATGTTACTATCCAATCCGAATACCCCAACTCCGCGCCCAAAAGAGCGACAATCGGATGCCCCGGCAACGACACGTCCTGCACGAGCGGAATCCGCGCCCGGTCTTCACGGCGCACGTGCCAGTCGCCAAAGACATCCCGCACGGATTTCATGGTGCCGTCTTTCATGCGGATACGGTCGCCGCTCTGTACGCTCCGCATCACGCGGACAGCCCCGCCGCCTTTCAGTATAGCAAGAAATCCGCTTTCAGTCGCCTTGTTTTGGCGATTTTTTACCATAATTTTTCCCGAAACCACCGAAATTTCCGTGCCGCCGGCACAAACCGCATGCTCCTCATCGGCAGACCAGCCGAGCACCGTCCGCACCACGCGATACGGAAACCGTTCCGCGCCGCCGAACTGATTGAACGCCGTAAAAAGCATCCGCCGCCGCACCGCCCGCGGCTCCGCAAAAAACGCCGCCGCGCTCATCCACAGCGCATCGCCGTCACGCGCCCAGGCACATACGTCCGCCCGCGCCTGCAAGGCGGCATGGTCATCAAACGATTTTTCCGCGCCGTTCGCGACCGCCGTCCTCCAGCCCGCAAATGATTCGTCCAGCAGTGGCAGCAGTTTTTTCCTGATCTGATTGCGCAGATAGCGCGTGTCGTCGTTGGTCGCGTCCGTGCGCCAGTCCTGCCCAAGGCCGTGCAGGTACGACTCGATGTCGGCACGGCTCACGTCAAGCAACGGACGCACAATCGCCCCCCGCCGCCGCGCAATGCCGAATCCGCCTTCCGCGCCGCTTCCCTGCAAAAAACGCATGAGTAGCGTCTCAAGCATATCGTTCTGATTGTGCGCAAGGCAAAGCGCGGTCAGATTTTCCCGCGCGATAAAATCGTCAAACGCACGGTAACGCAAAAACCGCGCCGCTTCTTCCACACCGCGCCCGCGCCGCGCCGCCTCACGCAACACATCACCACGAGCAAACACGACCGTCGTACACGAAACGCCCGCGCGCGAACACAACGCCGCCACAAACTGCGCGTCACCCGCCGACGATTCTTTTTCCCGCAGATTATGATTCACCGTAATCACGCGCAACCGTTCCGCGCCAAACGCCGCCAGCAGCGCGCGCAACAACGAAACCGAATCCGCGCCGCCGCTCACCGCAATACCGAGCGGACGCTCCGCACAAACGGCATCCGCCGCAATGCCGCACCGCGCCAAACCGCCGAGTACCTGCTTCTCAAAGTCCGTCGTATCACGCGCGCGCAAACCGACCGCCCCCAACAAAAAAAGCCCCCTTCCGGGAGCTTCTCCGATTACGCCGTCCGCTTAGCGGGCAGGCGCAATGCTGATGATTTTCTCTTCGCCGTCTGTCAGCACGGTGACATTCTTGCCCAAATCAAGGTCTTTCACCAGCAATGCATCGCCGATGTTCACGTTTGAAACATCAACGGACACACGAACCGGCATATCCTTGGGCAGGCTCTTCACCTTGATTTCGGGAATGTGCCGCACCATAAAGCCGCCTTTCAGCACACCGGCAGGCGTACCGTCATAATGCAAGCGGAACGTGCGGACGACCGGCTTTTTGTTGCTCACCACAAAAAAATCGGCATGCAGCACGGAATCGGTCTTGATATCATATTCCGTGTCGCGGATAAACGCATCGTATGACTTTCCGTCAGCCTGCAAGGTTACGAGCGTGGTAGCGGTGATGTTGCGCCACACCTTGTTGAACTGCACGGTATCAACATCCAACGACGTTGCTTTTCCCGCCTCATCATACATAACGGCGGGAATACGACCGCTCGCACGCAACTGCCGCGCAAATTTCTTGCCCGTTTCTTTGCGTATGTTTGCCTCAATAACTAACTGCTCCATCTCAGGTGCTCCTTACGTTAATCTATTTTTTCTTTTGCTGGGACGACAGGATTCGAACCTGTGGAATACCGGCACCAAAAGCCGGGGGCTTACCGCTTGCCGACGTCCCAAAAATATACCCACTCTATGCGTCGCCGCATCAGTCCTCGCCGTCAGGACCGCCCTCTTCAACGTGCCCCGCGTTATACTCGGCAAGGATTTTGTCTTGCAGTGCCGTCCTGAACGCAAGACTGATAGGATGCGCAACATCTTTGTAGTCGCCATCCGTCGTCTTTCGGCTCGGCATAGCAATAAACAAGCCCGTCTTGCCCTCAATAATCTTGACGTTATGCACAACAAAACAGTTGTCAAACGTCACGGTCACATAGGCGCGCAGTTTGCCTTCCGCAGTAACTTTGCGGATACGCAGTTCGGTCACTTCCATGACTTACCTCCACTTCATATTTATAGACTCAAAACAGACTTTGAACCTGTAAACAAAACATTATGCCAAAAAGCAGGACTTCCACGTCCTGTTCAATTCGGCAAACGCTTCTTTTGAAGCTTCGGCAGCCTCATAAACTCCAAACACTACTGCGCCGCTGCCCGTCATGTCAGACCACACGGCACCACTTTTTTTAATATCCGCAAGGGCTTGCGCGATTACGGGATATTTTTTTTCCAGCGGAGCGGTAAAACTGTTCGCGAACGTCCAGTGCGAAACCGGACTGCGGTATATCGCTTCGTATGCTGAAAAATCAGGACAAGAAACTACGTTCCCCGCCCGTATGTCCTCGTCAACCAGACGATACGCTTCTTTAGTAGAAGAATGTACGCCCGGAAAGACCAAAACAAAATACACATCAGTACGCGGCGCAACCGGCTGCACCACGTCGCCTCGCCCGGAGACCAGTGCCGCGCCCGTGCCGTCCTTTCCGCAATGCAGAAAAAAAAACACGTCGCTCCCCACCTGCCCGGCGACCGCATCTGCCAAATCATCGGTAAGCGGCACGTCATGCACCTTTGCAAGCGCACGTAAAAACGCCGCCGCATCGGAAGAACCGCCGCCAAGACCGCCGCCCATCGGAATCCGCTTGCGCAGGCGCACGTGTACGCCCGCATCGCACCCCGTCAGCTGGCAGAATGCCACATACGTCGCCGTCAAAGTATTGCAGGCGGGCAGGACAGCAGTATCGCATTCCACCACGCACCTGTTTTTTTCCGCGAGCGGCGAAACGGTCAGCTCATCGCACACGTCCACCGTCTGAAAAATACTCTCGATACCATGAAATCCGTCCCCGCGCTCAGGCAGAACCCGCAAACCGATGTTCACCTTTGCCGGCGCACGAATCACAAAATCGGGCGACATAGCACCTTAATTATACCCAGTTTTTTTAGAAAGTCAATAGATTTCACTATTCTGCCGCCACGCGCAAAAATTCCGCAAAAATCGCGCAAAATCCATTGACTAAAGCCGCCGTCTCATCTACATTTTCTGTATCCACATAACATGCACCGCTGTTTTGCAGGAAGGGAATATGGGACATAATTTTTTCGACGACACGTCTGTTCTGCTGTCCGCAGGAATGGGATTCTCGTATGATGATGAATACGACGACGATTTTTCGGATGCAGACGGAGATGACGATTTCTTTGCCGACGAAGACGACTACGACGACTTTGACGACGAAATGCTGTACGACGACGATTTTGACGACGACTTCAATGAGTCGCTGGACGATTTTGACGACGACGACGCGCGTTTTACCGACGAAACCGACCCCGACGAATTGTAGGCGACCGGCTTATTTCAGCACGGTGCCTGCGTGCCAGAGTTTTTCCAGCTCGTAAAAATCACGCGCGTCCTGCGACATCAGATGGACGACCACCGGGCCGATGTCGATGAGGTTCCACTCGTCGCCGTCGGGCTGCTTGCGGTTGGTCACGTGAATCTGCATATCGTTCGCCTTCACGTAGTCTTTCACCTGCTTCTGCAGGCCCTGAATCTGCGCGGAACTGCGCACCGTCGCAATCACGAAAAAATCCGTCCAGCTGTTCAGCTCGGACACGTCAATGACGGTAACGTTCTCCGCCTTGCCGTTCTCCAGCTCCTGTGCCAGCTCCAATGCCTGTTCCTGTATCGTCTTTGCCATATTGTCTCCTTTGCCGTGCTAGCGCACGTAGCGTCCGTCAAAATCCTTGCCCAAGATAATCGTGAAGTCAACGTTCGCGCCGACTTCCAAGCCGGCCGGCTCAGACTGCACGTTCTCTTCCAGAATATTCTCGCAGTGGATAAAATCTCCCAGACTTTTCGCGACTTCCGCGTTGCCGATGTGGTTGATAATCACGGTCTTTTCGTAGTCGTTCTTGTCCGCGTTCAGCGTGCTCAGCACGTCGTAGCCCGCGCTCTGCAACAGTGCCGACGTGTTGCGCGCAAGCCCCTGCACGGTCGTCCCGTTCTGAATCTCAAGCACGTAAATCCGGTTGACGCCGTTGTCCTCCAGTGAGATAAGGGAGTTGGTCACCTGCCGCACCACGTCCTTTATCAGCTGGCCGTCATAAAAAGGAAAGAGCAGCGATTTTCCGTCAACCACGCGCTTTGACCCGGTAATCACCTGCGGCACCAGGTGGTCGGCATCCACCTGCGCAATCTCGCTCAGCAGGCGATGCAAGTCCCTGCTGTCAATATTCGCGTCAAGCCGCTTCGCGAACTGCGGAAAATTCGCCTTGGCGAGCATGACGGACGCATTGCGGGAAAACGCGCTCAGCAGCGCGATCATCACGTTCTGGCGGCGCTCCTCAAGGTCGGCATCCGTCTCGTCCGCCGTGCGGTACGTCAGGTACGTGTTGATTTTGTCACCGTCAAGCGTGACCGCGCCGCTCGGAAGCAGCATCCGAGCACCGTCGTCGCCCACTTCGTCCACGGGTGACGGCACGAACAGTTTCATGCCGCCGAGCATATCGGTCAGCTCGCCGAAATCATCCAGATGCAGCACCACGGAAACAGGAATGGTCATGCCGATCAGTTTTTCGATTTCCGCCTTGTAGGTCTCGATGCCTTTTTCGGTGTAAATCGCGTCGATGCGGTCAACCCGCCCGATGGACTGAAAAATCGCGCCCGTATTGCCCGTGATGTCGATGAGCGCGCCGCGCTTTGAGACGGGATAATAAATCAGCACGTCGGTGAACAGCACCTGATTGCGGTCCTCCATGACGAACAGCGTCTTTATCACGCGGTCGCCCTTGAGGTTCTCGTCGATGACGTTGGTACGGAGCGACAGCGCAAGAAACACCATCAGCCCGACAAGAATCAGCACAATCAAAAGCAGGACAAATCCGCCTTTGTTCCCCGTCGTTTTTCGCAGCCTCATAACGCACCTGCCCCGCGCCGCAGCTCGTCGCGGAAACGCAACGAAACGTCAGCGACCACCCGGCCTTTCTTTTCCAAATAGCCGATATTCTCTTCCACCACCGCAAGCGTCATCTCGTCAAGCGACAGGGAAAGCAGCCTGCCGCGGTATTCGTCCGTGGACTGCGGCCGCTCCGGCTCGATTTTATCCGCCGCAAAGACGATTTTTGCCAGAGCGCACAGCCGCTCGTCGCCGAACGTATGGCTCGCCACCGCCTGAAGCACGTCCTCGTCCGTCACGCCGAATTCCTGCCACAGCCTGACCGCCGCCGCGCGCCCATGCAGAAGCGAAAGTTTCCCGCGCTCCAAGTCGGTAATCGGCTTTCCGTCCTGCGCGGCAAGCGCGAGCATCGCCTCCCCCGGAATCTCCTTGCAGATGTCATGCGCGATTCCCGCAAACCGGCCCTTGAACGGATCCTCGCCGTAGCGCGCGCACAGCTGCTCCGCCATCTCCCCCACGCGCACCGAATGCTCGTAGCGCGCCGCGCTCAGATGCGCTTTTGCGAACGACTGCACACGCGCCAAAAGTCCATAACCGTACAGCGCGTTGTCCCGGATATAGTCGCGCACGCCACGGCTCACCAGATACTGCCACGCGTCGCCATGCACCACGCGCGCACGGATATCCGTGGAAGAAATCGCCACTTCGGGATTTGCCAGCACCAGGTGCGGATAATGCGCAATGCCGAATTCGCGCTCATGATGCGCGTACGCGCCTTTCGGCTGATTCTCAAACGCCTTGTTGCGGATTTCCGTGGGGCGCAATGCAAGAATCAGCTGCGCGATGTCCGCAAGCTCGGCGGCATGCTCCCATTTGCCAAAATCCTGCGCCAGATCCTGCCCCATAATCACGCCGATTTTGTCGGTGAGCACGTCCTTGTATTTCTCTTCCAAAAAACGCACCGTGTCATACGTGAACGAAACGCCCGCGCGGTCAATCTCGCACGATTCGGCGGCAAAGCGGCTGTCCTCCGCCGCCAGCGCGCGCACCATTGCCAGCCGGTGCGCCGGGCTTGCCGCGTGTTTCATTTCTTTATGCGGCGGATTGAACACGGGTACGAACAGCACTTTGTCGTACCCCAGCTGAACGCACACCGTGTCTGCCAGAATGAGATGTCCCAAATGCGGCGGATTGAAGCTTCCGCCTAAAATCGCGATCCTCACTGCTCCTGCCCCGGAAACTGCACTTCCATTGTCTCATCAACCGACCGGGACTGCAAGAAACTGCTTTTCCCCGTCTTTCCCGCCGCCGCCACTTCCGCGCCGCGCTGCTCAAGCGCGCGCATGATGTCCAGAATCGCAACGCGCACGTCGTTCAGCCCCTCATGCAAAATGACCGACACCTTGAGCACCGGCGTTTCCGGCTCAATCGAGCGCACTTCCGCGGCGACTTTCTCCGCGCGCGCTACCGCGCCGTCCTCGTCGATTTTATTGCACAGGACGATATGCGGCTTTTCGAGCAGGTCAGGCGAAAAATCCTCCAGCTCGCCGCGCAGGGTACGGAACGCCCCGAAACACGCATCCTCGCTACAATCAATCATAAAAACCAGCCCCGCCGTGCGCGAAATATGCTTGAGGAACTGCGTCCCCAGCCCCGCGCCCGTGCTCGCGCCTTCGATAATGCCCGGAATGTCGGCGATAATCACGTCGGTCTTGTCGTCGGCACGGAGCACGCCAAGGTTCGGGATTTTCGTGGTAAACGGATACGGCGCGATTTTGGGACGGGCGTTGGTAAAAGCGTCCAAAAGCGATGACTTGCCCGCGTTGGGAAAGCCCACCAGCCCGATGTCCGCCATAATGCTCAGCTCAAGGCGAAGCTTGCGGTATTCGCCCTCCTGCCCCGCGTTCGCACGGCGCGGTGCCTGATTGGTGGACGACTTGAAATGCACGTTTCCCCAGCCACCCTTGCCGCCGACCAGGAACGTGAACGACTCGTCCTCGCTGTCAGTCGCAAAATCATGGATAAGCTCGTTCGTCTCCGCGTCGCGGATTGTCGTTCCCGGCGGCACGGCAATCGTCACGTCGTCGCCGTCGCGCCCGTATTTGTTCCACCCCTGCCCGTCGCCGCCGTTCTTCGCGCGGAAAAACCGCTTGTACCGGATATTGGCAAGCGTCTTGACATTGCGGCGCACACAGAAAACGACATCGCCGCCCTTGCCGCCGTCGCCGCCGTTCGGTCCGCCCATGGGAACGTATTTTTCGCGCCGGAACGCAATGCAGCCGTTCCCGCCCTTGCCCGACTGCACTTCGATTATCGCCTCATCTGCAAACACATTCATCGCCGTTTCCTAAAAAAATACCCGAATTCAGCACGTGAACTCGGGTACGTACAAGCATCAAGGCCGAAAGTCAAGCCTTTACGACGGAAACGATTTTTCGGTTCTTGCGTTCGCCAAAAACGACCGTTCCGTCCGCAACGGCAAACAGGCTGTCGTCTCCCGCTCTCCGCACGTTGTCACCGGGATGGATTTTCGTACCGCGCTGCTTCACGATAATTGAGCCTGCCGTAACTTTTTCGCCACCGTATTTCTTGACACCCAAATGCTTCGGGTTTGAGTCGCGGCCGTTTTTCGCGCCGCTGCCGCCTTTACTGCGTCCCATATTATTCCTCCGCTCAGCCGCACCAGCGGCTACTGTACTATTTTTTGCAGTCTGACAAACTGCGGGTATTCGGACTGCAAGGAACGCAAACCGCGCTCCAAAAAATCCGCCGTGCAGACAAGGCGTTCTGTTTTTTCCGCAGCCGCCCGCACGACCGCGAACGCCAGCTCCCCGCGCCCGGCCGTATCTGCCCGCACCACAACACCGTCCATCCCCGAAAGCACGTCCGCCGCCGTCCGAAGCAATATCGTAACGGCAGCGCACACGATGTCGGAGCCTTTTGCCGCAAAGCCCGCGTGCCCCGCCGCCTCACACGAACGGAACGCGCCGTCTTTGCCGCAGACCAGCGTGACGGTCGTCATCGCCTAGGCGACGACGATATTCTTTACGCGCACCTTGGTGTATTCCTGCCGGTGACCAATGAGGCGATGGTAGTCTTTCTTGCTCTTGTATTTGAACACGAGCACTTTCTTGTCGCGGAACGAATCCTCGACCTCGACCTCGACCTTTGCGCCCTGCACGTACGGCACGCCGACGCTCACCTTGTCACCGTCGCTCACCAGAAGCACGGAATCAATGGCAATTTTCGCGCCTTTTTCCGCGTCAATCTTATCGACTTGAATCAAAGCGTCTTTTTCAGCCTTATACTGTTTGCCCTTATACTCAAAAAGTGCGTACATCTCAAACCTCTACAGTGCCGCGAAAGATAACGGGTTCTCCGCAGGCTAAAATACGAATATGCTATGCTATCAGAAAACAGCCGGTTGGTCAAGCGATAGCGGCGCGAAAACCGTCACGCCGCCACGCGGATTATTCCGTCGGACGTTTTTTCAGGTCCTTGCTCGCGGCGACCGCCCTGCCCGCGCCGACTTTCTGTTCCATCATCGCGCGCACTTTGAGCGGCAGACCGAACAGCGTGATGAAGCCCTGCGCGTCCTTGTGGTCGTACAGCGCGCCCGTGGTGAACGAAGCGATGTCTTCATTATAAAGGCTGAATGCCGACTGCGAGCCGGCAGCACGGATCTGCCCTTTGACCAGCTTGACTTTCGTCTGCCCGGTGACCGTCTCCTGCGTCTTGTCCACGAACGCCACCAGCGCGTCGTACAGCGGGGTGAACACTTTTCCGTCGTAGATGAGCTCGGCAAGGCGGAGCGAAACCTGCTGCTTATAATGGTACGTGTCGCGGTCAAGGCAGATATGATCCATCATGCGGTGCGCGAAATACAGAATCGCGCCGCCCGGCGTTTCGTACACGCCGCGGCTTTTCATGCCGACGCAGCGGTTTTCGCAGATGTCAACTAATCCAACGCCGTTGCGCCCGCCGATTTTGTTCAGCTCAAGCATGATGTCAAGGCCGTTCATCTGCTTGCCGTTCACGCCCACGGGAATGCCTTTCTCCCAATCGATGGTGACGTACTCGCCCGCGCCCGCTTCTTCAGGAACGACGGTGTTCTTGAGCATGTGCGCGTACTGCGGCTCATTCTCCGTCTTCTCAAGCTCCAAGCCCTCGTGCGAAATGTGCCAGATGTTCTCGTCGCGGGAATAGGACTGATCTTTTTTCATGGGAACTTCAAGCCCGCGGTCTTCCAAGAATTTGATTTCCGCCTCGCGGCTGTCCATGTCCCATTTGTCGTCGCGCCACGCCGCAATCACGCGCAAATCGGGCGCGAATGCCTTGATCGCCAGCTCAAAGCGAACCTGATCGTTGCCTTTGCCCGTCGCGCCATGGCAGATCGCCACCGCGCCCTCCTGCCGCGCGTATTCAACGAGGATTTTTCCGATGAGCGGACGCGCCGTTGACGTGCCCAAAAGATATTCGTCCTCGTAGACGGCGTTCGCCTTGAGCGCAGGCCAAATATATTCCTCAATGTATTCCTGCCGCGCGTCAACCACGTAACAGGCAGCCGCGCCCGTCCTGAGCGCGCGTCCTTTTATCGCCTCCCAGTCGTCGCCCTGCCCCACGTCAATGCATACGGCGATAACGTCGTAATCGTAATGCTCCTTGAGCCACGGAATGATGACGGTCGTATCCAGTCCGCCGGAATAGGCGAGAACCACTTTTTCCTTTGCCATAAAACGCCTCTTGTGCTGAAAAATGAATATTTATGCAGAAATAATAGCGTTTATTCACTTTTTATGCAAGAGGAAAACGCCCGCGCCCATGCCGCACTAGCCGAAACAGACTGCTTCCGCTATACTTTTTGGAATGGAGCAGGACGAACGGCAGACCGCAGGCAAAAAAAGGACGCGCAGCATCACGCCCATAACGGTCGCGCAGACCATCTACCTGGTAGGACGCAATTACCTGCGCAACTCGCTCGTCTCCCATGCGCGGGCGTGCGCGTTTGCGTTCCTGTTTTCGTTCATCCCGATTTTTATGATGAGCGCGACCGTGCTGACCCGCATCCTGCACGCCTCCCCCGAAACAATCCCGGCGATTTTCGCGCTCCTGCCCGAACTCGCACCGTACATCGACCTTGCGGCGGTCATCGATTTTACGCAGACGACCCACGGCATCGGCTGGTTTGAGATTGTCATCGGCACGTTCGTATTCTGGGCGGCGCGCAGCCTGTTCGCGACGATATTCCAGGGGCTACACGATATTTTCCACCGCGAGCAGCAGCCGCGCCCCGTGCCGCGGCTCGTCATCATGCTGGTCATCGAAGCGGCGACGGTCGTGCTGATTGCCGCGATCGTGCTTTTCCTCGTCTTCATGCGGACGATCATCACGCTGCCCGTATTCCACGCGCTCAGGGAAAAACTGCTGCCCGTCACGACGATCCTGTTCCGCTACCACGTGAACCGGCTGCCGAACGTGCTGCTGTTTTTGGTCATCGCCACGCTGTACAAAACCGGGTCGGGCACAAAACCGCCGCTCAAAGCCTGCCTGCTGTGCGCGTTGCTGTGCGACCTGTCGTTCTGGGGATGCTTTTCGCTCATCCGGCTTGCCGTGGACGTGAGCCGGTACGCGCTCGTCTACGGCGTGCTCGCGAACCTCATCGTCACCATGCTCGACGTGTTCATTTTTTTCGTCCTGTTCTTCGTCTTCGCGCAGCTGCTGTTCGTCTGGCAGTTTTTTGACGACCTGCTGCTCGGCGAGCTGTACCTGCTCCCCCGCCAGGACGCGCAGAACATGAATGCCGTCAGGCGGATTCTGTTCATCCGCCCCGACTACCTGCTGGCAAAAGACGTGAACGTCATCCACCTGAAAAAAGGCGACACGATTTTTACGCCCGATGACCGGGGGACGGATGCCTACTACCTTGCCCGCGGGACGGTGCAGGAACGACGGCAGAACGGGTTTTCGTTCTACGCGCGCGGCGATTTTCTGGGCGAAGCGTCGTGCCTGTACCCCAAGCGGCGGGAAGCGACCGCAACCTGCGAGACGGACGTGGACCTGGTGCGCATTGACGCGCCGACGTTCAGGGCAATGGTCGCCAAAAATGGCGAGGTCGCCCGCAAGCTGCTCGGGCACATCAGCACCGCGGCGGCGCCGCTTTATGGACTAACGGACAGTTTTTCACTATAATTTCCCGTATTGTTTTGGAGTGCATGATGACCAAGTACATTTTTATCACGGGAGGCGTCGTTTCCGGGCTGGGCAAAGGAATCGCGGCCGCTTCTATCGGACTGATCCTCAAAAGCCGCGGACTGACGGTCGTGAACCAGAAATTCGACCCCTACCTGAACATCGATCCCGGCACGATGAATCCGTTCCAGCACGGCGAAGTGTTCGTGACCGACGACGGCGCGGAGACCGACCTTGACTTAGGACATTACGAGCGATTCACCGACGCAACGCTCTCGCAAAGTTCGAACACCACGAGCGGGCGCGTCTACATGACCGTCTTGCAGCGCGAGCGCGAGGGCGGCTACAACGGCGGCACCGTACAGGTCATCCCCAACATCACCGAAGAAATCCTGCGCCGTATGCTGCTCTCCACCACGGAGACAAACGCCGATGTCATCATCACCGAAATCGGCGGCACCGTGGGCGACATCGAATCGCTCCCGTTTATCGAAGCAATCCGGCAGATAAAATATCAGGTGGGCGAAGAAAACTGCTGCTACATCCACCTGACGCTCCTGCCCTACCTGAAAAAAGCCGGCGAGATCAAGACGAAGCCGACCCAGCACAGCGTAAAGGAATTGCAGGAACTCGGCATCCAGCCGAACATCCTCATGCTCCGCAGCGACGAGCCGATTGACCGCACGACGCGCGAAAAACTCGCGCGATTCTGCAACGTGGACACCGACTGCATTATCCAGAACACCACGGCGCGGTCGATTTACGAAGTGCCCCTGCAACTGGAAAGCGAGCATATCGGCGACGCGGTGTGCAAAGTGCTCGGCTTCCGCACACCGCCCACCGAGCTGACCGAATGGACGAAAATGGTGAACGTGTTCCGTAACCCTAAGACCCGCGTCAGAATCGCGCTCGTGGGAAAATACGTGGATCTGCACGACGCCTACCTTTCCGTGGTGGAAAGCCTCGTGCACGGCGGCATCGCCAATGAGGCGGGAATCGACCTGGACTGGGTGGAATCCGAGGAATTGAAAGACGATGCCACGACCGCGGAGCGGCTCAAGGATGCGGACGGCATCATCGTTCCGGGCGGATTCGGCGTGCGCGGCGTGGAAGGCATGGTAAACACGGCAAAATACGCGCGCACCCGCCGCGTCCCCTACTTCGGCATCTGCCTCGGTATGCAGATTATGGTAATCGAATACGCGCGCAACGTGCTCGGCTATGCCGACGCGCATTCGACCGAAATGAACAAGGACACGGCGCATCCCGTCATCGACCTGATGCCCGACCAGAACGGGAAAATCTTGGGCGGTACGCTGCGCCTGGGAAAATTCGCCTGTGCCGTCACGCCGGGAACGCTGACCGAAAAAGCCTACGGCACGGCGACCATCTGGGAGCGCCACCGCCACCGCTACGAATTCAACAACGCCTACCGCGCGGCGCTGCAAGGCGCGGGACTGATTATCGCCGGCGTGAACCCGGAGCGCGACCTAGTGGAAATCGTCGAAGCCCCGGATCATCCCTGGATGCTCGGCGGCCAGTTCCACCCCGAATTCAAAAGCCGCCCGAACAAGGCAGGCCCGCTGTTCAGGGATTTCATCAAGGCGAGCATACAGCACAAAAGATAAAAAAACGGACGGCGCAGTGCCGTCCGTTTTCAGTTACTGACCGATTTTGTAGTGCCCCGTCGTAATCGTGTGCCCGTCGTTATACACGTCGAACCAGATTTCCTTGGTGTTGGTCAGGTCGAGCGCGGCGTAGAATTCGCTCACGTCCGCCACTTTCTTGTCATTCACCGCCGTGATGATGTCGCCGTTCTGCAAGCGCAGCGCGGCGGCGGGCGATTTTTCCATCACGCCCGACACGACGACGCCGGAAATCTTCTTGTCGCCGACTTTCAGCTCCTCGCGCGTCTTGTCGGTGAGCGGCGCGGCGATGAATCCCGGCCACAGCTTGGCATTATCGACCGAGACTTCCTTCGTGCGCTCCTCAATCTTCACGGTGAGCGACTTTTCCTTGCCGCCACGGATAACCTTGAACGTCACGTTCTCATTCGCGGGCAGATAGCCGACCTCGCGCACCAATTCGCTCTGTCCCTTGATCGCCTTGCCGTTCAGCTCGATGATGAAGTCGCCCGCCTGCATGCCGCCCTTGTACGCCGGAGAATCGATGAACACCTGCGAGGCAAACGCGCCGCTCTGTTTTTTCAGCCCGAGCGATTCCTTGTATTCGTCATTCACGTCAACGAGCGAGACGCCGAGCCAGCCGTAAGTAATCTTGCCCTTGCTGATAAAATCGTCGATCGCGCGCTTGACGCTGTTGATCGGCAGCGCGAATCCCAGCCCCTGGCTGCCGCCCGACTGCGACGCAATCCAGGTGTTGATGCCGATGACCTCGCCGTAGATGTTCACGAGCGCGCCGCCGGAATTCCCCTGGTTGATTGCCGCGTCGGTCTGGATAAAGTCGTTCATGTTGCCGATCTGGTTGCCGCTGCGTCCCGTCGCGCTGATAATGCCCTGCGTCACGGACTGGCTGTAGCCGAGCGGCGCGCCCATGGCAAGGCAGATGTCGCCCGTCTGCACCTTGTCGCTGTCGCCGAGCGTCGCCACCACGATGGCGGAATCTTTTTTCGCCTCGAACGACACGAGCGCGATGTCCTGCCGCTCGTCCGCGCCGACCAGCTTGCCGTCGAACGTCTGCCCGTCGTTCAGCCTGACCGAAATCTGCGTGGCGCTCCCCGCGACGTGATTGTTGGTCAGCACGTACACCGTGTCGCCCGTCCTGCGCACGATAACGCCGCTCCCCAGGCCTTTCTGTTCGTACTCGCGCGTCCGCCCGCGTCCGCGCTCTGAATCGTTGGGTCTCCCGAAGAAAAAGAACGGGAAGTCGTCGAACGGCGATGCTGTTATCTCTTTCTTTTCCGTCACGTCGATTTCTACGACCGCGGGAAGCACGCCCGCGCTGATCGAGCGGAACGAATCCTGCAACGCCTCAATGACGCGCAGGCTGTCCGCCGGAATGGAGACGGCGGGCTTTGTGTCGGCAAATGCCGTGTCCGCGCTGCCGTGCACCCGGACTTTCGAGCAGGACAGAGAAACGGCGGCAAACGCGAACGCACCGGTCGCAACCACGCCCAACAGTTTTTTCCATGATTTCATGCTGAAACCTCCTGTTTTTTATTGTCAGTGGATGTTCCACCTCACTTTTATAAAGATAATATCAAAACCGGCGTTTCGGTTACAAAAAGTGCGCGGACAAAAAAATCCCGCGCTACGCGGCGCGGGATTTGTGCGGATCGGCAGGGTCAGCGTTTGGTGACCGTCGCCGTGCCTTTGCTGATCTTGACTTTCAGCTCAGGACCTTTGTTGCTTGACGGGAATTCGGATTCGAACTGTCCTTTGTTGACCGAAGCCGTGGTATAGAACACGCTGTCCGCGGGCAATAACAGCGAGAGATTCCCCGAGCCGACGAGCAGCGAGGAAACGCGGGAAAACACCTTGGCAAGGTCTACCGTCGCCTTGCCGCTGTCAACCGCGACAGCAATGGAGTCCGCCGTCACGTCCGCGGCGGTGAGCAGACCTTTCTTCACCGCGCCCGAAAACGACGGCGTTTCGGAATGCGCGATCGCAAGACTGCCTGCGTTCGCCGCGACGGCAAGCTTCTTGCTTGCACGGACGCGCTCAACCGTGACCGTACCGTTGCCCGCCGCAATCTCCGCCGCGCCCGCTTCGACGCTCGTCAGCGTCGCCTTGCCGGCGTTGACCGAAAGCTCGAATTCTTTGCTCGCCTGAATGTCCTTTGCCGTCAGCGTACCGTTCCCCACGGCAATCTCCACCGAGCCGGCGGCAATCGGATCGAGCGTCGCCACGCCGCTCTGCATGGAAAGCTCGAATTCTGCCGGCGGAATATTCTGCGGCACGGTCAGCACGACCGTGCAAATCCTGCCCTCGGTCTTTACTTTCTTGTTTTTCTGCACCACCTTGAGCGACTTTTCGTCCTGCATGACGAGCGGCATGGACTCTTTCTTGTTCGACTTGATCTCAAGCGTCGCCTTGTCGGACGGGGTGACTATCAGCACGAAATCTTCCGCCCCCAGCTCAATGTCGATTTCCTTGAAATGCGGGTCAACGAACACCTGGCTGAACATCGTCTGCACGCCGGGAACGGCATCCAGCTTCGCGACCGTCTCCTGCGTCGCCGCGACGGGCGGCACTTCGGCGACCGGCTGTGTATCAGCGGCGGGCTGCGCTTCCGCAACGGGCTGAGCATCGGCAGCAGGCTGCGTGCCGGCAACATCCGCTTCCTGCGCGAACGCCGCAGAGAGGGACAACGCCGCGACCATTGTCAGCGCGGCAATCTTTGCTAATCGTTCCATAACATACGCTCCTGAACGTAATTTCGTATCGCTTTATCCTATCGTTTCTGCACCGTCTTTGCAACCGGTTTTTACGCCCAGGCGGGCAGTCCCGGGCAGTCCGTCAGGATTTCCGTGTGGTCGCTGAATACGGCGACGGTGTGCTCCTCATGGCAGCTCCAGGAGCCGTCCGCCGTCAGCACCGTCCAGCCGGTCGCCTCGTCGAGCACCACGTCCGCCGTGCCGACGTTGATCATCGGCTCAATCGCAAGCACCATGCCCGCCTGAATGCGCGGATTCGCGCCGCCTTTCCACACGTTCGGCACGGACGGATCCTCGTGCACGTCCAAGCCCACGCCATGGCCGCAATAGTCATAGACCACGCCGAAGCCGTAGGTGTCGTGCGCCACGCCGCTCACCGCGAGCGCAATGTCCTTGATGCGGTTGCCCGCCTTGCACGCCGCAATGCCCGCCACAAGGCTTTCGCGCGTCGCCTGCACCAGCCGCCGGTATTCGGGCCGGACGTTCCCCACCATGACCGTGTGCGTGGAGTCGCTGATATAGCCGTCAAGGTCGATGCCGATGTCGAGCGAGACCAAATCGCCGTCGCGCACGACCGTGTGCTTTGAGGGCACGCCGTGAATCACCTCGTCGTTCACGCTGATACACGCCGCGCCCGGAAAATCCTCGCGGTACCAGGCCGGTTTTCCGCCGATTTTTTTGATGTAGCCGACCACCAAATCGTCAATCGCCTTGGTCGTCATGCCCGGACGAACCTGCGGGATTACCGCGCGGAACAAATCGGCCAGCGCGTGGCACGACCGGCGGATTCCGTCGATTTCTTGCTCATTCTTCAAGCGAATCATCGTATTATGCTCCTTACCTTACTTTTTTCTGATTTTTCAGCCCGCCAGCCGGACCGCCGCTTCCTCGCACAGGCGCGCGGTGCGTTCGTCGCCGAGCCTGCGGTACGCGCCGCCCATCTTGCGCAGGAAAAACGCGTCGTCCCTGCTGCCGAAGCCCAGCTCAAGCGCGCGCTCCCAGCTGTCGAGCGCAAGCTCGTCGCTCATGTTGCCCTCAATGCGCTGCCGCAGCACGGTGCGCGCCAAGTCCATCACTTCGGGGAAGAACAGGCGGAAATATTCGTAGCTGCGCTCCATGCGGATAATCTGCTCGAGCAGCACGAACGCGTCATAATACTCGCCGTGCAGGACCAGCTCCTCGGCGAGGATAAAGCCGTAGTCCATAAAATCCTCGCGCGTGAACCATTTTGCCAGCCGGAAGCCCGCGTGCTGCATACTCATGCGCTTGAATTCCGCCACGGCATCGTCCTCGCGCTCGTGCATCAGGTCAAAGAAAATCAGCTTGGCGCGGCTCTCCTCGTCCTGCCGGGCAAGCAGCCAGGTGCGATAGTCGAACGAGCTGCCCGACCGCCGTGCGCGCGCGTGCTGGCGCATGAAAAACGCCTCGTCGAACAGCGAGCGCTGCTTGGAATCGGAAAGCGTCTCATACGCCCTGACCAGCCGCTGGAACTGACGCGTCGTCTCCTCACGGCGGGACGCGTCGGGATGCAGCTGCTTTGCCTTCGTGCGGTACGCGCGCCTGATTTCTGCCGCCGTCGCGCCGGGGCGCACGCCCAAAATGCCGTAACAGTCTTCCAAAGTAGGTCATTGTAGAATTTTTCCGCCGTTTGGGCAATCAGAAAGCGGACATATTGCACATATCCGCGGAAAATCGTATCATTGGGGAACAGACAACCGCATGCGCGTTCATGCGAGAAGCCGAGGTATCCGTGACACAGACCGAAAACGAACTGCTGAAAAGACTTGCCGACATCGCGTTGGACAACGACCCCATCCCGACCGAACTGTACGCGACATACGATGTCAAGCGCGGACTGCGCAACGCGAACGGTACGGGCGTGCTCGTGGGGCTGACGCGCATCGGCGATGTGGTCGGCTATACCATTGAGGACGGCAAGAAAGTCGCCGTTCCGGGAAAACTCCTGTACCGCGGCTACGACGTGGCTGACCTGATCCAGGATGCCGAATCGCACGGGCAGTTCGGCTACGAGCAGTGCGTCTATCTCCTGCTGTTCGGCAAGCTTCCCACGCAGGCGGAGCTGGACGAATTCAAGCTCCTGCTCGGCTCAATGCGCAACCTGCCGCAGAATTTCACCGAAGACATGATCATGAAAGCGCCGAGCCGCGACATCATGAACAAGCTCGCGCGCGGCGTGCTCGCCTCCTATTCGTATGACGCAGACCCTGAGGACCGCAGCATCCAGACGATCCTGCGCCAGTGCCTGGAACTGGTCGCCCGGTTCGGCACGTTGGTCGCCTATGCGTACCAGGCAAAGCGGCGTTTCTATGACGGCAAGTCGATGTACATACACAATCCCGCGCCCGACCGCTCCACGGCGGAGAACCTGCTCCGCCTTATCCGCAGCGACAAGACCTACACGCCGCTTGAGGCAAAAATCCTCGACCTCGCGCTCATCTTACATGCAGAACACGGCGGCGGCAACAACTCGTCGCTCACGATCCACGTCGTCTCCTCGGCGGACACGGACACCTACTCCGCCGTCGGCGCGGCAGTCGGATCGCTCAAGGGACGGCGGCACGGCGGCGCGAATATCCGCGTCAGGGAAATGATGGACGACATCAAGGCGAACGTCAAAGACTGGTCGAACGAGGGCGAAATCCGCGCCTACCTGCAAAAAATCGCGCGGAAAGAAGCCTTTGACCGCACGGGGCTGATTTACGGACTGGGACACGCCGTCTACACCGTTAACGACCCGCGCGCCACCATCCTGCGCGAGCGCGCGGAAGTCCTCGCCAAAGAAAAAGGACTGCTCGAAGAATTCAACCTGCACCGCATCATCGAGCGCGTCGCGCCCGAAGTGGTCTACGAGCTGCACGGCGACGGCAAACGCATCTGCGCGAACGTTGACTTCTATTCCGGCTTCGTCTACGAAATGCTCAACATTCCGCGCGAGCTGTTCACGCCCGTGTTCGCCGTGTCGCGCATTGCCGGCTGGAGCGCGCACCGCATTGAAGAAATCGTCGCCGGAAGCCGCATTTACCGCCCCGCGTACAAGAACGTGGGCGAGCCGCGCGCGTATATTCCGATTGCCGGACGGTAGCCCGCCATGGAACGAATCGACAAAATCCTGGCGCACCACGGCTACGGCACGCGCAAGGACGTAAAGAAACTGCTGCGCACTGCCTGCGTGACCTGCAACGGTACGCAGATTTTTGACCCCGCAACGCGCATTGACCCGGCGGCGGACACAATCGCCATTGACGGCACGCCCCTCACGCTGCGGCGCGACCTTTACCTGATGATGCACAAATGCCGGAACGTCGTGTGCGCGAACCGCGACGGCGAGCACCAGACCGTGTTCGACCTGCTCACGGACGAGCTGCGCCGCATGTCATTCAGCGGCGAGCTGCACCATGTCGGCAGGCTCGACATCGACACGGAGGGACTGCTGATTCTGACGACCGACGGCGCGCTCACGCACCGGCTCATCTCGCCGAAATCGCGCATTCCCAAAACCTACGCCGTCCGCCTGCGCGACACGCCGGACAAAGCGGCGCGCGCCGCATATACCGAACAGTTCGCGCGGGGACTGCATATCGACAGCGAGGGCAACGCGCCCGCGTTCGACGCGCAAAGCGCGGTGCTCGTGTGGCCGTGCGACGGCGCGACGCTTGACGAGACGACCGCACGGAACGCCGCCGGATGCGACTGCCTGCTCACGGTGCACGAGGGCAAATTCCATCAGGTAAAGCGGATGTTCGCGGCGGTCGGGAACGAAGTGACGTACCTGAAGCGCGTGGCAGTCGGCGCGCTCAAGCTGGACGCGACGCTCGCGGCGGGCGCGTACCGTGAGCTGACCGACGAGGAAATCGCGCAGGTGCAGACGGGGTTTTAGGGGCGGCCCCTAGGAGAAGGGGTAGCGGACAAGGCAACAAAGCGGAGGACATGACACTGCTTGCAGGGGCATGTACGGAGCGACTTGCCTTGGGAGCGAGGGGAATGCTTTCCCCTCCCAACATTTTTGCAGAAGAGGAGATTTTACGATGTACATTACCTGTCTAGACCTTGAGGGCGTGCTGGTGCCGGAGATTTGGGTCGCGTTCAGCGAGGAGAGCGGCATCCCGGAGCTGAAACGGACGACGCGCGACGAGCCTGACTACGACAAGCTGATGCGCTGGCGGCTCGACCTGCTGCGCGAGCGCGGGCTGGGGCTGTGCGAAATTCAGGCGGTGATCGAAAAGATTGACCCGCTGCCCGGCGCAAAGGCGTTCCTTGACACGCTGCGCGGCGAATGCCAGACGGTCATCATCAGCGACACGTTCACGCAGTTTGCCGCGCCGCTCATGCGCAAGCTGGGCATGCCCACGATTTTCTGCAACGAGCTGACCGTCGCGCCGGACGGGACGATTACGGGCTACCGGATGCGTACCCAGAACAGCAAGCTGACCACCGTCCGCGCGTTGCAGTCGATGGGCTACGACACGATCGCGAGCGGCGACAGCTACAACGACCTCGCGATGATTGAGGCGAGCGCGGCGGGCTTCCTGTTCCGCACGACCGACCAGATCAAGGCCGACCACCCTGCCCTGAGCGCGTTCACGGAATACGACGACCTGCTCGCCGCAATCCGCACCCAGCTGCGGAAATAACGTCGCAGGGGGTTGCACCGTGACGGCTGCCTTGAAAAAGCAGGGGGAGCGTGGTATACTGCCCGCATGAAGCGGACGGCATACTCCAAGAGCAGAATAGTCACCCCCCCCCCTATCATATAACGCCGCAGGACGTTCCTGCAACACCGCGCGTATTGCCGCACGGCACGCGGTAGGTCGTTTCCCCCGCACATACATTCCCCATGCACCCGCACACGTGGCGGGCAAGATTTTCCGCTTGGAAACGGACGAACTGTCCTTGGGAGCGGGAAACCCCTCTACTTCCGAAGCGGGGGTTTCCCGCTCCCAACCCCTCACCCTTCCCCAGCATGTCTTGGGGCGCTGCCCCAAGACCCCGAAAAACGTTGCCGACAGGCTTTCGTCTCCCGACAAGTGCGCATTTGGCACAACAAATTTCCTCTCAGCGGCCGACAAGCACGCATTCGGCGCACCAAATTTGTCCATACAAGGTTGCGCGGTGGCATCGTGCGCACCAAATTCGTTCATGCAAGGTTGCGCGGTGGCATTTTGCGCACCAAATTTGCCCATACAAGACTGCACGACGACATCTTGCCCACCAAATTCGTCCGTACAAGACTGTGCGGCGGCATCTTGCGCACCAAATTCGTCCGTGCAGGTCTGCGCAATGGCATTTTGCGCATCAAATTCGTCCGCGCAGGGGTGCGCGACGGCATCTTGCGTACCAAATTCGTCCGTACAAGAGTGCGCGATGGCATCTTGTACACCAAATTCGTCCGCGCAGGGGTGCGCGACGGCATCTTGCGTACCAAATTCGTCCGT
>CAMWTK010000012.1 GCA_947177175.1 uncultured Treponema sp.
GCGTTCGTTCTGAGCCAGGATCAAACTCTCCATGATCCTTCCTGCGCCCCGAGGGGCACAGTATTTTCTTCTTCTCTCGCTGCCGTCCGTGCTTCCCGGAGAGCTTCCGCCCCCCGGTCCTCTTCCCCTTCCCTCGTCTCGTCTCAAAGACCTGCCCGTCCGCCTCCCGACGGCGGGTAAGAATGACTATATCACCACTAGACACCTCTTGTCAATACCGCAAACAAATATTTTTCACTTTTTTTTACAAATCTTTTTTCAAAATCGACGCGAAAATCCGCAGATAGTCGATGAATGAAAGATAACTGAGTACCAAACAGATTGAAAACAATACGACCGCCGCCGTATGCAGTTCAGCGCCGTAGCCGCCAAGACCATACCCCAAGCGGAGCGCACTTTCCACGGCAAGCGCGAAAAAGCCCGAGGCGATATACGATACGGTCTTGAGCTTGCCGCCCTTGCGCGCCGCAATCGCCACGCCCTGTTTTGAGGCAATCATGCGTAAAAAATTCATGCTCAGCTCGCGGTACAAAATCAGCACGAAGATAAGCGGGGGCATATATCCGCCGAAAATGCGGTTTACGGAAGTCATGGCACAAAGGAACACTGTCAGATTGAGCATGACATCCGCAAAAGGATCGAAAAGCTTGCCGAAGTCGCCGACCTCGCCGCGTTTGCGCGCATAGTAGCCGTCAAAAAAATCGGTCAGCTCAAAAATAATGAGCAACGGAATCATGCTATATGCGGAAATCTGCTGCAACAGCACGCTGCCCGTCCAAATCGGAATAGAATAGATAAGGAAAAAAACGGGGGCGAAACAGACGCGCATTAACGTAAACTTATTGGAAAGTTTCATATTCTCTAGTATCTAAAATCACGGGCAAGAAGTCAAGAGCAAAATGCCCCGCACGGAGCGGCTGAAAAATCAGTGCGGGTACGCCTTGAAATCCTGCACCACGCTGATAGCACTCTCCACGGTATAGCCGGGAAGCTCGCTCGAAGCAATCGCCATGGCGCGATCCACGATTGCGGTGGAATCGGCAATGCCCTGCAAGGTGACTTTTTTGTCCTTAATGCCGGCGCGCAGAAAACTGATGTTAAGATGGTAATCAAAGACGAGCATATTGACGATACGCTGCCCGATGAGCAAATCGTCCACGCGCCGCTGACCGGCCGTCTCTTTTTCGGGCGTTATGGTGGACTTGACGGTCTCCGCAATCATCACGGCGGCACTCTCAACGTCGAGCATTCCGGTGTTAATCACGAGATGAAACAGCGCCGGATTAGTGCTGTCGTAATTGAAAAAACTTTTGTGAAAGCCGAGCCGGTTTGAATCGCTCTCCTGAATGCGCTTGAGTGCCTGCCGGTCGTTCCAATTAAACTCGCGCTTGAGCCGCTCAAGGCGGATTTCGTCGGGCGCAATAAAACGGAACGCAAGGTGATTGGGCAAATCTTCCAGAATGATGAACGAACCGCGACCGATAAGGATGACATTTCCGTCCGCGGCGTTTTCCAGAATGGCAGTCTGCAAATAGTCCAGATATTCGTCGCGGTCTTTGGTGAGCGACGCGAAGAATCCAGGCTTTTTCTCATCGTACCGGCGCAATTTTTCGGCAGGAAAGCCAAGTTCGACGATGCGCCGCTCGATGTCGGTGCGGGTGACAAAACGGTAGCCGATTTTTGCCGCAGTCGCGGCGGCAATCTCATCGCCAAACGCGGCGACTTGCCGGGAAATCGTCAAAACTGCCATACGCACCCCCTTGAGACTTGCCAGTATCGGATTTTGGATTTATGCTGTCTCTATCATAAAACGAAATCGGCAGAAAGTAAAGGTCTGCCTTGCGAGGTACATGAAATGACACCGACGGACGACGAAAAACTGACCTGGACGCGCGGGAAAAAAACGACGCTCCTCAAAACTCCCGTGCTAGACGTGACGACCATTGAATCGACGGCGAGCGACGGGCTGAAAGGCGACTACATCGTCATGGACGCGCCTGACTGGGTGATCGTCATTCCCGACGCGGGCGACACGTTCCTGCTCGTCAAACAATGGCGACACGGCGAGAACGCGCTGAGCATTGAATTTCCGGGCGGCGTGATTGAGCGCGACGAAACGCCCGAACAGGCGGCGGCGCGCGAACTGGCAGAGGAAACGGGATTTGCAGCGGGAAAACTGATTAAACTGGGCGCGATGAATCCGAACCCTGCGCTGATGAGCAACCACGTGCACGTCTTTGTCGCGACCGACCTGCGACCGGCGGGCGGACAGCATTTGGACGAAGACGAATACGTGCAGTATTTTGAACTTCCCAAGCAGGAAGTCTACGCAAACATGGGAACGAAAGCATTTCCGCACGCGCTGATGTCAGCAGGGCTGTCGCTGTACCGGGAATACCTCGCGCACCGATAAAAAATCCCGCGCGGGGCGGGATATATCCTTAGCGGTTGGCGTTGTACGGCTCGTAACTTTTTGCGGGATTATACGTGCCTTCCCGGAATTCTCCCGTAATGCTCGGGATTTTCATTTTCATGCCGGGCAAAATCAAGTTAGGGTCGGACGGGCGCGGCATGTTCTGCTTGTTCTCTGCGTCTTGATACAAATTCTCCCACAACAGCGGATTATTGTACACATAGGCGCGGCCGGAAATATTCCAGTAGCAGTCTTTGGTGTCTGCCCAGGGACGAACCACATAGAATTCGGGGAGTGGCGTAATCTCACGGACATCGGCAAGCGCGGCAAGCACCTGATTCGCGTAGGCAGTCGCCGCCGCGTAATCTTCGCCGTCGTAAGATTCCTGCGCGGTCGCATACGCCTGCTGTGCGGCGGTGAACGCCATCGGAAAATTCCGGTCCGCATGAATCGACTTGGCGTAGTCCAGCCGTTTCGACGCATCTTTCATCGCCTTGTCGCAATCGGTCTTGGCAAGCATTTTCTTGATGTACGCTTCGGAGAGCGCGGCATTCTCTTCTGCCTTGGCGGCATATTCTTCGGCAAGCGCGTATTCACCCGCGTCCAACGCCTGCTCCGCCTTTTTTGTGTATTCGTCGGCGAGTTTTTGGTACGTATTGTTTTTGTAGCTCGCGGCGAACACGAACGACGCGGCAAACAGCACCGCAAGGGTTATCAGCACTTTTTTCATTTTTTGTCTCCATTTAGTGCCGAATCAATCAGATTTTCGACCGCATTGTCAAAAATCTCTTCGGCAGCGATTGCGGCAGCGGCGGCAGATTCAGCAGCCTGCGCGGTCGCCCCTTCGCTCACGTCAATAACCGCGTCGTCGGGATTTGCCCACTCATCCTCTTCGAGCAACACGGCGTTTTCGTCCTCAATGCCCTGCACGTTCCCGGAAATCGGGGCGATTTCGTCCGCGTCGGCGGCATAATTCGCGCTGTCGGCGGCACGTTGCTTTGCGCGCGCAATGGCGGCTTGGGCGGCGGCGCGGGCGGCAGAGACTGTCTCGTACAAACCGCTGAACGTCTCTTTTGCCGATTTGTAGCCCTCATAAGCCGCCTCAATGCTTTTGGTCACATAATTGCTGTCCGCCCGTTTGAACGCATCGGCGGCTTGCCCGTAGGTTTCTTTCTGCGATACGCCGGCTTTTACGCTGTCCGCCATTTTTTTTGCGTCAAGCGCGGCGGCGCGTTCTTTTCCCGCAAGCGCGACAAATCCTTTGTTCAGCAGCAATTTGTACGATTCATACGCGGCACGGGCATCAACCAACTGCGCCGCGCCCGTATCGTCCTGCGCGAATTTATCCAGCGCGGCGGCACCCGCGTCATACGCGGCTTTGTCGAACGCAGAAAAATCCATGTCATCGGCACGTTTCCTCATGCGCTGGGCTTCAGCGGCGGCGGCAAGCGCCTCGTAGCGGGCGATGACATCGTTGATGTCGGCAGAAAAGTCAGTGTCCGGGTACGCTTCCGTATCTTTTTTGACCCGATCGCCCCGCGCATCTGCGTCGGCAAATTCTTTGGGATAGTACGATTTTGCGTCGGCTTCGACCGCCTTCTCACGCGCCGCGTCCAGTTTTTCCAGCAAAGCCTGATTGGCGGCAGAAAAATCCGACGACGGTTCCGGCTCAGGCTCAGGTTCTGGCGTTGGCTCGACAACCGGCTCGGGCTGCGGTTCCGGCGCGACTTCGGTAGACTTACACGCGACAAACGCCGCCACGGCGCACAGCAACGCCACGATTCGTATAATCTTCACTCGTTCCTCCCAAAAGTTGAAAAAACTCACGTATTATCTACAATCATAAAGCATAAAGCCGTTGTGCGCAACAATGTTCTTGGCAAATTTTTGAAATACGGCATATAATGAAAAAACAGAGATTTTCGGCAAGGAGTGTTTTATGGCAGATGATTTCAGTTTTTCGATAGAAAAATCGCTCGGCGTGATTTCCGAAGGCAAGGGCGGATGGAACTTGGAGCTGAACAAAGTGTCCTGGGGCGGCAGACCCGCAAAATACGACATCCGCTCCTGGTCGCCCGACCACCAGAAAATGGGAAAAGGTGTTACGCTCACCAAAGAGGACTTGGAGTCGCTCAGGCACCTGCTCGCGGACGCGCCGCTCGACTGAGCACCGCTAGCGTTCGTATGACGAATTGATATGCAGCTCCGCGCGGTATTTTGCCACCGTCCGGCGCGCAACGGCGATTCCTTTTGCCGCAAGCG
The DNA here is from genome assembly GCA_947177175.1 of uncultured Treponema sp. Lineage (GTDB taxonomy): Bacteria > Spirochaetota > Spirochaetia > Treponematales > Treponemataceae > Treponema_D. The sequence continues at coordinate 4,676 of CAMWTK010000012.1, forward strand.
CGTCCGCGATTTTTTGGTCGCTCAGCGGCTTTTTATCGTCTTTATGCGCGCGCAGCAACTGCGCGATTTCATACTTGACGGCCGCCTTTGAATGCGCCGCCCCGTCGCGTTCTGCCTGCGCCGTCTGCTCCGCGCCGCCGACCGCGTTCGTAAAAAAATAGCCGATCGCAAACAATCCCCACTCGCACTGCAAGAATTTTCCGTTTGCCATGCGCGAAACAGTCGCCTCATGCACGCCAAGCGACTCGGCGACATCTTTTTGCCGCAATGGCACCAGAAACCGCGGTCCTTCGCAAAAAAAACGCGCCTGCCGCCGCACGATTTCCGCGACCGCCTTGGCAATCGTCGCTTCCCGGAACTGCACGCTTTCGATAAACACGTTCGCTTCACGCACGGAATCCTGCACGAAGCGGCGTTCGGCCTTCTGCCGCTCGTCCTGCGGCTTTTCGCCCTGCGCGGTGAACGCGGTGAATTCTTTTGAGACGGCAAGCCGCGGCACGGCATCCCGCGCGAGCGTCACCTTGAACGAACACGTGTCCGCCGCCACAATGCCGTTCGCCTCGTCCGCTTCCGCCGGCGGGATTTTCTCCACGAACACGTCGGGGGCGATGAACTGCGCCCGCTCCGTGCCGAAATTGCGCGCCGGGTACGGGTCGAGCGTACGGATATAGGCAATCGCCTCGGCGATGTCGGCTTCGGAATACTGCGCCGCGCCCGGCTGCGTTTCGCCGCCGAACGACAATGCCGCGCTGTCCCGCACGAGCGATTCGATTTTTTTCGCAACCCGCGCCGCCTGCGGCGGATTCAGCACGTCAAGATGTCCGTCCAGTATGAACAGCGCGGCCGGGGGCGCGTCGCCACGGACAGCCGCCTGCACCAACAGGCTTTCCTCCACGCCGGACGTGCACGTCCCGATCGGGTCGAGCGCGCGGATCGTCTCCATGCACGACTGCAACAACGCCGCCGTGTGCGCCGGATTGTCCTTGTCCAGCAGCGAGACGGGCGCGAGCAGGTGAAATCCCCGCGAGTCAAGGTTGCGGATAAGACGAAGCCCCACGACCGTCTCCGCGTCCGTGTGCCGCACGCTGTTGAACTGCCGCTCCAAATGCTCCTGCAATGTCTCCCGCTCGTCGGCACAGCTTTCCAACGCCGCCTGAAACGTATCGCTCGCCAGCTCTCCGGCCGCCGTCGCCGCCCCATACCGCGTGTTGTCGGAAAAATGGCTCTGCCGCTCCCGCGCCGTCTTCGCGCCCGCCGCAAGGCTGTCGCGCACAATCTCCAGCGCGGGGTTCTTTGCCGCCTGCGCGTAGATTTCGTCGCGCAAATCGACGCTTGCCAGCGCGAGCACGTTGAGCGACATAATCTGCTGCTGGCTCATGCGCTGCTGCTGCGCCTGCACGGCGCGCGCGGAAAGTCTCATCCCCTGCGAAAACGGTTCGCCCATGCTTTTACTATAGCACAAAAAACGCCGATTTGGGCAAATCGAGCGTTTTTTTCCGCTTAAAAGCGGGCGAACTTTCTTGGAGGGAGGAAACCCCTCTACTCGGAAACGGGGGTTTCCTCCCTCCAAACCACCCACTTTCCCCAGCACCGCTTAGGGCGCTGCCCTAAGAACCCGCTCCGTAAAGAAGATGATTGATCGAGCATTTTTCCTCAAAATAAGGAAATCCGCCCGGAGCAAAGTCAGCCTTCCGCAAAACGAGGAAAGCCGCCCGACGCAAATCCAGCATTCCGCAAAATAAGGAAATCCGCCCGGCACAAAGTCAGCGTTCCGCAAAATGAGGATTCCCGCTTTTGGTAAAAGTCGGCTTTCCGCAGAATGAGGAAACCTGTTTTCCGCCTAGGCAACGTTCCTACAAGCGTAGAAAGCCTGTTTTTCATCTGGGCAACGTTCCTACAAACGTGGGAAACCCGCTTTTCGTTCGGGGAACGTTCCCACAAGTGTGGGAAGCCTGCCTTTCGTCCGGGGAGCGTTTCTACAAGCGTAGAAAGCATGGTTTCGTCCGGGGAGCATTTTCTACAAGCGTAGAAAGCCTGCGTTCGACCGGGGCGTTTTCTACAAATGAAGAAAGCCCGTTTTCGTTCGTAATCGTTTCTCCGCGCGGAGAAAGCCTGTTTTTTTCTTTGCCGACTGGCGGGGTTGTGCGGTATACTGAGGTGAGACGACGGGAACGGTCGTTGAGGAGCAAAGCATGACAGCATTTGAAACGTATGAGGCATACGGCGTGGCAGTGCCGGAGATCCTGCTGCCGGAACAGATCGACCTGAACCGCTGGGCGGTGATTGCGTGCGACCAGTACACGCAGGATCGCTCGTATTGGCAAAAGGCCGCGCAGGTTGCGGGCGACGGGCCGTCCACGCTCAACCTGATTTTCCCCGAAGCCTACCTTGCGGACGCGGACAAGGACGAACGCATCGCGCGCATCAAGCAGACCATGCGCCGCTACCTTGACGACGGCGTGTTTGCGCCCGCGCGGCAGGGATTCATGTATATCGAACGCACGACGGCATACGGGCGAACGCGCAAAGGGCTGATCCTTGCCGTCGATCTGGACACATACGAATGGCAGCCGTTCAGCAAGGCACTGATCCGCGCCACCGAGGCCACCGTGCCAGAGCGCATTCCGCCGCGCATGAAAATCCGCACCGGCGCGCCGCTTGAGCTGCCGCACATCATGCTGCTTGCCGATGACCCGGACGACGCGCTCGTGGGCAAGACGGGCGACCTCGCCAAGGCCGGAACGCCCGTGTACGACGGCGACTTGCAGCAGGAAAGCGGTCACCTCACGGGCTGGGCAGCCTGCGGCGAGGCGGTATACGCGCACGTCGCGCGCGCGCTGGACGCAATCGCCCAAAAAGGCACGGACAAGGACGGCAATACGTTCCTGTTTGCCGTGGGCGACGGCAACCACAGCCTTGCCACCGCAAAAGCCGTCTGGGACGAACACAAAAAAACGCTGCGGGCGCAGGGCAGGAGCGAGGCGGAAATCAGCGCAAGCCCCGTGCGCTATGCGCTCGTGGAGGTGGTGAACATCTATGACGCCGGGCTGACCTTTGAGCCGATTCACCGCGTCGTGTTCAACGCGGACAACGCCGACCTGATTGCCTTCCTGCGGCAAAAGCTGGGCGGCACGATAGAAACAATCGGAAGCGCAGCGGAACTGGAACGCCGCGTGAGCGACCGCTCGGCACGGGGCGCGCCGTTCGGGCTTGTTACCACGGACGCGGGAAAAACGACCTATCAACTTTTGCAAACTGCAATCACCGACCTTGCGATCGCTTCGCTCCAGCCCGCGCTGGACGAATACATTGCGGCGCACCAGGCGGCAGGCATCGAAATCGACTATATCCACGGAACGGACGAAACCGTACAGCTGGGCAGCACGGACGGACAGCTGGGCATCCTGCTCCCGCCGATTGCGAAAGACAGTTTTTTCGCCACGATAAACGGCCGCGGCCCGCTCCCGCGCAAGAGTTTTTCCATGGGCGAAGCGAGCGAAAAACGCTTTTACGTTGAGGCGCGGCGGCTGTTCTAATTACTCGGCGTTCTCGCGGATGACCCGCAGGATTGCCGCGCCGAATTTTTCCGCCTTGCTTTCGCCGATGCCGGTGACCATCAGCAAATCGTCGGTCGTCTGCGGGCGCAGGGCGACAAGCTCGTACAAGGTCTTGTCGCCAAAAATGATGTACGGCGGCATGTTCTGCTCGCCCGCTTCCCTGCGCCGCCATTTTTTGAGCGCGTCAATCAGCACGCGATTTTCGGCGCGCTCCACAAGCGAGTCCGCCACTTTTTGGTTGTACTCGGCGGAAAGCTGCTTCTTTGACTTCTTGCCCGTCGGCTTGGGGAACAGCATGCCACCATTCGCGCCCGCCGCCGCCCGCTGTTTTGGCACGAACACGCCGTCCGCGCCCCACTGTGCCGCCGGAGTTGCGCGGGCAAAGGCAAGCGGCAGCCGCACCGCGTCCCGGTTGCGCAATGCGGTCGCGCCTTTATCCGTAATCTGCAAGACGGCGTAGTCCTCGGTCTTGCGCAGATAGTCCGCGTCAAGCAGCGCGTTCACCACGGCGAACCATTGCTCCCGGTCAAGCTCGCGCCCAATGCCGTAAGTGGAAAGCGCGTCATGGTGATTGTCAAGAATGCGTTTCTGCCGCGAGCCGAGCAGCACGTCAATCACATACTGCGCGCCAAACCGTGCGTTCGTGCGGATAATGCAGCTCAGCAGTTTCTGCACGGGAACGGTCACGTCAATGAGCGGCAGTTCGCCACGGTCGCAGATGTCGCAGCACGTCGCGGCAGGACGATTCGCGTCGCCCGGGCTGTACCGCTCGCCAAAATAGCCGAGCAAAGCCTTCCGGCGGCACGTGCGACCGGCGGCGTAGGAAATCATGCCCTGCAAAAGCTGCTCCGATTTTTCCTTGTCGGCGGCTTCGTCAAAAAAGTACCGGATTTTGTGCATGTCGCCCGGACTGTACAGCAGCAATGCCTCGGCGGGCAAGCCGTCGCGCCCCGCCCGCCCGATTTCCTGATAATACTGTTCGAGCGATTTGGGCAGCTCATGGTGAATGACAAACCGCACGTTCGGCTTGTCGATTCCCATGCCGAACGCAAGCGTCGCCACCATAATCTGCACTTCATCGCGGATAAATTTGTTCTGATGCGCGGCGCGCTCGGTGTCGGGCAAGCCCGCGTGATAATTCAGCACGGCGTAGCCCAGCTTTTCGAGCTGCGCCGTCAGCGAATCCACCTGCCGGCGCGAGAAACAATAGACAATGCCGCTTTCGCCCCAATGCCGGCGGATGCAGTCCACAATCTGCCCCAGCCCGTTCTGCTTGGGAACGACGTTCAGGTACACGTTCGCGCGGTCAAAACTGGAGACAAGCACCGCCGGATCCCGCAATTGCAGATTGCGCACGATGTCGTCGCGCACCTGCTTGGTCGCCGTCGCCGTCAGCGCAAGGCAGACCGCAGACGGGAACAACTTCCTGACCGCCGCAATCTCAAGGTAGTCGGGGCGGAAATCATGCCCCCACTCGCTCACGCAATGCGCTTCGTCAATCGTCATGCACCGAACCGTCACGCGCCCGTCGGTCAGCAAATCGCGGATTCGCGCCGTGGCAAGCCCTTCGGGCGACACATAGACGATTTTTGTGTCGCCACGACGAATCGAATCCGCCGCGTCCCGGTAATCGCCCCATTCCACCGTGCTGTTCAGGAAAACCGCGTGAACGCCCGCCGCCTGCAAGCCCGCCACCTGATCCTGCATGAGCGAGATGAGCGGCGAAACGACCACCGTCAGCCCGTCAAAAATGAGCGCGGGAATCTGATAGCACAGCGACTTTCCGCCGCCCGTCGGCATGACCGCCAGCGTATCGCGGCCGCGCAGCACGTGGTCAATCGTCTCTTTCTGCAAGAGCCTGAACGAATCATAGCCGAACACGCTTTTGAGCACCGCTTCGGGCGCGGCATGGGTAAAATCCATAGCAATCACCGTTTCCGTTCTGATACTACCATAATTCCGCGCGTTTTTCCAATCTTCCGGCGGCACGGGCAAAAGCCGAAAAATCTCCCCACGCCCCCTTGCCAAACCCGGCGCATTTCTGCTATAGTGAGGAACACGCCGGCTTGGTGGAATGGTAGACACGAAGGACTCAAAATCCTTTGCCCCTAAAAGCGTCTGAGTTCAAGTCTCAGAGCCGGTATCAGCCGTCTTTCCGCAACGGACTGACAGACATTCGAGAACGCGCACCCGCGCGTTTTTTTATTGCCCGCTGTCATACATCGCCGCCGAAAAAAGCGAACGGTCCGTCATTCCTGCGCAAATCGATCGCCTCCTTGAGGTGCGCCACCGCAATGCGCTCCGAGCCGCTCATGTCGGCAATCGTGCGCGCAAGCTTCAGGCAACTGCTGACCGCGCGCGGGGAAAAGTCGTTGTTTGCGGCCGCCGTGTCCAAAAACGACTGCCCCGCCGTATCAAGCCGACACCACTGCATCACTTCCTGCGGAATAAGATACGCATTGCGCTTGCCCTGCCGCCGCCGCTGAACGGCAACCGCCCGCGCAATCTCCACCCGCAGCGATTCGCTCGAACAGCGGAACGACGCATCCGCGCTCCGTTCGTCGGGAACGGCAACGGGAACACGAATGTCCACGCGGTCAAGGAGCGGACCGCTGAACCGTCGCCAATACTGCTCCACCGCCTTGCCGCTGCACAGGCAGAGTTTTCCGCTCACACCGTAATTCCCGCACGGACACGGATTCGTCGCGAGCAATAACTGAAAGTGCGCGGGATACACCGTCGTGCGACCGGCGCGGCTGAGCGAAACCGACCCGCTTTCCAACGGAACGCGCAGCATCTGCAAGACGCTCGTCTTGAATTCCGCCGCCTCGTCCAAAAAAAGCACGCCATGGTGCGCAAGCGAGATTTCTCCCGGACGACAGTACGCGCCGCCCCCGCACATCCCCTCAATGCTCGCCGTCTGGTGCGGCTGCCGGAACGGACGCTCGCGGATAAGCGGCTGCTGCGGAGAAAGCAATCCCGCAACGCTGTGCACGCGCGTCACCGACTGCGCCTCTTCCACCGTGAGCAGCGGCAACAACGACGGAAACCGCTGCATGGCAAGCGTCTTGCCGCACCCCGGCGGACCGAACGCAAGCACGTTATGCCCGCCCGCCGCCGCAACATGCAGCGCGCGCACCAAACGGCGTTGCCCTGCCACGTCGCGCATATCGCCGTCGGCACGCAGCGCGGGAAACAGCACGCCGTCCACGTCCACCGCGCCCGGCGGCACGAACGACTGCCCCACCGGCTCGCCGCTCGTGAACAATTCGGGACGGGAAAGCGCAGCATAGGCTTCCGCAAGGTTTGCCGCGGCAAACACCTTCATGCCGCGCACCTCACGGGCTTCCGCGCCATTCGCCGCGCTCACGACGCACCGCGTAATTCCCGCCTGCGCCGCCGTCGTCGCCGCCGCATTCACGCCTTTTACCGGGCGGAGCGCGCCGGAAAGCTCCAGCTCGCCCATCACCAGCACGGCATCCGCCGGATCGGCATGTTCCGAACCGGCAGCGGTCTTGCGGTCATTCGCGGACAGCACGGCAAGTGCCAGCGCCAAATCAAACCCGGCACCCTCTTTCTTCAAGTCAGCGGGAGACAGGCTGATCAGCACGCGCTCCGGCGGAAACGGAAACCCGCTGTTCCGAATCGCCGACCGCATCCGCTCGCGGCTTTCCTTGACCGCGCCGTCGGCAAGCCCCACCACGTCAACGGCAGGAATCCCGCGCCGCAAATCCACTTCCACGGCGACCAACGCGCCCTCATACCCAAACGGAGAAAACGAAAAAATCTGCATAGCACCCCTCGGTACTCTTATAGACACAGAAATTGCATTTTTCCCCAAAAAACGCAAAAAAAAGATACTTTTTTTGTCAAAAGAAGCGTCCGCGCGGACCGGATGAACGTCCCACACGATGCGGACGGCACGGATGCCCGGTATCGGCAGCGCACGATGACGAATGCCGTCACCACCGACAGTCGGCAAAATGCGGCAGGTGCGGGAACAACTCGTCATGCCAAAAGCGGTCGTCGATTTTCTTGTCGCCGCTCGTCCTGCCCAGATGCCGGTCGGCACGGACACCCGCCCCGTGGAAATCGCTCCCCGCCGTCACAAAGCAGCCGAGTTTGTGCGCCAGTTCCTCAAGGCGGATCGCTTCGCCCACCCGCGCGCCGGGATGCCACGCCTCCATGCCCTGAATACCCCGCGCAACGAGGTCGGCAAGCACGCCTTCGATTTTTCCCCAAGAAACATAGAGCGAAAGCGGATGCGCCAGAACGGGAACGCCGCCGCTTGTCAGGATTGCGGCAATCGCCGCGTCCAAATCCGCGCCCTGGTGCATGGCATACCACGGCCGCCCCTGCGACAAATAGTTGTCAAACGCCTGCTGCCGCTTCTTGACCACGCCTTTGTGCACCAAATAGTCGGCAAAATGCGGGCGGCCCAGCTGCTCCACGCCGCAGAACGCCTTGATTTCGTCCGCCGTCACCTGTACGCCGTCCTCCGCCATCTTTTCTATAATAATACAGTTGCGCTCGTCGCGGTTTTTCTTGAGCACGGCAATCAGTGCGGTCAGCTCCGGCGAGCAATGCGTCAGCCCGTGCCCCAACAGATGCATTTCCCCCGTCGGCCAGTGCACCGTGATTTCGATTCCCGGCACAAAGACAACGCCCGTCTCCCGGCAGACGGCGGCGGCTTCGGGCAGACCCGCCACCGTATCGTGGTCGGTCAATGCCCACACGGACAGCCCTTTCTCCGCGGCATAGCGGGCCGCCTCGGCAGGGGACGACGTGCCGTCGGAAGCCGTCGAATGCGAATGCAAGTCAATCATGGCACTGATACTAGCATATATCGCGCCGTTTTGATATAGTAAAGCGCATAAGGTACGAGTTATGCCGAAGATCACGCAATACAAAAAGGGTGCGGTCGTCTTTTTCAAGGGCGATACCGACGATCGCATCTTTATCCTGCAACAAGGGCTTGCCGTCAGTATGACGGTTGACATCGAGACAAAACTACGCCTCAACGAGCGGATTAGAGCCGGGGAATTCTTTGGCGTAAAAAGCGCGCTCGGTCAGTTCCCGCGCGAAGAGACCGTCTCTATCGAAGAAGATTCCGTCTGCATTTCCATGACCGTCCCCGAATTCGAGACGATGTTCGCGTCCAACACGCAGATAATCATGAAAATGCTGCGCGTGTTCTCCGGGCAGCTGCGGCAAGTGCACCGCAAAACCGAATCTATCCTGCACAAGGACGACGAAATCAACCAGGTGTCGGGTATGCGGGCGGTGGCGCAGGCGTTCTTTGACGACGAGCAGTACCGTTCCTGCTGCGACGTGTGCCTTTCGTTCCTCAAACGCTACCCGGACTATCCCGGCAGGCTTGACGTGGCAAAACTGTACACGAACGCAAAGCTGAAAGCGCAGGCGCAGGTCGTCGTTCCGCAGGACAAAGTGCCGGACGAACGCTACGAAACCTACGACGAAGAAGCCTATTCCTATGATGAGGCGCTCCGCCAGTTCGACCTGCCCGCGTTCCAGCGGTTCGCAAAGACGTATGAGCCGGGGCAGGTGATTATCTGCGAATACGAGCCGGGCGATTCGTTCTATCTCATTCAGAGCGGCAACGTGCGGCTTGTCAAATGCGTCAACGGCACGAACAAAAACCTTGACATCCTGCGCCCCGGCGAGTTCTTTGGCGAAATGGCAATCCTTGACAATTCCCCGCGCTCGGCGACGTGCCTTGCGGCGGACGACGTAAAGTGCCTCGCGTTCAACAAGGCGAATTTTGACCTCCTGGTGACGGGAAACCCGAAAATGGCGATAAAGCTGCTCAAGCTGTTCTGCAAGCGCATTTACGACCAGAAGCACCGGCTCAAGATACTGACGATCGCCGACTTGCCGGCGCGCGTGGCGGAAGTGCTCGTGCTGCTCGAAGAAATGTCGCAGAACACGAAACGCTCCGACAAGCGGCGCGTGGACACGACGATCAACGACATTGCCCGCTGGGCAGGACTTCCGGCGGACACCACCCGTTACGAAATCGACAAATACGTCTCACGCAAGAAAATCCAGGTGTACGACACCTATATCATCATCAACAGCATCACCGACATGAAGCGACTTGCGTCGAGCAGTCAGATTTCACGCGAGTAGTTTTTGCCAATAACGTGCGCAAAGCGATTGACTGAACTGCTTATATTTGTTATGATACCATATTCGCCAACTTAGCTCATCCGGTAGAGCAGCGCATTCGTAACGCGCAGGTGGTTGGTTCAAGTCCGACAGTTGGCTCTATCCCGCACTCGTTGCGGGATTTTTTTCACAGGAAACTTTTTTTGAGAGGTAAACAATATGGCTTTTGATATTACCAAAGTTCGTAATATCGGTATTAGTGCCCACATTGACTCTGGCAAGACTACCACGTCAGAACGCATTTTGTTCTATTGTAACAAGATTCATGCGATTCACGAAGTCCGTGGTAAAGACGGTGTCGGCGCAGTTATGGACAACATGGAGCTGGAGCGCGAACGCGGTATCACCATCCAGTCGGCGGCGACGCAGGTGCAGTGGAAAGACATCACCATTAACTTGATTGACACACCCGGTCACGTTGATTTTACCGTCGAGGTCGAACGCTCGCTGCGCGTCCTTGACGGCGCTATTATGATTTTGTGCGCGGTTGCGGGCGTGCAGTCGCAGTCAATTACGGTTGACCGCCAGCTCAAACGCTACCATGTTCCGCGCATCGCGTTCGTGAACAAGTGCGACCGCCAGGGCGCAAACCCGATCCGCGTCTGCGGTCAGCTCCGCGACAAACTCGGACTGAACGCGCACATGATTGAGCTGCCGATCGGGCTTGAGGACAAGCTTGAGGGCGTCATCGATTTGGTCGGCATGAAGGCGTTGTACTTTGACGGCGAAAACGGCGAGAACGTGCGCGTCGCGGAAATTCCCGCGCACCTCAAGGACGAGGCGGAACGCTACCGGCAGGAGCTTTTGGAAGAAGCCGCGAATTTTGACGACGCGCTCATGGAAGCAGTCCTTGAAGGCGGCGACGTAAAAGAAGAAGATTTGATTGCCGCAATCCGCAAGGGCACGATTGCCGAGCAGTTCGTCGGCGTGTTCTGCGGCTCGGCGCACATGAACAAAGGCATTCAGCCGCTGCTGGACGGCGTGGAGCGGTATCTGCCGAACCCGACCGAAGTGCACAACTACGGTCTGGACTTGGACAAGAACGAGGAGCAGGTCGAACTGTTCAACGTTCCCGACAAGCCGACCGTCGCAATTGCGTTCAAGCTGGACGACGGACAGTTCGGGCAGCTGACGTATATCCGCGTCTATCAGGGGCGCGTACTCAAGGGCATGGAGCTGTACAACACCCGCTCGCGCAAGAAGTTCAAGGTCGGCCGTCTTGTCCGCATGAATTCGGCGGCAATGGAAGATATTTCCGTGGGCGAGCCGGGCGACATCTGCGCGCTGTTCGGCGTTGACTGCGCTTCCGGCGACACGTTCTGCGGCGAAGGCATCAACTACGCCATGACCTCGATGTTCGTGCCGAACCCGGTTATTTCCGAGGCGATTGAGCCGGTCAACAAGAGCGATGCAGCGAACATGTCAAAGGCGCTGAACCGCTTTACCAAGGAAGACCCGACGTTCCAGACCTACGTCGATCCCGAATCAAACCAGACGATTATCAAGGGCATGGGCGAGCTGCACCTGGCCGTCTACGTTGAGCGCATGAAGCGCGAATACAAGTGCGAGGTCAAAGTCTCTCAGCCGGAAGTCGCGTACCGCGAGTCAATCACGGGCCGGGCGGACTTCAACTACACGCACAAAAAGCAGACGGGCGGTTCCGGCCAGTACGGACGCGTGGCGGGCTTTATGGAGCCGATCAGCGAGCAGGACTACGAATTCGTGGACTCAATCAAGGGCGGCGCAATCCCGAACGAATATATCCCGTCCTGCGACAAGGGCTTCAAAAAGGCAATGGAAAAAGGCTCGCTCATCGGCGCGCCGGTCGTGGGCGTGCGCTGTACGATTAACGACGGACAGTACCACCCCGTTGACTCTTCCGACATCGCGTTCCAGACGGCGGCAATCGGCGCGTTCCGCGAGGGCTACGAAAAGGCAAAGCCGGTTATCCTTGAGCCGATTATGAAAGTGTCGATTGAAGGTCCGACGGAATTCCAGGGCAATATGTTCGGTCTGATCAACCAGCGGCGCGGGGTCATCCTTGATTCAAGCGATGAGAACAACCAGTCCACCGTAAACGCGGAAGTGCCGCTGAGCGAAATGTTCGGCTTCTCAACGATTCTGCGCTCTTCTACGCAGGGCAAGGCTGAATTTACGATGGAATTTGAAAAGTACGGGCGCGTTCCGAACAACGTGGCGGACGAGCTTATCAAAGCATTCCAAGCGAAGAAAAAGGCGGGCAACTAAATGGTAAAGCAAGATTTGTATGACAAAAGCCCTATCCGTCTGTTCGACGAAGCGACGGACGGCGGACTCAAGGCGGGCGAAATCGGCATTGTGACGGCGAAAAAAGGCTTGGGCAAGACGAGCGTGCTCGTGCAGTTCGGCATGGACACGCTGTTGCAGGACAAGCAGCTTGCGCACGTTACGTTTGACCTGCATTCGTCAAACGTCATTTCTTGGTACGACAGCATCTTTGCGGAAATCGCCAAGAAAAAGAACGGCGCGGCAGAGCTGAAAGACGGCGTGGTCTCAAAGCGCACGATCTTGAACTTTTCGCTGGACAATTTTACGCTGGCAAAGGTCGTGAACACGCTCAAAGCGCTGAAAGCGGGCGGCATTGTCGTTGCCGGCGTGGTGATGGACGGCGTGGACTTTGCGAAAGTTAGCGAAGACGACGTGAAGGCGGTTGCGGACTACGCAAAGGCGGAGAACGTAAAAGTATGGTTCAGCTCCGACAGCGTACCCGCCGCCCTTGAGCAGTATTTTGCCGTGGTCGCAAACCTCGAGCAGAAGAATGACGGCGTTATGCTCACGGTCATAAAACTGGGCGACAAGAAGCCCGTGGAGACAAGCCTCAAACTTGACACCAAGACGCTTCTTATCAGCAAGAAGTAACAAGGCAGCACACCTCGCCGTTACGGCGGGGTGTTTTTTTGCACAAACAATCATTGCATTATCGCGCACGTTTCCAAAAAATTTGAACATCGGTAGCAAGACAAAGTCAAAGACATATTTACAATTGCCGTTATTTGGGTAAAATAGTTCCATGGCTACAGAATATCATCGGCTCGTTATAATGCAAGCGAGTTTTTTTCAAAGGGATATATGTATCATAAAGAGAACGGCATAGAGATTACATCGAACAATGAAAAAGAAGGTGCTGCCGCCGAATTCAAAATTACTGGCGGAAGCCTGCGCATCGAAATCTATGAAGGGCAAACCTTGCCCACCGGCAAGCATATCTACGTATATTCTGGGCGGGAAGGAAAAGGCGAACGTATCGGCACGATAGTCATCACAAAAACCGACGACAGACTTACCTTTGAATACAGAGAAAATGATTATTGGTGAGAACAGAACAGTGCTTTGTACAAAAACAGTCATTGCATTATCTGCGGCATAGCGGTATAATAAGAACGACATTTATGGACAACGGACAGAAACCAGCCGTACCGGCATTTGGACGCAAAGTGTTTTTTCTCTACCCGCCGACTTTTTCGGTTGGCGCGCGCATTGTGGAGGCACTGAAGCGGCTGGAATACGAAGTCTATACCATATCAGATTACCGGCGCGCCAAGGCCTATATGCGGATTCATCACGACGCGCTGCTGTTCGTCAACCCCGACATACAGATGTCCATTCCCGCCTGGATCAATTTTTTCCGCAGCATCAAAGAAGACGTATCGTTCAGCTCCACGGTTATCGGCATCTGCTATGAGTACCTCACCCCCGTTGACCTGAAAAGTTTGCAGGACTGCGGCTTCATTGAGGCGGGCATCTTCCGTGTTGAAAAACAGCTTGTCGGCATGGTGACCAGTATGGCGGTAAAGATGAACAGCCTCGGCACAAAAGGACAGCGGCAGCACGTGCGGGCAAGCTGCGCAAGCGACCGAAACGCGGGCTTTCTGTGGATTTCCCAGGGGCGGATGTTCAAGGCGAAGCTCATCGACATCAGCACGGCGAGCGCGGCAATCCTTGTTTCGGAAGACAATTTGCCATTCTTGAACACCAAGACTAAATTCGTGGTGTCGCTCCAGCTGAGCGCAAAGCAGATGCAAATTCACGTAAAGTCACTGGTCGTCAAGCCGAAAAGCCCGGGTGTGTACGCCGCCATTTTCCTGATAACCGAAGACACGCCCGAAGAATCTATCACGATGATACGCGAATACATTTTTGGAACGCTCGAGATACTCATGGAGCAGTCCATAGAGGGATTCTCCATAGACAAGACGAACTACGCGATTGCGCCGCGCTAGGCATTGGTCGCGCGGGCGTTCCCGCCTATTTCCACGGAAAAATGAACGAGGTCAGTTTGCGCTCACCCAAAGTTTCTTTGTCGGCGGCGATTAGTTCTGCCCAAGGAATGTCGGTTCGTTTGTCGCGGTCGGTCAGAAAATCGGGGTGGTCTTCGAGCCAGTCGTACTTGTACAGGCGCAGGCGCAGCGCGTTCATGGAAGCAAGGGTGATGCCGTGAACGCCGGGAAGCAGGAAAAAGAGGACCTGCGAAAGGACGAACAGCACCGCGTTGTAGCAGAGCATGGCAAACGAAAACAACGTGTTGTCAAAAAAGATGATGAACGACTTTTTGAGGCATTTTCTGAACGTGTTCTGCTCCTGCAAAAAATAGAGCGGCACGAACCATTGCAGTGCCATAACGCACACGAGCGCGAACACGGCAACGAGCAGCGTAAAAAACACGCCGACAGCGTTGCCTCTCAACGCCATAAGCACATAATACCGCGCCGCAACCGTCACGAACAGGACGAACGCGCCGAGCAGCAGCCCAAAGAGAAAGCCGGTGCGCCACGATTCTTTGAGCGAGCGGAAGAACAGCGCCGCAGACGGCGCGTTGAAGTCGGCGATTTTTCGCGCGACCGCGCCCCAGGCAAACACGACGGTCATCAGAACGCCGCCGGAAAGCACGAGGGCGGCAAATACGGCGATGAGTGCAAACTGAGCAGCAACCTGTACCAGCAGCCCCAGCCCCGTGAGCACGGCAATCGTGACGAGGTTGCTCACCAGGATAAAAAAGAGATTGTCCCAGCCGTCACAGAAGTTTTTTTTCAGAAAAAATTTGAACATAGCGTTTTCCTTATTTTGTGCCGATAGTATGCGCGGCGGTCAGAACAGCCCCGAAATCACACCGTCATCGTCCACGTCAATAGTGAGCGCGGCGGGACGCAGGGGAAGCCCCGGCATGGTCATCACGTCTCCGGCAAGGACGACCACAAAGCCCGCGCCGGAATACAACTGCACGTCGCGCACGGGAAACACGTAGCCGCTCGGCGCGCCGGTGAGCTTGGGATCATGGCTGATGCTGTTCTGCGTCTTTGCGACGCAGACGGGAAGCGCGCCGTAGCCGTCCGCCGTAAACTGCGCCAGTTTTTTGCGCGCGGCGGCAGAGAATTCCACGCTGCCCGCACGGTAGATTTCGCGCGCGACGGTTTCGATTTTCTGCACGAGCGGCATATCGTCGGCATAGAGCGGGGCAAACGCGGCTTGGCGCGTGTCGCAGAGCGAGACGACGGCGCGCGCCAGATGTTCCGCACCCGCGCCGCCCTTGCCCCAGCCTTCCGTGACCACCGCCTGCACGCCGCAGTTCTGGCACAACGCTTGGAGCGCGGCGGTCTCTTCCGCGCTGTCCGTCTCAAAATGATTGATCGCCACCACGGACGGCACGCCGAATTTCGCGACATTCTCAATATGGACGCGCAGGTTCGCAAAGCCTTTTTCAAGCGCGGCGACGTTTGGCGCGGCGAGCGCGGATTTTTCCACGCCGCCGTGCATTTTGAGCGCGCGGACGGTCGCCACGATTACCACGGCATCGGGCGAAAGGCCGCCGATACGACACTTGATGTCAAAGAATTTTTCCGCGCCCAAGTCGGCGGCAAAGCCCGCTTCGGTCACCACGTAGTCGCCGGCGGCAAGCGCGCAGACGGTCGCATTCAGGCTGTTGCAGCCGTGCGCGATGTTGGCGAACGGCCCGCCGTGCACGAACGCGGGCGTTTTTTCGAGCGTCTGCACGATGTTGGGGCGCACGGCATCTTTGAGCAGCGCGGCGACCGCGCCCGTGCAACCCAGTTCGGCAAAGCGCACGGACTTTTTCGCAAACGTCTGCCCGATTGTAATGCCGTCGATGCGCTTTTTCAGGTCGGATATGGATGTGGCAAGGCAGACAATCGCCATCAGCTCGCTGGCAACGGAAATGCAGAAATGGTCTTCGCGCGGAACGCCGTTCGCGTTGCCGCCAAGCCCGACGACAATCAAGCGCAAGGCGCGGTCGTTCAGATCGACGCAACGTTTCCAGCTGACGGTGCGCGGGTCAATGCCGAGCGCGTTTCCCTGCTGGATATGATTGTCGATGAGCGCGGCAATCAGGTTGTTTGCGATGGATATGGCATGGATGTCTCCCGTAAAATGCAGGTTGATGTCTTCCATGGGAACAATCTGCGCGTAGCCGCCGCCGCACGCGCCGCCCTTTACGCCGAAGCACGGACCGAGCGACGGCTCGCGCAGCGCAATAACCGCGTTCTTGCCAATGGCGCGCAAGCCGTCCGCAAGCCCGATAGAGACGGTGGACTTGCCTTCTCCGGCGGGCGTAGGCGTGACTGCCGTCGTCAGAATGAGTTTGCCGCGCGCGCCGTCCGCGACTTTTTGCTGCCGCTCACGCAACGCGCGCATGGTCAGCTTTGCCTTGTACGGGCCGTATAATTCCAGGTCTCCGTCCGCAAGTCCGATAGTCCGCGCCACGTCGGCAATCGGCGCACTGTCGTTCGCCTGCGCAATCTGAATGTCGGTACGCATATCCGCCCCCACAGCAATGATATGCTATTCTAGATGAAATTCGCAAGATGAGCAACGGGGTTTTAGGGGTGCGACGCAGTGCGCCCTAGGGGCATTCGCAACGAGCACGAATGTGCGAAGTTTCGAGCGAAGGCTTTTCCCCCTCAAAGAAAAAAAATGTTTTATATAAAACTATCTTTACACGGACGCGGTTTTCCGCTAGACTGGGTGCATGGATTATGGCGTGGACGCGGTGGTCTCGCTCATCTCGCGGATTCATTCGCTTTCGCAGGATTTTTTGCGGCGAAAAATGACGGAGGCGGGGCTGCCGGAACTGGTTTCGTCGCACGGGTTCATGCTGTTCTGCCTTTCGCGGACGGAACGAATGACGCTCGGCGAGCTGGCGCAACGAATCAACCGCGACAAATCGACGACGACGGTACTCGTGCGCAAGCTGGAAGCCGCCGACCTGGTGGCGACCGAGCGCGACGAATCCGACAGCCGCAAAAAATATATCCGCCTGACGGAAAAAGGCACGGCGTACAATGCCGTGACGGCGCGGCTTTCGGACGAACTGCTGCGGACAAGTTACCGTGATTTTTCCGCGGCGGAACAGGACGAACTGCTGCGCCTGCTGCTCAAGCTGCACGGAAACATCGCGGACGCGCGGGCGGAATAATGCGGGGCATATTATTGAAGACATTGCGAAACAAGGAGTCGTTATGAAAAAACTGCTGGCTTTGTGCGCGGGAATCGCGCTGCTGTGCGTGGGCTGCGCAAAGAAATCTGCCGACCGCGCGCCGGCAATCGCGCTGTTCATCACGGGAATCATCGCGGATTCGCCCGCGTATGCGCATCTGGCGGCGGGAACGGCGGCGGCGGTGGACGAATACAATGCCGC
Source organism: uncultured Treponema sp. (assembly GCA_947177175.1). GTDB lineage: Bacteria > Spirochaetota > Spirochaetia > Treponematales > Treponemataceae > Treponema_D. Next base: position 22,109 of record CAMWTK010000012.1, read on the forward strand.
GATTGCGGACGAAAAACAACACGCGACGCTGTACGTCATGGAAGCGGGCACGAATCAGGCGGAATGGGCAAGCAAACTGACGGCGCTCGCGGCTTCGGGCGCATACGACGTGATTATCTCGTCCAATCCCGCGCTGCCTGAGCTGGTCGCGCCGATTTGCCAGCAGTTCGCCGACGTAAAATTCATTCTTTTTGACGCTTCGGCGGAGGGAAACCCGCAACTGTACACGGTGAGCTATGACAAACGCGACCAGGCGTATATTTCGGGCTATATGGCGGGGCTGTTCTCGCGAACGCATAAGGTCGGTCTGATTGCGGCGCAGGAATATCCGATTATGAACACGGTTTTGTATCCGTATTTTGCCAAGGGCGCGGCGGATGCCGTTCCCGGAACGACGGCGGATTTCCGCGTGGTGGGCAACTGGTACGATGCCGCCAAGGGCGCGGAAATCGCCCGCGCCATGCACGATGCCAACATCGACGTGATCCTGCCGATTTGCGGCGGGGCATCGCAAGGGGTCATCGCCACTGCCCGCGAAAAAGGCATGCACATCGTCTGGTTCGACGAAAACGGCTTTGAGAAAGCCCCCGGAGTCATCATCTCGTGCTGCATGACCAAGCACGAATTTGCCGCGCAGGAAACGACCCGCGCCTATCTTGCGGGCGAAACGCCCTGGGGAACGGTGCGCTCGGTGGGACTGCGGGAAGGCTACCTGTCGTATTTTGACGACAATCCCGCGTACATCGAAACCGTGCCGCAGGACATCCGCGAAAAAATGGCGGCACTGGTCGCCGCCCTGCGCGACGGGGAACTGACCTTGCCGCAGCGGCTGGACGACTGACCGGCATGACCGTCGAAACCCTCGGGCTGACCAAATCATATCCGCTCAAAACCGCGCTCGACCGGGTAAGCGTGTCGTTCGCGGGCGGACAGATCCACGCGCTCGTCGGCGAAAACGGCGCGGGAAAATCCACGCTCGCGCGGCTGCTCTGCGGCGACCTCCTGCCGACGGCCGGCTCAATCCTGCTTGACGGAACAAACGTCGCATTCGCCTCGCCCAAAGACGCGCTCCGTGCGGGAATCGTGCCCGTGCACCAACGCCCGCTGCTCGCGACGGCAATCACCGCGCACGAAAATATCATTTTGCAAATGCAGGCAAGCCGCGCAAGAAAGCCGCTTTTCCTGCACACGCCGACCGCCGAACTGCGTTCGCTCCGTGACCGCTGGGCAGAACATCTGCATTTGCATGCGCTCGTCAAAGACTTGGGCGGCAACATGCGCTTTTACGTGTCGCTGCTGGGCGCGCTGTTGCGCAAGCCACGCGTCCTCCTGCTCGACGAGCCGTCCGCGTTCCTTGACAGCAGTGAGCGCGCGCGCCTGTACCAAAACCTGCGCACGCTCGCGGACGGCGGCACGAACGTCATCGTCATCACGCACAGCCGCGCCGAAGCCACCACCTGTGCCGATTCGGTGACGCTCCTGCAAAACGGCACGCTTGTCGCACAGTTCGATTCGCCCAAAGCCTATGACGACTGGCTCACACAGCACCAGACCATCACCCCGAACGAAATGCACGGCGGGGAAAGTCTTCCCCCCGCTCCAAAGCAGAGCTTTTCCGCTTCCCCTTCTCCTAGGGGCGCGCCCCTAACACCCCCTTCCGCCCCGCAAAAAAACGCGATCGCCGTCATGCACCTGTCCTCGCTGCCAAAAAACCGCCCCGCCCTGCTCGACGCGTCGCTCACGGCGGCATACGGCGCGATTACGGCCGTGACGGGACTGCAAGAAGCCGCGCTCGACACGCTTGAGGACGCGCTCACGGGCATGGAGACTGCCAGCGCAAAAGGATTTGTCACGCTCACCGCCGCAGACGGCGCAAGCACCACCGTCCGCGCCAACAAGGTCACGCCCCGGCTGTTGCGCGCGCACCGCACGGCAATCGTCCCATCCGACCGCACGTTCCGCGCCGCGCACCCGGACATCACCGTGGAACAGCTGCTTTCCGTCTACGCAAAAACCGACCCGCGCGGCACTGCCCTGCGCCTTATCCGCCAAGCGGACGTGCATATCACGCCGGAGCAGTCGGTCGCGCAGCTGAGCGGCGGCATGCTCCAACGGCTTATCCTAACCCGCGAGCTTGCCACCGACCCCGCGCTGCTCATGCTGTGCAATCCCATGCAGGGGCTGGACATACAGGCGCAGGCAACGCTCTGCCAGACGCTCGTCACCCTTGCGCGCGCGGGTACGGCAATTCTAGTCTTGGGGACGCAGGATTTTCCGCTTTCGCTCTGCCAGACCGTCTACGCGCTCGAAAGCGGCGTGCTGCACCTGCGCTTTGCCGCCACGGAGATTCCCGCATGACCGCCCGCACCGCCAGAAGCATGCTTTCCGCGCTCATATCGCCCGCCGCCGGAATCGCTGTCTGCGTCGCGCTTATCCTGTGCTGCGCAAAAACGCCCGCCGCCGCCCTGCGCAGCCTGTTCGCGGATTCGTTCACGTCGGCATATTATTTCGGCACAATGCTCAACACGGCAGCGTTTTTCATGCTTGCCGGGTGCGGCTCTGCGCTTGCCATTACGGGCGGCGTGATGAACCTGGGCGGCGAAGGGCAGGTGTACGCCGGCGGCTTTGTCGGCTGCGTCGTGCTGAACGCGCTCCGCCTGCCCGCGCCGCTTGCGAGCTGCCTTGCCCTGCTCGCGTCCGCCACTGCCGGTGCGATCCTTGCACTGATTTCCGCCCTGCTGCGCGAACTGCGCGGTGCGCGCGTGCTGCTCACCACGTTCTTGGTGTCCTCCGCTGTCATTCCGCTTATCGACGGGCTGATTACCGCCTCAAAGAACAGCGCGCAGACGAACATGCTCGCCCTGCCGTATATTGCGGACGCATACCAGCTGCCGCATATCCTGCCGCCGTCGCCGCTGTCCTGGTCGTTCGCGGTCGCGGTTGCCGTCTGCGTCATCGCCTGGGCGATCGTCTTTAGGACACGCACGGGGCGCACGCTGCGGCTGTGGGGAACTGCCCCCGTCTTTGCCACCTACTGCGGCTACTCCACGCGGCGCAACACGTACCTGACGCTTGCCGTCTCAGGCGCACTCCACGCGCTCACCGGGTTTTTCGCCGTCTGCGGCACGTACTACACCTGCCACAAAGGATTTTACGCCAACATGGGCTGGAACGCGCTCAACGTCGCGCTCATCGCCCGCGCAAACCCGCTCGCCGTCGTGCCGGTGAGCCTGCTGCTTTCCTGGATATTCACGTCGGCATCGCGCGTGTCGCTCACGCAGGGCTTCGACTTTGACATCGCGGGCATCGTGCAGAGCGTCATCCTGTTTTCTATCGCGATCCCGGTCGTCATCACGACGAAACGAACGGAGGCACGGCGATGAACGGCGTGATTTCGGTCATCCATATTGCCGCGCCGCTGCTGCTTGTCACGCTCGGCGGACTTATCAGCGAATACGCCGGGCGCATGGCGATGTTCCTGGAATGCATGATCAACTTGGGCGCGTTCTGCTGCTACGCCTGTACGCAGTGGACGGGCAGCCTCGTGGCGGGCATCGTGCTGTCCGTCGCCGCCTGTACGCTGCTCGTGTGCGCAATCGAACGGGTCGCGGCGCGGCGCAAAGCGAACATGTTTCTCGTCTCGCTCGCCATGAACATGTTTTTTGCCGCGCTCGCCACGTTCCTGTCCGCCACGCTGTTCGGGACGCGCGGGGTGCTGTACGGCGACGCGTTCCGCTTTGATGCCGCCACCGTCCGCGCCGTCACCACGGCAGCCTGCGCCGTGCTCGCCGCCGCGCAAATCGTCATGCTCCGCCGGACGACGTTCGGGCTGACACTGCGCGTAACGGGAAGCGACGGCGACATGCTCCAGTCATGCGGCATTTCCCCCGCCCGCTACCGCACGATTTCCTGGCTGTTCGCCGCGGCAAATGCATCGCTCGCCGGGTGCGTACTCGCCGCGCGGCTGTCGTCATACGTGCCCGGCATGGCGGGCGGACGCGGCTGGACGGCACTCGCAGCAGTCTATCTGGGAAAAAAGCATCCCCTCTTCGTCGCGCTCGCCGTGCTCGTCTTTTCCGCCGCCGAATACGCGAGCATCACCGCGCAGAACATCGCCGCGCTCAAAAACATGCCGCCGTCCGTCCTGCTTGCCCTGCCCTACCTCGTCTCGCTCGCCCTCATCGTGGCAGTCCCGCAGAAAAAAGGCGCGTGAGCGGCGGGACAATCCTTACGATAAGGAACAGCCGCGCGCACAAAACCGCCCGCCCGTTCCTTTACTTTTCCGCGAAATCGGTGTATCGTAGGTGTATGGATTCCGTTTCGTTTTTCCTGCTGAACAATCTGCCCTGGTTCTGGCTTGCGGTGGCGGTGCTGTGCATCGTGCTGGAGGACATGACGATGGCGCTGACGACGGTGTGGTTCGGGTGCAGCGCGTTCGTGCTGATTTTTGTCTCGTTCCTGCCCGTGCCGTTCAAGTGGCAGCTGCTGCTGTTCGTGGTGCTTTCGCTCGTGCTGCTCGTCTTTACGCGCCCGATCGCCGTCAAAAAACTCAAGGTCAAGAAAATGCCGACCAACAGCGACGCGCTTGTCGGCAAAATCGTGCTCGTCACCGAAAAAATCACCGCCCTGCAAAAGGGCGCGGTCAAGGTGAACGGCGTTACCTGGTCTGCCCGCAGCGCGGACGGCACGGAAATCGCCAAGGGCGCGGAATGCGTCATCACGAAAATTGAAGGGGCAACGGCCGTTGTCAGCAAACGATAGCGCGGCCGCCGGCCGCCGCAAGGAGTAACTATGGAATTGTATGTCATCATCGCGCTGCTGTTCGTCGTGATTCTGCTGATTATCACGAACATCCGCATTGTGCCGCAGTCGCATGCGTCGATCATCGAGCGGCTGGGAACGTATGTCGCCACCTGGCAGACGGGGCTGCACGTCAAAGTGCCGTTCCTCGACCGCATCGCCAATCAGGTGTCGCTCAAGGAAAAAGTCCTCGACTTTCCGCCGCAGCCGGTCATCACCAAGGACAACGTGACGATGAAAATCGATACGGTGGTCTACATGCAGATTACCGACCCCAAGCTGTACACGTATGGCGTGGAAAACCCGATGACGGCGATTGAGACGCTCACCGCCACGACGCTGCGGAACATCATCGGCGAGCTGGAGCTGGACGCGACGCTCACCAGCCGCGATGTCATCAACACCAAAATGCGCGCCATTCTTGACGAGGCGACCGATCCCTGGGGCATCAAGGTGAACCGCGTGGAAGTGAAGAACATCATGCCCCCGGAGGCGATCCGCGAGGCGATGGAAAAGCAGATGCGCGCCGAGCGCGAACGCCGCGAAAAAATCCTTGTCGCCGAAGGGCAGAAGCAGTCCGAAATCCTCGTTGCCGAAGGGCAGAAACAGGCGCGGATTCTGGAGGCGGAGGCGCAGAAGCAGGCGGCAATCTTGCAGGCTGAGGCCGAAAAAGAGGCGAAAATCCGCAAGGCGGAGGGCGAAGCGCAGGCGATCCTTGACGTGCAGAAAGCAACCGCCGACGGTCTGCGCATGATAAAAGAAGCCGCCGCCGATGAGGCGGTCATCAAACTGCGCAGCCTTGAGGCACTGGAAAAAGCCGCCGACGGTCAGGCGACCAAGCTCATCGTGCCGGCGGATTTCCAGAATCTTGCGGGCGTAGTCGCCTCGCTTGCCGAAATAGCGAAACGATAATTATTTTGCGTCCAGCCCCGCGCTCGTCCACAGCGTGCTTAAATCGCGCAGGTCGAGCAGGCGCGGGTTGCCGTCCGCGTCCGTTACCAATATGCCCCGGTCGGTGATGTTGAACGGCGTGGTCGGCTTGACGGCAAGCGCGCTTTTCTGCGTCATCGTCAGGTTTTTGTCGAACGCGGCGGCAAAGCATTCCTTGCCCTGCTGGACGACGGCAAAAAACACGTCGTTGTACGGCACGAGCGACGTTCCTTCCGCGAGCGTCTCCTCGCTCTGCTTTTGCAGTTCCAGCCGCTCCGTGTCGAGCAGGCAGAGTTTTACGGCAGATTTGCCCCCGTTCACGCCGCAGACGGCAAGGTAGAGTTCGGGGAACGTCACGCGCGTCCCGTCCTCCTGCGTCACGGTCACGCCCGAAACGCCATACACCGCCGTGCCACGGATTTGCGTGACGGGCGAGCGGCGGATAATCGCGCCCGTGTCGCCGTCCACCGTCACCAGCCGGTACAGTCCTTTTGCGGCATCCGCCACGAACAAGCCCGTCAGGAAGCGTTCCGAGCCGGGCGCGGCGGTCGCAATCGTTTCTTTATCTTTGGCAATGCCCTGCCGGTCGTTCTTGACTTCGGCAGTCTTGCGGTCGGCAATCTGCTGCTGCGCCGTGCTTTCCCGCGCCGACTGCGCCGCGCCCGCCGTGTCGCCGTCCTTGCGCTGCTGTGCCGCCTCTTGCTGTGCCGTCTGCGCTTTTTCGGCGGCATCGGTTGCCTCGCGCTCCTTGATGTCGGCAAGGGCTTCGCGCTCGGCAATGCCTTTGTCCGCTTCTTCCCGCAAGGCTTCCACCACGTTCTCGTCGCTGATTGTCGTCGTGTCCACGGCGGCATCGGTACTGGTCACGTCGTTGAGCGGAATGACCAGCTGCGTGTGTCCCGCCCAGTCCTGCCATTTCGTGCTCAGCCCCACGTCCGCTTCCGACAGATACTGCATCACGCTGTCCTTGTACTTTTCGCCGAACACGGCAAGCTGACCGCGGTAGACGGCGTTGTACACCGTGACGAACGTCGCGAGCGTCTCCGCGTCGTCCCACGCATAACCGTAGGCGGCCGACAGATACCCCGCGACAATCCGGCGGAGATTGCGGATATGATCGACGCCCGCCGTCTCGTTGAGCAGCAAGATGTCGGCATCCAGTCTGTCCTGTGCCTGAGCGCCGACCGCATGCACGAGCGTATATTTTGCGCCGGGCTGAACCGTGGCGGCAGCCGTAACGTCCGTGGCAACTTCCTGCCCCAGTGCCGTGCCGATTCCGACGATTGCCTCCGCGCTTTCAATGACGGCATACGGCCCGCCATAGTTCTCAAACTGAATGACATCGCTGCCCGGAACGCGCAGTTCCTGCTCGTCAACTTCAATTGCCGCAAGACGCACGGCCACGGCGGCGCACAGTGCCAGCACACAGAATCTTTTTCTCATATCCCCTCGATAAAAAAACAGCGTCTGCCTTAATATCGGCAGACGCGGCCTGTTTCCCTAGTATACGCTCAGAATCTGTCGCAGTTTTTCCTGCCCGATGATGCGCATAAAACTCGCCAAGCGCGGCCCTTGATCCTTGTTCACCAGCACGTGGTACATCGTGGTGAACAACGCCTTTGCGTCCATGCCGTTCGCCAGCGCCACGTCGTAAATCTTCTGCTGCAAGTCCTTGTCGGTCGCGCAATCGTCCATGACGGGAAGCACGTTGTCGCGGACGGCGCGCACGGCGTTCGTTTCCGCCGCCGACAAGTCCGCCTTGCTGCCGTCCGTGCGCAGCGCGAATTTGAAATCGTCGGGCGCACATTCGTTCACCCAGTACCAGGCACACGCGCAGCGGCGGCGCAACGTTGCCTCCTGCTCCGGCTTTACGTCGCCCAGCGATGCGATAACCGCGTCCACGTCGCCCGAATACGTCTGCAACAGCGTGGTCAGCAGGCGGAACGGCACCTGATACGGCATGACCGGCGGCATATCCGCGACCTGCGCGAGCGCGTACACACGTTTTTCCCGCAGGAGCAGGTCGTCGCTCTTCGCCTTGTCCACGCCCCAGGCGATGCGCTCGGTGCGGTCGTATGCCTCATACATGGTGATAACGTCAAGGTCAAAGCTGACCGCAAATTCGTGGTCGGGCTTGTTGATGGCAAAAATGTAGCGCAGCACCTCCGGCTGGTACACTTCCAGCGCGTCCACGAGCGAGATGACCTTGCCCTTGGAGGACGACATCTTGCCCGGAATGCCTTTCAGCCCCACAAAATCGTATTTCATCGTAATGGGCGCGTCCCAGCCGTAAATTTTCTTGCTCACCAGTTTTGCCGTGTCGTAACTGCCGCCCGGACTGATATGGTCTTTTCCGCCCGGCTCAAACACGACGCGCTCTTCGTTCCAGCGCATGGGCCAGTCCACGCGCCAGCCCAGTTTGAATTCCTTTGACGTGCGCAGATCCCCGTGTGCCTCGTGCCCGCAGCTCGTGCAGCGGTAATCCACGCCGTATTCGCCGTCGTAGCCCGTGATTTCCGTCGTGTCCTTGTTGCAGTTGCAGCAGAACGCGGCAACCGGCCAGTACACGTCATCGTCCTTCATCTTGTGCGCGTCGTCGCGGTAATTGTTCAGGCACCATTTGATGAGGTCGCGGTTCTGAAGGGCTTTCCGCATGCCTTCGGCGTAGCGGTTGGCGCGGTAGCGGCTCGCCTGATACAAAAATTCGGGGAAAATGCCCACGCGCGGCAACTCGCGCTCCACGTCCATTTCATGGTGCCGCGCATAGTTCTCGTCGCGCCCCGTCGTGTCGGGCACCATCGTAATCGGAAAGCGCAGGTACTGCCGCAACGTCTCCTGATCGGGCATGTTCGCCGGCACTTTGCGGAACACGTCGTAATCGTCCCACGAATAGATGAAACGCACGTTTTTTCCCCGGCTTCTGAGCGCGCGCACCACCAAATCCACGGTGATGATCTCGCGGAAATTCCCGATATGCACCGTCCCGCTCGGCGTAATGCCGCTCGCGCACGTGTACAGCGGCAAATCCCCGCGCTCCTGTATAATCCGCGCCGCCATCTGGTCAGCCCAATGACACAGCTCGCGCGCTTGCGTATGCTCGTTTCGTTCTGTTTCGTTGCTCATAGCGTCAGTATAGAAGAAAACGGCGATTTGTACAATGCGACGACAAATCCCCGGACGAAACGCAGTTGCCCATCCAGACGCATTTTTGATGAACGGCAAAATGCCGATGCTTGTCCAAACGACATTTTGACGAACGGCGGAATGCCGGTGCTTGCCCGAACGGAATTTCGACGAACGGCAAAACGCCGGTACTTGCCCGAACGTATTTTTGACCAACGGCAAAACGCCGGTGCTTGCCCAGACGCATTTTCGACGAACGGAAAAATGCCGTTGCTTGTCCAGACGCATTTTTGGCGAACGGCAAAACGCCGGTGCTTGTCCAAACGGAATTTCGATGAACGGCGCGGCGACCGTCACTCAAAGACGGGATAGCACTCAAAGCCGGCGTTGCGCAGTTCCGCGCCCATCGTGCCGGAGCGGTTCTCGTCAACGACGACCAGATAATACGTCGTGCCGCTCGGGCGTTTTTCGGTCGTGATTTTTGCGGCAAAGCCTTTCTTCTTGAGCTGCTCGACCAGACCTTTCGCATTGTTCTCGTCGCGGAACAAGCCCAGCTGCTGATAGACGGCGCGCTCGGATTTTTCGCCCGCCGATGTCGCTTCCCCCGCACTGCTCACACTGCCCGCCACGTTCTCGTCGGGCGACTGCTGGTAAGTGACCGGCTCTTGCTCCACGTCGGGAACGGCATTGCCCCTGCGCGGGACAAAATACCAGAACGGCGCGGGAAGTTGCTGAATCGTCCCCTTCACCACCGCCGCTTCGGGCGTGGACGGCCAGTCTTTTTTGAGCGTGTCGGCAAACGACCGCTCGCCGGAAATATGCCACAGCGTCAGCAGCACGGCGGGTGCGACGGCGCGCATGGACGGCAAGGTCGCGTAGGTTTTGAGCAGGGCGATCGGCTCGGCAAGGTCGCCCTCGCCCTTTGCCTTGCACAGCGCGCTCCACTGCTCGTACAGCTTGACCTGCGCGGCGACCGTCGCGTCCGGCGAAGCGCGCACGGCACTGCCCAGATACGCGTCGGCGGTCGCGGAATCCCCCGTGGCTAGCGCACAGCGCACGGCATCCAGCACCAGCTGTTCGTTCGATTTTTTGGGCATTCCGGCGGCATCCCCGGCAGCAATGGCGGCGGCCGCGGCATACGACGCTCCGGCGGCGGCGTACAAGCCCATCTGCTCCTGCACGGCACCCAAAAAGGCATATCCCGCCCGTTTTTCTGCCGCCGCCGACAGCAGGGGAATCTGCCGCGTAAGGTATGAGACGGCTTCGTCCAGCGAATCTTTTTTTTCTGCTTCTTTGGCGGCAAGCCGCGCCGTGTTGATCGCGGTCTGCGCCGCCAGCGGGAACGCCAGCACCGCCGCAAGGAATAGCACCGTTTTTTTCATCGTCGCCTACTTTGCCGCCGCCGCTTCCGGCTTGATGACGGGCACTTCGTTCGCGGCGGTCACCTGCGCCTTTTCGGCGGCTTCGGGGTGCTTCTTCGCCTGTTTCTCCTGCGCCTTGCGCGCGCGCTCGGCTCGGTCAGCGTCCTTTTTTGCCTGCGCGTCAGCCTTTGCCTGCGACCGGGCGGTCTCCCGCTCCTGCCGTGCCTTTGCGTCCGCCGCTTTCTGCGCCGCGCGGAATTTTGCGTTCCCGAACGAGAACGGCATCATCAGCAGCACACCCGCAAAAAACGAAATGAGCACCGTCAGAAAGACGGGCACGTCCCGGAACGTATGGAACAGCAGGTTGATGTCGCAGCGGAATTCGTCGTCCAGGTTGAATCCGCAAAAAATCGTGACGATGATAAGAAGCGCGACCGTTCCCAACAACTTGACTGGCATAGGTATCTCCTGAAATCCGCAGTGCGGATGCTACGGTAGCATTGTACCACGGAACGTGTTTCCGTTCAATGCGTCAAAACGCACGGTGACGAACTGCCCGATGAGCGACGTGTCCGCCCGGAAAGCGATGCGCTCGTCCCGGTCGGTCTTGGCAAGCACTTCGTCGGCGCAGTCGCGGCTCTGTCGCTCGACCAGGACTTTTTCCGTCGCGCCGACATGCCGCGCCATTTCCCGCTGCGTGATGTCCAGCTGCACGTCGATGATGCGCTGGAGACGGCGTTTTTTTTCGGCAAGCGGCACTTGGTTCGCCATGCTCGCGGCGGGCGTTCCCTCGCGCGGGTTAAAATAGTACATGAACGCGCTCTCAAACTGCACGCGCTCCATGAGGTCGAGCAGCTCGGCAACGTCGTCCTCGGTCTCGCCGGGAAAGCCCAGCATGATGTCCGTGGTCATCGCCACGCCGGGGATTGCCGCGCGGATACGCGCCACGAGCGCAAGGTAGTCCGCCTTGGTGTAATGGCGGTTCATCGCCTTGAGGATGCGGTCGCTGCCGTGCTGCACGGCAAGGTGGATGCCTTTGCACAGGCAGTCGTTCCGGGCAATCACCGCAATCAGCTCGTCGCTCAAATCCTTGGGATGGCTCGAATCGAAGCGCACCCACCCGATGGTCGATTTGGTGCGCGCAAGGTGATCGGCGATTATCTGCAAAAGCCCGGGGAACGTGACGATTTCCGTGTCCGCACCGTCCGCCGTGCGCCGCCCCCGGTAGCTGTTCACGTTCTGTCCGAGCAGCATGATTTCGCGCACGCCGCGCCGGTTCAACTCGTCCAGCTCGGCAAGGATCGCGTCAACGGGGCGGCTCACTTCCCTGCCCCGCACATACGGCACGATGCAGTACGTGCAGAAATTGTTGCAGCCGTTCATAATCGGCACGAACGTGGAGAACGCGCCCTGCCCCGCGCTGATCGGCGCGAACGAATACACGGGGTCTTCGGTGATGATGCCGTCGCGCCGGTTCACGCGGACTGCCGGATGCGCCGCGCCATGTTCGTTCTCAATGTCGTCAATCAGCTCGTCCAGATGCTGTTTCGCATACGTCCCGATCACATAATCCACCACGGGATAATCGCGCCGGAGCGACTTCTGGAGCCGTTCCGCCATGCAGCCCATGACGGCGACTTTCAGCGGCTTCGCGCCGTCCTTGACGTAGGCGGCGGCTTTCTCCAGCGACTTGTTCTTTGCGTCGGGGCGGCACGCGCGCAGGGCTTTCAAGCCCGCATACCAGCCGAGCCGCCCGAAAATGCGGTTCTCCGCCGTCGCGCGCACCGAGCACGTGTTGATAATCACCAAATCGGCGACTTCCGCGTCCTCAGCCCGCGTCCACCCCCGCGCAAGGAAACGCTGCTCAGCCGCCGCGCTTTCGGCACTGTTCATCTGACAGCCGTAGGTCTCAAAAAAATACGTCATGCGCTACTATAGCATATTTTCCGCCCGTCGCATACCGCCGCAGGACGATTTACAGCAGCCGCAGCAGCATGTAGACAATCGTGCCGCCAAAAATGCTGATCATCGCGTTGTTGCGCCACAGGTGCAGGACGGCCGTCACCGCAATGCCGACGAACGACGCAATCCCGAACGGCGCGACCGTCACCCGCACGTCCTTGAGGCAGTAGACGATGAGAATCGCCATTATCATTGAAGGAATGTATTTTTCGATAAAGCGGAGGAACGGCGGCGGATCTTTCTTGCTGAACAGCAGGAACGGGAACGCCCGCAGCAGAAAAATCACCGCGGCCGTCAGCACCGTCGCCACGAACGCGGCCGAAAGCGACAGCCTCATCACGACACCTCCGCGCGGAATTTCCTGCCCCGCACCGCGACGAGCGCGGCAAGACCGAGCGCAATCGCCGCCAGAATGATGTGCTGCCCCGGCAGTATGCCCGCGCGGAACAGCACGATCGCCACCACCGTCGTCGCAATGCCGATTGCCGGCGGCAGGAAATCCTTGCTCGCCCGCACCTGATTGATCAGCAGGACCGTGAACAGCGCGGTCAGCGCAAAGTCAACGCCCGCAAAACTGAACGGAAGCACCGTGCCCAGCAGCGCGCCGATCACGCTGCCGGTAATCCAGTACACATAATCAAGCACGGCAATCGTCCCGTAATACGCGCCCGCATCCGCGCCGTCGGGAACGGTCACGTCCGTCAGCAGCGCATACGTCTCGTCGGTCAGCAGGAACACCAGCAGCGGCTTCCATTTTCCCACGTCCTTGAATCGCGTGATGAGCGAAAGCCCGTACACGATATGGCGGATATTCACGAACAGTTCCGCGAGCAGGATTGCGGCAAGCGGCGTACCCGCCGCGAACAACGCCACCGCCATATACTCGCCCGCGCCCGCATACATGAACACGCTCATCACCGCAGAAAGCCACCACGGATAGCCCGCGTTCACCAGCATCAGCCCGAACGGAATGCCGATAGCGATATAGCCGAAAAACACGGGGATTGTCGTCCTCGCCGCCCTGCGGAAATGTACCTGACTAAGCATGTCATCACTGTACTCATTTTCTGTTGAATTTTCAAGCAATCTGTGCGATGATAGCATATAACACATCATTTCCGAAGGGAGAACTATATGGTAGCAATGTTAGTCGGTCTTATCCTCATCGCGTTCGCCGTGATTGCCTGCCTGCCCGCCGGCCTGAACTGGGGCACAGACATCATCGCGTTCCTCAAAGGCGCAGCCCCCGTCCTGGCGGCATTCGTCGGCATGATTGCCCTGTTCATCGGCTTTGCGGACATCAAGGACAAAAAAGAGGCGAAAAAAGAAGAGGCGGCAAAGCAGGCGGAAGAAAAATAAGGGCGTTCCCCGCTCGCGCGGGTCGCTACGTCCGCCCTTCGCTGCGCTCATACGCGGCGCGCCGCGTACTGCGGGGCTTCCATCGCTAACGCATCGCCGCCGCGCATAATTTTCTGAAAATAATTCCCCAAATATATTGATAACTTTGCGCATTCGTTCTATTGTTAGGGCTATGCATTGTTTTCTGCACGAAATCAACATACCTGCGACAGCGGGCTAGGTAGAGGAAAAAGAGTGAAAGGAAGCCAGGTTACCATTGACCACGTGTCAAAGCGATTCGGTGATTTCGTCGCGCTCGACGACGTTACCGTCACGATTAAGCCGGGAGAGTTCTTCTCCCTGCTCGGGCCTTCAGGCTGCGGAAAAACCACGCTGCTGCGCATCATCGCCGGATTTGAATTCCCCGACGACGGCGTGGTGCTGTTCGACGACACGAACGTCATTCCGTTCTCCCCGAACAAACGGCAGTCAAACACGGTGTTCCAGACCTACGCGCTCTTCCCGCATTTAAGCGTGTACGACAACGTGGCGTTCCCGCTCAAACTGAAAAAGCTTCCCAAGGCGCAAATCGACGAAAAAGTCCGCGAGTACCTGCGCCTCGTGCAATTGGAAGCGCATATGTTCAAAAAGCCGAACCAGCTTTCCGGCGGACAGCGGCAGCGCGTGGCAATTGCGCGCGCGCTCATCAACGAGCCGAAAGTCCTCCTGCTTGACGAACCGCTGTCCGCGCTCGACGCAAAACTGCGCGCGAACCTGCTCATCGACCTTGACGCGCTCCACGACAAAATCGGCATCACCTTTATCTACGTGACCCACGACCAGAGCGAGGCACTCGCGGTGAGCGACCGCATTGCCGTGATGAACAGCGGGCACGTCTTGCAGGTGGGAACGCCGTTCGAGATTTACGAAAGCCCCGCCACGCAGTTCGTGGCGCAGTTCATCGGCGAGACGAACCTGTTTGAGAGCACCGTGGTCAAATGCGAGGAATACAACGTGCCGGGCAAGACCGACATCGAGCACATGGTCACGCTCAACACGCCCGCGCTCGGTATGCAGGCGCAGCTGACAGGCGAGACGGCGGCGACGCGCGAAGAGGACAAGAATATCCTCGTCACCGACTACGAGCATACCGACGAAGGGCAGAAAGTCGCCTTCACGATCCGCCCCGAAAAGATCCGCATCACGCTGGAAGAACCGAAATTCGCGGGGCGCAAGGACATCAACGTGTTCAAGGGCGTGGTTGAAGAGCCGATCTACACGGGATTCCAGTCAAAATTCTACGTGCGGCTGGAGAACGGCACGATCGTCAAAGTGTTCAAGCAGCACATCAACTATCTTGACGAAGGCCCGGAAATCGCATGGAAAGACACCGTGTACATCTCCTGGGCGGCGAACGACGGCTACATCGTGGAGGACATCAACAAATGAGCGCGGAACAGGAAAAGACGCAGGCGCGTCCCAAGCAGCCGTTCCTGCTCAGGCTCGCGGCAAAGGCGCACGGCGCGGCGTACAAGAAGGCGAATCCCGGCCCGTGCTACGCATATCCCATGGGGCTGTGGTTCACGCTGTTCTTTGTCGTGCCGCTCGTCATCATCGTGGCGTACTCGTTTATGAAACGCGACGTGTACGGCGGCGTGGTGCACGAATTCACGCTCAAGGCGTACCAGCAGATGCTCGTTCCTGCCTACGGCATGATTTTCCTGCGCACGCTGTTCATCACGGCGGTGTCCACGCTCATCACGATCGTGGTCGCGCTTCCGTGCGGCTATGCCATGGCGCGCAGCAAATACCAGACGTTCCTGCTCGTGCTCGTGGTCATTCCGTTCCTCACGAACAGCCTTATCCGCATCTTCGCCTGGATGACGATTCTGGGCGACAACGGACTGCTCAACGCAATCTTCCGCTTTTTCTGGCACATCAAGCATGCGTTCGGCTTTGGCGGCGACGCGTTCGTGCCGCACAAATTCATGTTCACCAAGGGCGCGGTCATCCTCGTCAGCGTGTACATGTACCTGCCCTATGCCATCCTGCCGATTTTTACGGCGGTTGACCGCTTTGACTTCAGCCTGCTCGAAGCCGCGCGCGACCTGGGCGCGACAAAGGCGCAGTCCATGCTCAAAGTGCTCATTCCCGGCATCAAAAGCGGCATCGTGAGCGCGCTCATCTTCACGTTCATCCCGATTTTCGGCACGTACACCGTCCCGCAGCTCGTGGGCGGCAAAGACAGCTATATGCTCGGCAACATCATCGTCGATCAGGTGCAGAAAGTGCGCAACTGGCCGCTCGCGTCCGCGTTCAGCCTGGTGATTACCGCCGTCTCCATGATTGCCATTCTCTGGATGCTCTCGACCAACCGCAAAGAGGCGAATCTCAAGAAAGCGTCGGCAAAAGAAGACGCGGCGGCAAGCACGGACGCGCCGATTTTGGCGGCGAGCCTCAAGAAAAGCGAAATCGGAGGCGCATGATGCATTTTAACCCGTACAAACTGTTTATCCGGCGCGCGCGGACGAGCGAAAACGCCAAGCACGCCAAGCGCGACTGGAAAAAACGCGCGCCGCAGTTCAGCCTGTCCAACACCGCCCTGTGCCTGTCGCTGCTGTTCCTGTTCATTCCGCTGTTCGTCATCATTTTCTATTCGTTCAACTCGGCAAAGGACACGACATTCCAGCATTTTTCGTTCGTGTGGTACGAAAAACTGCTGTTCGACTCAAAGGATTTGTGGTCGGCGCTGCTCAACAGCCTGCTGGTCGCGCTCACCTCGTCGCTCGTGGCGACAATCCTGGGAACGCTCGCCGCTATCGGCATATCCTGGTACCGCTTTGCGGGCAAGCAGTACATACAGACGCTCGGATTCCTGCCGATGGTACTGCCCGAAGTGATTATGGGCGTGTCGCTGCTGATTTTTTTCAGCGGCATCAAGCTTTCGCTCGGGCTGTTCACGATTTTCATCGCGCACACCACGTTCTGCCTGCCGTTCGTCTACCTCATGGTCAGCGCGCGGCTCGATGAATTCGACTATTCAATCATTGAGGCGAGCCACGATCTGGGCGCGAACGAATGGCAGACGCTGTTCAAGGTCATCATTCCCGCAATCATGCCCGGCATTGCCGGCGGATTTGCCATGAGCGTCACGATGTCGCTGGAAGATTACGTCATCACCTCGCTCGTCAGCGGGCCGGGAAGCACCACGCTCCCGCTGTACGTGTACTCGATGATTCGGTTCGGCGTAAGCCCGGTGATAAACTCGCTTTCGTTCGTGCTGATCCTTGCCGTCTGCGTACTCGTGTTCGTGCTGCGAAAAGGCCTCAAGTCGTTCGCCAACGCGCGCTAGCATACGCGGCGCGGCTATTCTTCATATTTTAGGAGCACGTCATGCAAAAACGCATCGCTCACCTTGTATCCGCGGCACTGGGATTCGCCGCCGCACTCGCCCTCGCCTCCTGCGCCAAAAAGGACGGCCGAACATTGTACCTGTACAACTGGACGTACTACACGCCCGATGCCGTGATCGCGCAGTTCGAGCAGGAATTCGGCTGCACGGTCAAAGTGGACAGCTACGCGTCGAACGAAGAGATGTACGCCAAGCTCCGCGCGGGGGCAAAAGGCTACGACATCGTGGTCCCGTCGCAGGACTACACGTCCATCATGATCAAGCAGGGCATGCTCCGCGAGCTTGACCAGAGCAAGCTGACCAACCGCGCGCTCATCAACCCCGCCGTGCTGGAAAAAGCGACCTACGACCCCGACATGCGCTATGCCGTCCCGTACTATTTCGGCGCGGCGGGCGTTGCCGTGAACAGGACAAAGGCGACCGCCCCGTACACCCGCGACTGGAACATCTTTGCCGACCCGCAGTTCAGCGGACACGCCACGATGATGGACGACATGCGCGAAGTGCTCGGCGACGCGCTCGCCTACCTGGGATACAGCGTCAACTCGCTGGACGACGGCGCGCTCGATGCCGCCGCACGGCTCGTCAGCGACCGCTGGAAGCCCAACCTCGTCAAGTTCGACGCGGAGGGATTCGGCAAGTCGTTCGCGAGCGGCGACTTCTGGCTGTGCCAGGGCTACGCCGAAGTCATCTACAGCGAAGTGCCGCAGGAAAAATGGGGCGAGATGATCGACTTCTTCATTCCGCAGGAGGGCGGCCCGTCCTACCTCGACAGCATGTGCATCCTCAAGGACGCGCCGCACTACGAGCTGGCAAACGAATTCATCAATTTTATCCACCGCCCACAGATTTACGCGCAGTTCCTTGATGCGTTCAACTTTCCCTGCTTCGTGAACACGGAGGCGGCGCAGTACATGACGGCAGTCCCGATGTACGACGCGGGCGAGCTGACCAACTGCGAGCTGAAAGAAGACCTCGGCGACGGGCTGGACAAATACAACGCCCGCTGGCAGGCAATCCGCTTCACCGACTGACCCGCACACCCCCGCCACAAACACGGACGCACCCGGGCCGCCCCGCGCGGCAACAGACCGGGTGTGTCCTGTTTTTTTGTGCGCGCCGCCATCCCGCCCCGCGCACGGACGAACGAACACCGCGCCGCCGCCACGGACAGCCGCGCGTAGCGCAGCTGTCCGTGCACAATGCTATCCGACGGAAACAATTTCCGGGAACGTGCTGGTTCGTACGGTTTTGTTTATCCTTGTTCCCGATCCGTATGCCGTGCGGACAATGAGGCGGTAGTTTCCGCTCGCCATTGTTTCCGGCACGTTAAAGAGCAGGATAGAGGTGGTGTTGTCGATGATTTCAGACACGGGAATGTGCGTCCATGTCGAAAGATCGCCCGCACTGTTGCCGTTTTCATCGCAGGCGGCAAAGAAAATGCCCGTTTCGGCTTCCTCACCGGCGATTTTCAGGCGTTTGCCTTTCAGGCGCACGGTCTGCCCTTTTGCCAGTGCCGTGCCGCTTGTGCGGGCGCTAATATTGTACAGCTCGCTGATTGCCGGGTCGTTTGACTCGGTAATGTCGGCGGCGACCTTCACGCCTTTTACGGCCTCAAGCGCGAGTTCTGACGGGGTAAAGGCAAGCCCCATCGCCGGAACGTCGCTGATGCACGGATTCGCCGTGTCCATGCCTCCCACCGGCTTGATGTACAGCGTTCCCATTTCCAGCAAGTCAACGGCTTTCCCGGTCTTGAGCAGTTCCAGAATCCCGTTGCGCAGCAGTCCGGCGGAAAACAGGAGCGTTTCCCGGTCGAGCGTCTGGTTATGTTCCAGCGTGTTGTCTATGATGTTCCCGATATATGCCGTGTTCCGCTGCACTTTTGCATAGGAAATATCCTTTTCCGATAGCGCGAGCGAATGCATGGTGACATTCACCGTTTTGGTCAGTTTACTAGATCTATCATTCATAACGATACCTCATCGTGTTCGTATAGTGGTGACGGTTCGTGCCCGTCCCTCTTGCCAACCGGTCGGCGATGTGGTATGCTCTTTGCTGACAGCTTTAAGATACACATCTTTTTGCAGGGTCTGTAATGTATGTGCCGTACATTGCAGACCTTTTGTTTTACGTCGTTCCGCTTCCGGTTTTGCGGACAGACGCGCTGCTTTTGTTTTCATCTGCGTTTGCCTCCCTCATTTAATCCCATAGCAGGCTGACGTTCCCGCTCATTGCAAAGCGGTACGACCAGCGCACGAAATCCCCAAAATCTGATTCCCGGTAAGGAATGCCGCGGGAATGGCAGTAGGCAATCTGCGCCGCCTTTCTGCTTACCCCGCACTGCTTTTCTATGTCGTCTATCTCCATGTTCCGCACGATGTCCGGCTTGCACAAAAATGCCCCGGCGAAGGTGTTTGCCTGCCATTCGGGATCCATTGCCTTCAGCGTCGCGTCTGAAAAGTCGTCGATTTTTTCGAGCGGCATGGTATGCGGAATGCCCCATAGTTTAAACAGGATATAATGCGCTATCTCATGCAAAATGGTGAACCGTGCCCTGCCGTCACCTAACATTGCCTTGCCGTAGACATCGGCGCGGATATAAATGACGTTCTTTTGCGCGTCATAATACGCCTCCTCTTCTCTGTACCATTCATCCGGCACGGAGAACGTGATGTCGTCATCAAAAAGCGACGGGAGCATAAATTCCAGTATGCCAAGGACATCAATGTACAGGATATGTATTCCGATTTTTAGTAATTCTCGGATTTTAAGGGCAAGCCGAACGACATCTTTCCGGCTTTTTGGTTTTACCACAATCAGGTTATAGTTTTCGTCTAAAGTCATAGCATCTCCTCAGAAGTTTTTTTGTCGGCCATGTGGCTGAGCATAGCCCGCAGTTCTTTTACAGAAAGATTTTTGATTTCTCGCGCGAACATAACGGCCGCGTCCACTGCTTCCGGGGGGGCATCCTGCAAATCTATGGTGAGCGATTTGTTCGTGTCCGCTTCGGCCTTCAGAAGGCGTGTCCGCAATGCATGGTCAAATTTATATGCCTCCGACACTTTTTCGGTCAGCCCGGCCGGAATCGCCCTGCTGCCCGTTTCTATTGAAGAAAGATAGGCCGGCGAAATGTCCAATTCCTTTGCCATAGCCGCAAGCAGAATCCGATTGTCCAGTCGGTAATGCCGCAAGATTTTTCCGTATTCGGTCAGTGCGTTCATAGGGTTCTCCTGTCATATTGTTCTCCTTTTTCACAGAATATCATATTTATTTTTAAAGTCAATTATTTTCACAATATGTGAATAGAGCAATCCCGTTAGTGTCCTTAACGGAGCGTTTTCCGTTAAGGACATTAACCGCGTGGTTTCCGTTAAGGTTCTTAACGGTGCCAAGGAGAGTGGTTTAAACATGGCAAGGAGAGCTCCCTCTCGCCGTAAGTCTTGGCGGCTCTCCTTGCAGGGAGAGGATGGGTCTCGCGGAGAGTGCATTTTTTTCGGGAAATGTGATATAATGCAATAAGGGATTTCTTTGTAAAAGCATGACTATTCGTGCACAAAATAAAACAACGGAGGAACGCCCTGATGAGCAACAATACAATTTCAGACACGATGTGGGATGACAATCCCATTGACATAACGCAAGAGGCGAATTTTATTTGGTCGATTGCGAACAAGTTGCGCGGCTCGTATATGCCCGACCATTACGGTGATGTGATTATTCCCATGACGATTTTGCGCAGGTTTGAGTGCGCACTCGAAGAGAAGAAGCGGAAAGTCGTAGATGCGTTCAAAGCCGACTCCGCATTGCCGTACAAGAAGCTGTGCAAAATTTCGGGATTCCAGTTTTACAATACGAGCGAATACACGCTTGCGGAGCTGTGCAACGATTCCAAGCGCATAGCGGCAAATTTCAAGAATTACCTAGAGGGCTTTTCGCCGAATGTATACGAGATTTTCAGTGATTTGGAAATGTCCAAGCACATTGACAAAATGGACAAGGACGGCTGCCTTTATACGGTGGTGGAGGCGTTTGCCACGCTCGATTTGTCCATTCAGACATACGACAGCATAAAAATGGGATATATTTTTGAAAACCTCATCGGCAGGTTTTTCCAGAACGTTGACGCAGGACAATTCTATACGGGCAGGGACATAATCAAGCTTTTGGTGGAAATCTTGCTGGCGGAAGGGTGCGACGACATTTTTGACAGCCACAAGGTCATTACCGTCCTTGACCAAGCGTGCGGAACGGGCGGAATGCTGTCCACGGCGTATTCGTACATAATGCACTATAATCCCACGGCTGAAGTGCGGCTTTTCGGGCAAGAATTTATGGGGCAGACGTATGCCATAGGACTTGCCGAAATGCTCATCAAAAATCAGGATGCCGACAACTTCCGCCATATCGATACTTTTAAAGAGGACTGCTTTCCCGATACGAAAATGCGCTTTGTCATCGAAAACGGCTCGCCTTTGTTCAATGGCGACACCGCTTCGGGCGAAAGCCAGATACGCCGCTGGCTTTTGGAGCGCGATTTAATCGAGGCGATTATCGCGCTGCCGACGGACTTGTTCTACAATACTGGCATTCAGACTTATGTGTGGATTTTGTCCAAGAACAAGCGGAATGAACGCCGCGGCAAAATCCAGCTCATAAACGCAGCGGACATTTATCATAAGTTGCGCAAGGCGGTGGGCAACAAAAAGAACGAAATAACCAAAGAGGACAGGAAAGCAATCACGCATTTGTACGCGGATTTCGTACCCACCGAAAACTGCAAGATATTCGACAATACGGAATTCCTGTACCGCGAATATGCGGTAATGCAGCCGCTGCAAAGAAACTATGCCATTACCGAAGAGCGCATAGAGCAGATGCTCGCAAAGGGCACGCTGTCGTCCTTATATGACGAAGCGAAAGTGGCGGAATTTGAAAGCAAGGGCATCGCCATCGAAGAAAAGGACAGACGCAAATATGAGGCGATGCTGAACAACAAGCCGCTTTACGAAAGCCTCTTGCGGACGCTCAAGGCGAACGTTTCGGACAAACTTTACAAAGAGCCGAAAGGTTTTGTCGAGCGGCTTTCCGCGATTCTTCCGGCGGACAAAAAATTGATAGAAAAGATTGCCGCAGGACTTTCCGAAATGGACAAGACGGCGGCAATCCAGCGCGACAAGAACGGCGACATTCTTTACGACAAAGAAACCTATGACAAGGAAATCGTAAAGTACGCCGAGAACATCGAGGACTATATGGCGCGCGAAGTCTTGCCTTACGTTCCCGACGCGCAGTGGTTTTGGGAGGAAAACCTCGGCGCGAAAAAGCCCGTCATAAAAGTGGGCGCGGAAATTCCGTTCACAAGGTATTTCTATACATACAGCCAGCCACAGCCGAGCGCAGAGCTTGCCGCGAAGTTTATGGAACTGGAAGCAAGCGTGAGCGAAAGGATAAAAGGATTGTTCGGAGAGAAATAAAATGTCGAATGAAGATATTATGAAAGACGTGATACTTGAGACCGCAAAGCAAGTGGCAGTTGATGTTTATAAAGATACAACTCATCCAACGGCAAAAAACATTGGAGGTTTTTTGGGAACTCTTTCAGGCTTCTTTAATCATGTTGTAATGTATCCTCTTAAAAAATTAAATATAAAATACGAACAAAAAGCCATTGCTTTTGAAAAAGCAATGGAAAAAAAGTTTAATGCTATACCAGAAAATGATAGGGTCGAACCACAATTGCATATAGTTGGCCCGGCATTGGAATCATTAAAATATAACATCATGGAAGATGATATTGCTGAAATGTATTCCAACTTACTTTTAAGCGACATGGATAATAAAACTCAATCTCTTTGTTCTCCAGCTTTTATAAAAATAATCGAGCAGTTATCCCCAATAGATGCAAGAGTATATAAAAGTATAATTGATATGCTTAAACAGAAAAATGCCTTACCTATATGCTCAATAAATTTTATCAAAAAAAGTGACCCTCAACTGTTCTACACGATACAGTTACCGAAGTATTACAGTGAAAAATGCGAAAAAATGGATGATTTTGCATTTAGTGCTTCCTTGGTAAATCTTAATAGGTTAGGATTATTGAATTTTTCTTTTATGCAATGGCTTACAGATGACAATCAATATACTGCTCTTTTACAAAGTGAAAGCATAAAAGAGAGATTATTGTTCTTGCAAACTAAAAATGACGGAGATGTGGATACATATATTTTTAATAAAGGTGTTATAGAAATAAATGATTTTTCAAAATCGTTCGCAAGGGTATGTTTTAGAGGAGGTAGCGTATGCGAAAAATGAAAAAGTGAAGTGATTTTGATTTGACGGATGTCATTCAAGAAATAAACGAATTAATTGGAGGAGTGATTGCTATGGATGAAACAACAAAAGAAAAATTTTTAGACCTATTCACAAAACAAGGTGTGTATGGCAGATTAAAATGTGCATATAAAGATTTTCATGATTTTATTTGTAACGAAACATTGCGGAGTATGGATTTATATTGTACTAAATGTAAATCGAATAAAACGTTTGTGCATAACGGCTATAAAAGTATTGAACAATTTGGTATGGCATCAATAGAGTCGTATTCGTTTTATGCGTATTCTTTAAGGTATAACTGCCCAACTTGTCAGAATAATTTGTGGTATATTTTTTACTATGATAAAAACAAAGAATCAGTCGTAAAACTTGCACAATATCCCACACTCCATGACGTAACGCCGGACGAATTAAAGAAATACAAAAAAAATGATTTAATTGACGAGGAAAGCTTTAATCAAATTTATAAGGCAGATACTTGTGCAAGCGAAAGCTATTTTATTGCAGCTTATACATATATGCGTCGTGTATATGAGTCATTGCTTGTTAATATATTTACACAAAATAAAGAAGAAATAGGAATCAGTGAAGAAGATTTTAAAAAACTTCGTTCAGATGAAAAAATTGCAAAAATAAAACCGTATTTAGCGATTGATGATGAAATATACAAACCGCTATATGCGTTGCTTAGTGCCGGCATACATTCTTTAAGCGAAGAAGAATGCCGTGAAGATTATACCCTTCTAAAAAGTATTTTACTTGATATAATAGCGGAACAAAAAGCAAGAAAAGAAAAAGAAGAAAAACGAAAAAATATTAAAGATTTATATTCAAAAAGGAAGGGAAAATAAAACTCATGCGGCAAATGAAAGATAGCGGAATCGCTTGGGTGGGAGAGATTCCGCAAGATTGGGATATTCAAAAAAACAAATATATTTTTAAGATAACTAAAGATATAGTTTTGCCCAATAAAAATTATCAATTATTATCTCTTACTACTAATGGCATTAGAGAAAAAGATGAAAATAATGTTAATGGAAAAGTTCCAGAAAATTATGACGATTATCAAATTGTTAGAAAGAAAGATTTGGTAATGTGTTTATTTGATTTGGATTGCTCTGCTGTTTTCGCAGGTTTAAGCAAATATGAGGGTATGATTTCTCCTGCATATAAAGTTTTGAAAACTAATAACTCAAAGGCAAATGAGCGTTATTATGCATATTGGTTTAATTATGTAAGTTCAAAACGTTATTACAAGCAGTATTCTAAAAGTTTAAGATATACGCTTAATGCTGATGAATTTAGTAGACTATTTTCGCCAGTTCCACCGCTTGATGAACAACAACGCATTGCGGATTTTTTAGATAAGGAATGCGAAAAAATTGACGGGTTAAAAACGGACACTCAGACACAAATTGATATGCTCGAACAATATAAGCGTTCTGTAATAACCGAGGCGGTAACGCACGGACTTAATCTAAATGTCCCTATGAAAGATAGCGGGGCTGGTTGGATGCCGTTTGTGCCAAAGCATTGGGAAGTGGAAAAGTTCAAATATCATTTGCGATTACGTGGCGTTAAAAACCAAATTGATAAACAGGTTTTGTCTTTGTATAGAGAATTGGGGATTGTTCCAAAAAATAGTAGAGATGATAATCATAATGTTACTTCGGAAGATGTTTCTGATTATAGATATGTTCGAGCCGGAGATTTTGTAGTTAATAAGATGAAGGCGTGGCAAGGCTCTGTTGCCATATCGGACTATGAGGGTATTGTTAGTCCGGCATACTATGTGTATGAATTTATTAACGATGAAATAGACAAAAAGTATTTTCACTATTTAATACGCAATAAATCGTATACTACGGAATTCAGAAGGTTGTCAGGTGGTATTAGAGAAGGACAATGGGATTTGCCTGCGGAAGCATTACAAAACACGTTGGTTTTGTTGCCTCCTCTTGATGAGCAAAAAGCAATTGCCGATTATCTCGACCACAAATGTGCCGAAATCGAGCAAATCATCGCCGACAAAAAGACACAACTCGACACGCTTGACGACTATAAAAAATCGCTCATTTACGAATATGTCACCGGCAAAAAGGAGGCCGCATGAACAATATACTTTCCGAAAAAGAATACCAGCGTTACATGGCGGAAATGC
>CAMWTK010000013.1 GCA_947177175.1 uncultured Treponema sp.
AAAAAGTTGACCGCCGCGTATATCACATGGCACGCCGTAAAGCCCAAAATCGGGATGAGCGCGATGCCGTTTTTTCGGTCGAGGGCAAAGAAGAGAAATGCCATGCAGGGCGGAACGCTCAATCCTACGATGACCGCCGCGTTCGCCGCGCCGCAGTAATATGCCGCCCAGCTCGCGCCGTAGAGCAGACAGCAAAGCACCGCGCCTGCGACAAGCGGCGTTGCACGGAATGGGGTGCGCTCTTTGTTCTTCACGAGGCAGATGGCGGCAATCATCAGCACCTGAAAGACCGAGCCGATTGCGTCGATGCGCGGCGTGAGCGACGAAGCCCGGAGCACGTCGTTCGGCGCGGGAACGGCAGACCATATCACGGTCGGAATCATAATCAGCAGGAACAGCGCAAGTCCCCACGGCTCAAAGCCGAATGTGTATTTTTTCAGCATGAATGCACTTCCTTGCAAATAGCATGGCAATTTATCGGCATCGGCAGATTTCACATGTTGCCCTGCGCGCCCGGCAATGTCTGCATGAGTGTGAAAAAGTGCCGCGCGTCGCCCGTAGAAAAATACGCATGCCATGCTTCCAGCGTGTCGGGGCGGAACACGCCGAGATGGGCAATAATCTGCCGCGCCCACGCCAACGCACCGGCCGCGCCCGCCGTAATCAGGTTGCCGTCCGCGACGGAAGGCTCGTCCGCATAACAGTCATTCCCTTTGTAGCCGGGGCAGACCATTTCAAGAAAGCCCGCTCCGTTGCTCGTGTGCCGACGATGCTCGAACAGCCCGGCTCGCGCAAGGGCGACCGTCGCTCCGCAGATTGCGCACACCGTGCCGCCAGCGGCAAGCTGTTCCGCCGCCTTTTTGACCGCCGCGCCATGCTTCGGGTCGTCCCAAGTGTTCGCCCCAGGCAAAAGCAAGACGCTCGATGTGTCCGCCACGATGTCACCCACGGTGCAGTCGGGAACGACCGTCAGCCCGCCCATCGTCCGAACCGGCTCTTTCGAAACGCCCGCCGTCCTCACCGTTACTTCCGGCGCGTCCGCCCTAAAAAAACGCCGCGAATGCAGTTCCGCCGTAACATACCCGATTTCCCAGTCCGCCATCGTGTCAAGCACATACACATAGATTGAAATCATTTTTGTCCTCCGCATTCGCATGATTGGCGGACAAGCAGGCTTATTTCCGTCTGGAGACACAAAAAGATTTTGAAATTCATTTACGAAACGACCTGTTTCTTCGTATCCAAGATATGAAATTTCTGATTTTCGCAAAAGATATTCAGTTAGAAGCCTTTCAACAGTTTTATTATCGTTGCAATATAAACAAAGGTTTTCTAAAACAACATCATTTGCATCCGATAATTCTTCACTCGTTACTGGCAAAGAAAAAATTCCGTTTTCAAAGAAATCTTGAAGCCATGACTTCCGCTCAATATCTTTTACTTCGGAAACATAAATCCGCACAGCGGTCGTGTCTTGAGCATCAAACTCAAATACGGTTTCTTCTTTTTCCCGTTCTTCAAGCAGTGTCATTGCGTTGTCGCGATTTATTATAAAGAAATCATTCGTTTCTGTTGTTGTAAAAACAAGATGTTTATCGTTAAACTGCACTGTAACAGTACATTCTGCTTTTGCATAATCAAACTGAAACGCTACCGATTTGTTTTTCGGCTGTTCTTTCCAATCTGCCCATCTTTCGTCCGTTTTTATCTTTCTAAATGTGCCTGCATATTCATCATCGTTGAATTCCTTTTTATCAAAGGGGTTTCCTATAAAACTATCAGAAGCCTTTACTGGCTCGGCATCAAGCAAATACATTTTTCCGTGATAGTCCAGAATCGTAAGCAAAAATGCTCCTTGTAGGCTGTGCCATGATTTTCCAGTTTTGACAATATCCTCACCGCTTGGTGTTAATGAATTATCTTTATTGATATAGCCGTCTTGTTCAAAACTGGATCTTAGTCCCTGCGCAAATTTTTTCAATTTTGAATTAAGGAAAACATTCATACCACCGTTTTTGATTTTTTCGAGCATTTTTTGCAACGGCTGATTGTCACCTTTTTGTTCAAGACTGCCAGTTACATAATATGTATGAATATCTGGATTTTTAAGCTGTCCTTTCAACTCCATTTTTTACCACCTTGCCTTTATATAGATTCATTTTCTGCCAAACTGTTCAACAGTTTAGATTTGTTTGTACCCTTAAAATATTTTCTGTTTCCAACGATAATTCGTTGATAGCGCGCACGTGTAAGCGCAACATTCAGACGGTTTGGACTATCCATAAATCCTAAACTAACCTTTCCAGATTTTACGAGCGACAGGAATACAACATCAGCTTCCCTTCCCTGAAACTTATCAACTGTGTAAATAAATACCTCAATATGTTTTTCATCACTTTTATACCAGCTTTTTTCTTTTTGCTCTCCGAACAATTGTTTTATTGCTTCCTTAAGACGACGTTCTTGTTTTTTATAGTATGTAAGACAGGCAACTGTCCAATTTTTCTCTGTTCCAGTTTCTTGATTTGGAGGATTGTCTTTCGCCCAGTCCATAAATTTTCTCAACTGCTCCTTTATTATCTTGATTTCTTCAGGATTTTCATTACTCCGCGAATCACTACTTTCCGTATCAAGCCACACACTATGCTTTTTGCCGAACGTCGGACAGTCCCAACTTCGATTTTCATCAAGTTCAGAACCGTCTTTTAAAGCCTTCCCATTATATATATGCTCAGCCGAAAATGCTGAAATCGACGGGTGCATACGATGCTGATAGGTCAACATTGTATGTCTCATATTAAAATCTTCGGACTCAAACCCATTGTTGAGCGTAGTCGGTTTGAAATTTGTGCGGACATCCTCATTCAATCCGTTTTGAAGCAACTGAAGGATGGACGGCAAGGCAATTCCTGCAATGGCATTGCAATATGTTTTTATTATTTCTTTGCCGTCTATTGTTTTAAATGACGGTATCCGTTGCTCTATTTGCTCCTTGTATTTTTTTACCGTTGCTCCATCCTTTGCATCAAGGAATAATTCTTGAATTCTGCATAACCGCCACGTGATTTCCTTTGCCCAGCTATGCTCTTTTAGTGCGTTTTTCCAATAAGCAGCAATTTCTTTTAGGTTATTCCGATTTCCTTTATCTCCTCTTGTTCCAAGTTCAATAGACTTTACTTTTGCAAAAGACGCTTGCGCGGTTGCGACAAGAAACGAAGTCGAACAGTTTTTCGCACTAGATTCAATAGCATCCAACGGAATGAAACTTGCAGGCAAACAGTACTGTATCTCTTTCAGTATACTGTCCTCAACAAGAAGAAACCGTGCGCCCCATAAAATGACAGCCTTTGGTGAAGCCTCATTTATTTCCTGCATAGACACAATATAAGGATTTGTGCTTTTCTGTTTAGTAATAACACCGCATATACCATCTTTTGTAATAAGTTGTTCCGCAGCGTTTATTTGATTTGCCGTAATAACAGTATAAAATTTTGCATTCTTTTTGTCAAAACCATTCTCTTTTGCAAGCTGTAAGATTGTCTGTATGTGTTGAAAATTCCTATCAAATTCAGGAATCTCTTCTAACGATGACTGGATTGTTCCCTGTTCTACATACGGAGTCAATTGCTTCAAATCGCCGGACAATATCCAATGACGAGAATAAAGAGCCGGAACTAAAAAATCTTGAAAAGTCGTTTTACTTGCCTCGTCAATGATAAGATAATCATACAAAGGTCGCACGGGCTGATTTCTATCTTTTAATTTGAACGCAGGATGTTTTAACACGCCAAAAATTGTCGCGCATACTACATTTGCGCGCATGCTGATTTCTTCATGATAATTTTGTGGGACATCGGAAAGTGTATATTCCTGTACTGTATCTGAAATAGAACTTTCGTTCCCAATACGCACGGCAAGAATTTTGGCACGGACTTCCTCTGGCAATTTTTCAAGCCGTTCTAGAATATTATCGACAGCGGCATTCGTTGATGCGGTCAGCAGAATTTTCTTCCCTTGCATAACGAGCTGCGCTATCAGTTCCAAGATGCTCGTTGTTTTTCCGCTACCTGGCGGACCGTCAAGAAAAGCAAAATCGGGTGTTGCCAATGCCCGTTGTACAAACTCACGCTGTTCAGAACAACCTTCATACTCATCTTTTGTGAGCAAAAACCATTCCGATACTTCATGTTTCTGAAACCATTCCCACGTTGCTCCAGATTTTCCATTTTCCGATTTACGTTCAAACAATTCTAGAAGTTTTTCTTGTTCACGGCAGGGCATTTTCTGCAATTTTCCAAGAGCCGATTGTTGTTGTGTTAATTGCCACGTATTTGGAACTGCAAATAAATGCTTTGGCAATGATCGCTCCGTTACTTTTTGAAGCTGACCGTTTTTTTTCTCTGCAATTTCCATGAGGCTTTGATTCTCATCGATTCGTCCGATTTCGAATGTGCGGCATTCGTTCGGTCTATACGGCAGCCTGTCCGTTAGTTTTTCTGTTGTCTCTTTAAAGAATATGTCGGTATTTGATTCCAAATCCCGCGTGGTTTTATCATTTGCAAGTATTTCTATAACAGTTCCGACAAACTTTCCCGCTTTATCTTTGAATCGTCGTTTTAACGATGATTTTTCGCTCTTAATGCGAAACTTCAAGTCTCCGAAAGAAACGGAATCTTTTTCATTGCCCCGGTATATCAGTCTTCCATTTTGAACGAAAACATCGTTTGAATGCAAAAGTTCTTGCAATTCACGTTCAGGCAGTTCTTCTAATTTTACAACATTGTGTTTTATAGGAGCATTGTTTACAAAAATATGAATATCATCCTGCTTTGAATCTAGTGCATAATATGCAGAATTAGGAATTTGTTTTATAGGCACATTATTTTTTGCAGTTATAATTGTTTTTTCATGCGATGGCTTTCTTATGATTGGCAACGTGTCGTTATTAAACAGCGTAATCTCTTTGAGCGACGTAACATCTTTTTCCGTTGAAAAAATAAGTTTATCACCCAATTCCTCAACGGATAGTATCGCAATACCTTCAATACGGTAAGTAGCAGGATCATTATACGAAACAGGCTCAATCGTGCATTTTATGGACTCGTCTTTGTCCTTGTCATACAAATCAAATTTTTTATTGCTTTTGACTTGCTCATTGTCTTTAGAAATCCTAACAAAGACCTTGCCACCATAACTGTCAAGCATATTCTTAAAAGTACAAATTTCATCCCTTCGGTGGATTACTTCAAAACTTTCCGTATCGAAATCTTCTTCAGCTGATAGAACATAGACGTTGCAAGGTTTTTCCACTTCAAATTGATTTTTTGGAAGGATAGGCTTTATCATGGTAAACTGCGGCACAAGATATGCTTCTTCTGTTTTTGCAATAACAACGTCCGCACCTTCTGTTGCACTCTTTTGCAAATAGTCTATGCTTGTCCGTATATAATCCGAAAATGGTTTTAGGTCGCTACGAACATTGTTCAGCATCTTGTCTGCTTTTATGCCATCTTTGGGATACGTGTTATGAAAGTAAAAATCTTTTAGCGGGTCGGGGTTGGCTTTGTTCTTCCCTTGAATGTCTTGAGGATAATTGTATTTCTGGTTGCTTTTAACAAGCGAAGACATATACATATTTCGTTTTTCTCCTTACTTAATTATTATAGTCGCTTTTTATGCAAGTTGACACTTTTTCCAAAAATTTTTTCAGAGTTCGGCTTGCATCTGTCTTATCACGGCCAAAGCATTTTGCAATGTCCTCTTGTGTACAAAACGCGCCGCCTTTTTGATACGCCGCAATGATTTTCTGCGCTTCTTTCGTTTTTGCAAATGTTGCCGCCCGCAATAATGCCATTGCATTGTCCATATCTGCCGGTGCCGACTCCAGATTAACAAGCAGGCGGTGCGTTATCAGCGCGGAAAGATACGGCTTTGTCCGTTCTTGTGCCGTTGCAAACGCTTTGTCAATTTCAGTCAGGCAACATTCCAATTCTGTTTTCAGCATGACCGTTTCTTCTAGCGTAGCGTCTTTGGCGGGCACGACATCCCAAATCAATCGCTCCTCGCCGTTGTCTGAGACAATCGTATCGCCCCGCACAAACGAGCGGGCATAATACTGCGCCAACGCCGCGATTTCTTCGACGGGACATGCGCAATTTTCGGCAAATAATTTCTGCACGTCTGCATTTGTGATGTCTTTTCCATAATAATCCGCAAAACGCAGGAATTGTTTTATCTGCCGCTGTTTTTTGTCAGGCAGACTGATGGAGCATCGCTCTTCGACAGCCGATTTTCCTTCCGTCCGCCGTATCTCTTTTTTCAGCGCGGCGGCGATGTAGTTCATATATCCTGCCGCTTCGCCTTTGAAAGACGAAAGGCTGCGGTTGATGCACTCCATGATTTCCACGCCGACATTTCCCGTTCTCTTGCTTCCAAATACTGCGGCGCACCATTGCCAAATATCCGCCGCGAGTTTTGTTTTCAGGGATTTGAAATCATCGCTCCCGTCAAGCCGGGCACTTTCCGCAAGCGAGAAAATTTCACTTGCCGTCGCCTGTATGCGTTCTTCAAGTCGCTGTTTGTCCATACCAAAACCTTGTGAACACGCCACTACAGCGCGAAAAATGCGTCCAAGGCTTTCAATGCCGCCTCACCCGACGGTGCTTCCATTGCCCCCACAAGTCCGTTCAGATAATAGAGCGATGTCACGTCATAAAGTTCCGGGTTTTCAGGATATGATTTTCCGTCGTCATGCCGCACAAAATCAACTTTGCCGTACACGATTTTTTTTATGTCAGCGTCGAAAAATTTTTCTGCAAAATGCAGCACGCACATCAAGACCATGGGAAGCGGCTTCTGCCCGAACGTGATGTCGGCATACAACTGCGCGCCGTCCTCAATTTTGGCAAGCATGGCCCGCAGGCGTTTTTCGTGGTTTTCCTTTGTTTCGACAAAATCAGTGTCAATCATTTCATACGCGATGCGCGCCCCGATGCCCGCGTTGATTGCGTCAAGTTCCTGCCGAAACAACTCCGCATTTTTTTCGGCGTTTCCGTCCTGCGTCATCGTTTTCAAAAGTACGACTTTCATGTCGTCACCCGCCTTCATTTTTTCCGCAAGCACCGCATTTATCGGATAGACGACCGTTCCTTTGTACGTGCAGCCGGCGTTCCCCGTGCGGGCATAGCACTGCCCGTCACGACCTGCGATCATCTCTTTCATCGGAATATCGGCGAATACAATTTTTTTCATCGGTTTACCTCTTTGTATAATTATAGGGCATGTTGTCAGGCAGTTGACAGTTTTTGTGAAAAATATGCAAGCGAAGTGGTGTTGTTTGACGTTCCCGGTCACATCCGATTCTTCTCGCCCCAGGCGCACATGCCGTCGAGGATGGGCATGAGGGACTTGCCGCGCGCGGAAAGGCTGTACTCCACTTTCGGCGGAATCTGCGGATATTCCGTGCGGATAATCAACTTGTCGGCTTCAAGTTCTTTCAGCGAAAGGCTCAGCGTCTTGAACGAGATGCCTTTGATGTACCGTTGCAGTGCGTTAAACCGCACGACTCCGAATTCCATGAGCGCGTAAAGAATGGTCATTTTGTATTTGCCGCTGATAAGTGACAGCGTGTAACTGAATCCCGTCTCGCAAAGTTTTTCGTTGCCGATGCAGCGTTCGTCTAGTCTTTCCATAACCTGCCTCTTCAAAAAATCATACTTTACTTTTTGTAAGTATATAACAAAAATGTGCGTACTTGACGGCGATTATATACCGTCATATAATTATTGTCAACAACGAAATACAAAGGAGATATGAAAAAAAGTTGCCTGAAATAGCGTCAACTTTTTTTCATGTCAAGTTTCCGTTGGAAACTTGCATATTTAATGCACATTCACACTGCGTTGCGAATGTGCGTAAAAAAGTCAATTATAATTTTTCAAAATTGTAATTGACTTTTTATAGGAGAATTCCATGAACAAAATCACATTGCCCAAAGCGGCGCGCGTCACTTCGCCCAATCCTGTAACGCTTGTCTGCACGCAAAAGATGGACGGCGGCACGAACCTCGCGACCGTCTCATGGTGGACGTACCTTTCCTACAACCCGAATATGATTGCCTACGCGATGGCGAAAACGTCGTTCAGCGGCGAAATGGTGCGGCAGAACAAAAAAGTCGTCCTCACCGTGCCCGGCGAAAAAATCGCGGAAGCCGTGCTGGGCTGCGGAAGCACGACGGGCAGGAACACCGACAAAATCGAAAAATTCGGCATTGAGATGCAATCGCTTCCCGAAAGCGAAATCCGCGTACCGCTCCACAGCGCGCTTGCCATCGTCTGTACGCTGAAAGAATTCACAGAGACGGGCGACCATTACCTGTACATCTGCAACGTCGAACAGGTCTACGCCGACGAGCAGGAACAGCCGCTGTTCGCCTGGAACGGCTATGCCGAAATCGCCCCGGCAAAAAAGGCGGGTGAGTAAAAACAACGCCGAAAAAACGGCGTAACGTTTTTATTTCAAAAGTTTGTGTTGCAAACTTCAAAATCAATTTTTATTTATGGAGAAAACGTATGTTGAAAGATTTGGGTGTAAAGCCGTACACGTTCCCGATGCCGGTGCTGATGATTGCGACTTACAACGAGGACGGCAGCGTTGACGTGATGAACATGGCGTGGGGCGGCGTGTGCGCGGAAAACATGGTCGCGCTGAACATCGACGAGGATCACAAGACGGCGGAGAACATCAAGCGTACGGGGGCGTTCTGCCTGAGCATTGCCGACGTTCCCCACATTGAGGCGGCGGACTTTTTCGGCATCGCGACGGGCAACAAGATGAAAGACAAGTTCGCGCGTTCGGGCCTGCACGCCGTAAAGAGCACGCGGGTGGATGCGCCGGTCGTGGAGGAATTCCCGCTGACGCTCGAATGCAAGGTCGCAGAATGCCAGCACACCGCCTACGGATTCCGCGTACTCGGCGAAATCCTCAACGTGCTTGCGGACGAAAACGTGCTTGACGAAAAGGGCAAGGTCGTCCCCGCAAAGCTCAATGCCTTCGTGTTCGACCAGTTCCAGAACGGCTACTATGCGATCGGCGAAAAAGTCGGGCAGGCATGGCAGACCGGCGCGGGGCTGATGAAGCAGTAAGCGGGCGGGATTTCCTGCGGCAATGATTGGAGCACCTGCCGCAGGCAGTCCTTCCGAAGGCGCGAAGCGCCTTCGGAAGGATGAGCCGCGGTTAGTCGGCGAAGTGCGGAAGGCATGGTTTTTGTGGAGTGAAACGGAACAAAAAGCCGCCCATGCAGGGCGGTGGGCTGTGTGGCTTTGATGTCGGGAAATGCCATTTGATGAGGTAGATAATTGCATGGATGAAGAATGCCATGGTTAAAGGTGTATCGTATTATACTACTATAATTTTTTCCTATTTTATGTTAGAATAGACTAGAAAAATGGTTACTACAAAAATCAACAATCGGCGGTATTTAGGAAATAAGTATAGGCTTCTCACTTTTATCACAAACATCATTTCTGCAGAGTGTGGCAATTTTGATACATTTGCTGATATTTTTGCCGGAACAGGAGCAGTTGCCTCTGCATATACTAATAAGCGACTGATTACAAACGACATTCTCTATAGCAATTATCTTTGCCACCTCACTTGGTTTTCTGATGAGCCATTTGACGAGTCAAAAATCAAAGACTATATCGGGTATTTTAACAGCAGCATTCCTTATGAAGAAAACTACATGACGGAAAATTTTTCAGGTACGTATTTCTCTCAAAGTGTATGTTCAAAAATTGGATTTATTCGCGAATTCATTGAAAAAGAATATGCCTCTCAGAAACTCAATGAAAAAGAAAGGGCAATGCTGATAACATCTCTTTTGTACGGACTGGATAAAATTGCCAATACATGCGGGCATTACGATGCATACAGGCAGAATGCCGAACTGCCGAATGCGATTGTCTTGTTATTGCCAGAACCAAATAAAAATCTAAGGCACAATCATTGTTTCAACTGCGATACAAATAAACTGGCAAAAACCATTTCCGCTGATGTTGTCTATGTCGATCCGCCGTACAATTCCCGACAGTACAGCGATGCTTATAATTTATAGAGGATTTTATGAATAATGATACAATTTCTTTAAGGGATCTATTAGATTATATTGGCTTTGATTACAAAGTTGTTGACAACGTAAGCGAGAAAAATAATGGACAAAAATTAATTAAATTGATTGACAAAGAAAATGTATATTTGGGGGATATTGACAAATTTGAAGCCCTTGCAAATAGTGATGGAATTAATTGCATAGTCAATCGATTTGAAAACTATTGGAATGATTATATAATATGTCAAGCAAGAAAAGATTTAGATGCAAGAAATGTTGACACTTCAAGATTAACATGGAAAGAAATGGTGGACTTGGATTTTGATTTTTGTGGAAAAAAACTATTAGGCTATATAGTTGATACGGCGAAAATCATTTTTACCGATTAGGAGAAACGGAATGCAACCGACAGAAAGAATTTCAATCAATTCAAATTTGGATTATCCAATAGGAAAAATTATAAACCAGGAATTGCAAAACTCTGAAAAAACACAAATTGCGGTTGCGTTCCTAAAGTCTTCAGGTGTTGATGTAATTCGTGATTCGCTCTTACGTTCTCTTGACAACGGAGGAAAATTTGAACTAATTGTTGGATTGGATTTTAAGACAACCGATCCAAAGGCTATGAAATATTTTCTTGATTTAAAACGCCAATATAAAGGCGTAGATTTCTATTGTTATGGCGACAAAAGAGAAAACCGCAACGATGTTGTGTTTCATCCAAAAATTTATTTGTTCAAAAATTCCAATGAAAACATTTCGATTGTCGGAAGCACTAATTTGACGCGTGGTGGTCTTGAATCTAACTTTGAAGTAAATGCAATTTTCAATGAGAAAAATCCTATTCAATTTTCAAAATTACAAGCAATTTATAATTCGGTAAAATACACGGATTCCCTTTTTACTCCAGATGAAGAATATTTGATGAAATATTCAGACATTTTTCATATGCTTGAGAAAAATGAATACAGTACGAGAAAAGATAAAAGTGTAAGAAAAATCATTCTTGAAATTCAAGAAAAAGAAAGTCAACTCCCCGGTACAATTCCGTCCCTTAAAAAACTTCTTGTTGAATTCTTAAAAAGTGAAAAAGCAAAAAATCATGATGAAGTTACTTTAAATAAAATTTATGAATACTTGGAAGAAAGGGTTAAAGATCCGATTTTTGCAGGTCGCTTCAAAATGGACACATTCCGAAATTCAGTTCGAGGTGAAATAAATCATAATGAATATTCAAATACAGAGGAACGATCTTTGAGGCTTTTTAAACGAGTTGGTAATGGGGTTTATTCTTTATCTGAATTCGGAGATAAATTCGAAGGCAGATAGCCATGCGGCAAACGACCAATATGTTTCATTCAAAAAGATGCTCCCATGCGGGGAAGAACGTCTTTTGACCCGATTGAAAAAATGGGGTTGGTTTCCTTGGTGGAGAAATTGAAATCGGAGACGTAATGCTTGCATATCTTCTGAAATTCCAGTATCCAAATCCTTTGATGAAAGGTTTTAAAGAATATAACAGTATTCCGTTCGTGAATACGCTCAGACTGATAAAATACGTAAACGAGAAGTGCAAAGAATATGGAATGAAAGCAAAAGGCATTTCAAAACTTGAATTTGGTATTTTTGCATTGTCGATTGTAAACTTTTCCGACGTAGAAGACATTGCTGACAGGCTAATCGTATTTAGGAAAAAATTAGAAAGCCTAAGAACTGACAAAGAGAAAAATTCTTATGTGGAAAAGTATATTGCCGAATATCTAAAGGATTTTAACAATCCGCAGAAAAATATCCATGAATACACAGACAATATTGTCCGTTGCCTACGCTTGACAAAATATATTTATATTCATGGAGGCGGCTACTATATCGATTTAGAACCACGCCGTATGTTTGAAATAGATGCAATACTCAACGATTTGACAGGTGAGGCGCATTATTTTTCAACCGAAGGTTATCAGGCATATATCGGCGATTATTATGGCTACACCCTGCCCTTTGAAACCGTTGACACCTTACAGAAAATCGCCCTTGATATTATTACAGAAATAAACAACCTGCGTAACAAATTACAACGAGAACCTGTTTCCGTTCATGTTCAATCTTCCGTAAAAGAACTGAAAAAACAGATTGAACATTTGCGTGGTGTTCGTCTGGCTTTGCAAAATGAAACGCTTAAATATATGTATGAAGATAATGAAAAGATTGACGAAGCGAGAAACGCCCTAAAAAATATATCGAAGCTCGGAATGAAACCGTCTGTTGCCCTGGAAAAATGGACGAACATTGCAATGAATATTATTGATGATGCAGAATTGATAAAACCGAATGCGCCGCTTGGCGATGACAATGAACCGACTTTTACCGCTCCCGCAAAAGTACCTGACATTGAGTGTTTCTATGACACGTTTAACGCAATCTGCGAAGTAACGATGCTCACAGGACGTGACCAATGGTTTAATGAGGGGCAGCCAGTTATGCGCCATTTACGGGAATTTGAAAATACCCATACAGACCGTCCAAGTTATTGCCTGTTTATTGCGCCGCGATTGCATGATGATACAATCAATACTTTTTGGATTTCCGTAAAATATGAATATCAAGGAAAAAGCCAGAAGATTATCCCCCTGACAATAGGGGAACTGACAGAGCTTCTTGAAGTTTTCAAAAAGGCAAAAAAGAACGGAAAGAAAATATCCCATACGGAAATGATGGCTTTTTATGAAAACTGCACGGCTGTTAATTCCGTGTCAGATTCGGGAGCATGGAGAGAGCATATTGCAAGCAATATAGCACTTCTAAAAGAGCAATATGAGTAAACATTGTCTCTGCGATACAGCGGTAAGTGAAGCCGTGAGCGGGCGCGTGAGCATATATGCCTCGTCGTCCGAATGTACGACGAGCTGTTTGACTTTGAGAAATGCATCAATTAGCAGAAGATTTTCTGCAAGTATGGCAGGAATGTTTCTGTGTGTCGTTGTGTTTCTATAAGTCATATTCGCTATTTTTCTTTACCAGTTGCCATGGCATCGCCAAATTTCTCCGCCACTTTCCGAGCTATTTGGCAAGCATTCAATAGCACGGAGCTAATGACTTACAAGGGATTGCGTAGTCTCCTTAATAAATACGCTTCGACAACTTTTTGCTTGATCTTTATCAACTGGCAGTTTTAGCGTATGGATTTTTACTTTTGTCACAGAAATAAAAATCCATACGCCTAATGGCATATCAATTATTTTAAGAACTGCGCAATTTTAATAACTTAGTTTAGTAGACTATTTATTTTTTTGAATATTTTTTCAAAGCGTTCTATTGTTTCATCAGATAAAGTAATATCTGCTATATTTTTTGCCATATAATTTGCAGGTTTATAATGATTAAAATCTTTATTGCCATTAAGTTCTTTTAACTGCCGCATTATAGGTTTGTCGGATTTAATGTCAGTGATACTAATGCTCGTACCAAATGCATTATTATAAAGATTAATATATTCATTGTCTGTAAACATATCTTCAAAATCTGCAAATGTATCGCCTGTAAATTCATGGAAAAATAATATATTTTTCTCTTTGATAATTCTTTCAGCAACCAAATTGCCGAGTCTACCCTTTGCTGACTGATCAGAGAAAGTATCAAGTAAGCAAACCATATCTAATTCATTTCCGCGAAGTAAAGAAACAAAAGTAGCTACTTTATCAGCCCCACCAACAGGAACAATCGTTATATCTTCATTTAATCCCTCTCTCTCTTTTTCTGCTAAAATATTTGAAATAAGGTTTAAATAAGTTAAATCTGCAATTCCTTCAACAATCAAATTTTTTGGAGAAACAAATAAATTTTGTGCTAATGTATACCCTAAAGCCGCTTGTAGAGGGAATAAGGTATTCGGGTCTTTTTCTTGCACAGACTCTGACACTTTTGTACCATCAGTTTTTTCAACCACCGTTCTAACCTTTGTTAAATTTTCAGATTCTATCATAAAAGGAGAGTGTGTTGTGTAAATGATTTGATACTCTTTCGACAAGTCATAAATAAACTTTAATAAATCTTGTTGAGCCATAGCATGTAAATTTAATCCAGGCTCATCTAATAATAATATATAAGTACTTTTTTTATCCTCTTGTATTTTTTTGAACCAAACTAGAAAAGAGAAAAACCAATTAAATCCCTTGCTTCTATTTTTTAGTGGTAACGAAACACCGCTACGCGTATTTTGTACTCTTATGTCTAAAATATGTTCTACAATTCTTCTATTATGTTGGCTATCTGTTTTTTCAACTTTATCTATATCAAAATTGATTTTTAAATTTTGATTAGTAGACCAATATTTGAATAATTCTTCTGAAATAATTAACTGTGTAGCTTCTAATTCTGCTTTGTAGTCCTCAAAATTATCAGCAGTTGTTAACTTATCAATATCAATATCTGCTAATTCTAATAGTGCTTTCGCAGTTTTATCAGAATTTTCAATATTGTTATCTGACTGCAAATTCTCAATAGAAATACGTGATGGCAACATATAATAATCATCATAATACATAAATTTTAGGAAGATTATTTTTTATGTATACTCTTGTAACATATTCTTCAATTGGATTATCCCAAGCCCAAGTATTTTTAAAATAAACTCTTAATGTTTCTAAAAGACTTAATATTTCTGGTGTTTCGTCATTAGATTTTGCTTTTGATATAACTTGATTAAATTCATCTTCTTTTTTAACTACGGAAAAATCATCAAGATACTTTTCTGCATCATTTCCAAGTTTTGCACTTAAAAATTCCTTTACATCAATTGAAACTGACGAAAAAGTCCCACCATTATTATATTTTTTTGAATATGATATTTCTTTGGATTTAATTTTAACTCCAACATCAGCTTCTATTGTTTTAATTATATCATCTGATAGTATATAATTTAATGTTACCGCAACAGGAGTTTCGCCAGTTTTTTCAACTGCTTTTTTTGCTTACGCGGGAAATCGTGCGTCATATTAAACTTGAAAGAGTCATCATCTTCATCAAAATAATTAACTTTGGCCAATGCTTCCAATAGACTTGTTTTACCTGACTCATTCATGCCAACTAAAACGGTAACATCATCTTCAACATTAAAAGACTGCTCCGTCTCTATGCTTTTGTATCTGTGGATTGTTGCTTTAGTAAGTTTTATCATTATTCACTCCAATTTATTGATATAAAATTATATCATATTTGTGATATAATTTCTAGCAAACTATAAAAAAATTACTTCCTCCCCCATTTCATCGTTAAATCCGATGCGTTTTATCCCCCTCCTTTTTTTTCCACCTATGCCTGAAATGCATATTTTTTGAATGC
Organism: uncultured Treponema sp.; assembly: GCA_947177175.1. Lineage (GTDB taxonomy): Bacteria > Spirochaetota > Spirochaetia > Treponematales > Treponemataceae > Treponema_D. The sequence continues at coordinate 15,446 of CAMWTK010000013.1, forward strand.
AAACAAAGTATTTGACATGATTCGTTTTCCCCTGCTAAAATGAATTGAACAAGCGAGGTAAAAATGAAGGACGTTGTGCTGCTTACAGGCGCGGGGCAAATTGGGATGGCGATTGCTCGCAGGATAGGCTACGGAAAAAAGATTGTCGTGGGCGACAAGAAAATCGAAAACGCCGAGGCAATCTGCAAAATCATGGCGGACGCGGGCTTTGACTGCGTGCCTTTTGCGGCGGACATTTCTTCCCGTGAATCGATACGGGGCATCATCGCCGAATGCCACAAATACGGCGAGATTGCGTATCTTGTCAACGCGGCGGGAGTGTCGCCGAGCCAGGCTCCGGTGGAGACGATTCTCAAAGTGGATTTGTACGGCACGGCGGTGCTTTTGGAAGAAGTGGGCAAGGTCATCAAAACGGGCGGAGTCGGCGTGACGATTTCTAGCCAGTCGGGGCATCGGATGAAGCAACTCACGCCCGAAGAAGACGAACTGCTCGCCACCACGCCCACGGAAGAATTGTTGCGGCTTGAAATATTGCGGCCGGAAAATATCCGCGACACGCTCCACGCATACCAAATGGCGAAACGCTGCAACGAAAAGCGCGTCATGTTCGAGGCCGTCCGCTGGGGAGCGCGCGGCGCGAGAATCAATTCCATTTCGCCTGGCATTATCGTAACGCCGCTTGCGATTGACGAGTTCAACGGCATTCGCGGAGATTTCTACAAGAATATGTTCGCCAAATGTCCCGCGCACCGTCCGGGTACAGCCGACGAGGTGGCGAACGTGGCGGAACTTCTGCTGAGCGACAAGGGCGCGTTCATTACGGGCGCGGATTTCCTGATAGACGGCGGCGCGACTGCCGCATATTTCTATGGGGAGTTGAAGCCCGGAAAATAACGGAGGAACTATGAACATGAAAAAAATCATTTTTGTCGCGCTTGCGGCGGTCGCGCTCACATCCGCCCTCTCCGCAAAGCCGAAGAATCAACAAGGAGGAAAAAAGATGACATTCGAAGAATTCACCAAGCAAACGCCGTACAATCCCGGAAAGCCCAATGATGCGTTCGCGCAGTATTTTATCGGGCAGAGCTACCTCGGGCCGGTCTCCATAGAGCAGGTCGGCATTTTCACCGTGACGTTCGAGCCGGGTTGCCGCAACAATTGGCACGTCCACCAGGCGGAAAAAGGCGGCGGGCAGATTCTGGTCTGCACGGCGGGGCGCGGCTGGTATCAGGAATGGGGCAAGGAAGCGGTCGCGCTGAATCCCGGCGACTGCGTGAACATTCCAGCGGGCGTAAAGCACTGGCACGGAGCCGCAGCGGACAGCTGGTTCCAGCACCTTGCCGTGGAAGTTCCAGGCGAAGGCACGCGCAACGAATGGCTTGAGCCAGTCACCGACGACATATACGCAAAACTCAAGTAATGTTTTTCGGGCGTTGCGGCGCACTGCGCCGCCGGAGTGCAGTAGCCTATAAATAAAAAAGACCGAAACAAAACAACCCTTTTTAGGGCGGTATTGCTCCGTTTCGGTTCTTAAAACAGTTTTGTTTCATTCGGGCGCGGCAGTTTCCCAAATAGAAAAAGCCTATGCAAAACGCAAAAATGCGCCTATGCACAGCATAGCAAAATAATGACAGTATAAAATAAAAGCCTTTGTCGCATAAAGGCTATTTATATAAGAAAGAACGCCCGTTTCCGAGCGTTCCGTTACTACGACTTTGTTTTGGTTGTTACAGTTCCATTGCGAATTATGATATGTATGTAGTTATCGCATTTCGGACACTTAATATAGCCGTCCATACCGTTTTGCGCTTGCATAAGTACGGTTTTACAATGCGGGCGACACGCATAATAAAGAGTTTTAGCCGTTTTTAGTTCTTGCATTATTTGACCGATTTTGTTTTGAATATAGAATAGTTATATTTTTTTCTATAACCGACAAGGAACGCTATGCTTACGATTATAGCCAAACTTTCGGAAACTAATATTGCACACCAAACACCGTTCAAATTGAAGAAGATAGGCAATACCATAACCGCAGAAATTTGGAATATTACAGTTCTGATAAACGATATTGCAAAAGAGGCAAACCCATTATTAAGAGCGGTAAAGAAAGCCGATGCGAATATGTTAAAACCGCATATTAAAAAGCAACCCACATATATACGCATACCGTTTACCGTCATATTGCATAAACCATCATCAGAGCCGACAAAAATTTTAGTTAAAGGGTATGCAAGTGCTTCCGACAGTCCCGTCATAATAATGCCCGAAATAAATATAATAACAAGACTTTTTCGCAATATATTTTTCACTTCTAATTCATTTTTTGCTCCAAAGTGATAACGATAATAGGCGAACAACCGACAGCATAACCACCATAAATATTGTTGCTATATAATTTATTAGGCCGAAAGCGGCAACGCCGTCATTTCCAACCAATTTCAATAATTGAAAATTATATAATAACGTTACCACCGACGACGATATATTTGTTAAAAATTCCGACGAGCCGTTTGCGCAAGTTTTTAATAGTGCTTTTATATTCCAAACAGGCTTTGCAAATCTTAAAAGACTATTATTTTTTGACAAGAAATACACTATCGGAATTACGCTGCCAACTACTTGACTTGCGCTCGTTGCAACCGCTGTGCCGACAAGTCCCCCCCCCCACTTAAATGCTAAAACGAACAATGCGTCCAAAACAATATTCGTTAAACCAGCGCATACTGTTATAATTAAACCTAATTTTGCTTTTTCGGCGACAACAAAAAAAACTTGAAATGTATTCTGCAACATAGAGAATGTCAAAGAGCAGGGTGCTATTCTTTCGTACAGCATACAGTATTCATACGTTTCTTCATTAGCACCTAATAAAACTGCGATTTGCGGTAAAAAGATTTCGCCGATAACCGTACATAAAATGCTCGAACAAACAATAAAGCAAACTAGCAAAGAAAAAATACGGTTTGCTTTTTCCCGTTCGCCTTCGCCGATAGTTTTTGCCACTAACGCGCTACCGCCAGCACCAAACATAAGACCTATTGCACCGAGTATTATTATAAACGGCATTATTAAATTTATTGCGGTAAACGCCGATTTACCTACAAAATTTGAGGCGAACAAACCGTCAACAATGCCATAAATCATTGTAAACAACATTGTTCCATAATTATGGTAGGCAATACAAATAATAAAAGTTTTTTATATGTAAAATGCTCAGGTAACTGTATTCTCATACCTGATTTCTCTTATACATAGATATAATATGAAATCACACTATTTTACATGGCCTAATTCTTGAATTACCGCCTTTGAAATGATATAATTATAATATCGGGCGGTGGTTATTCTATGAAAACCAATAACAAAATAAACTATTTCAATCTTGCATACAAAATCGTAGAAGACGAATACGGAACACTTGCAAGTATTTACGGCATTTCAGATTGCACACTTTGGATTTTATATTCTTTGTACGCATATACCGATGAAAATTTAACGCAGACAGATATAGCGCATAGCCTACATCTCAACAAGTATAGTGTCAGTTCAGCCATAAAAAAAACTTGAAAAAGACGAATATGTGGTTTTGGAAAAAACAACTGAAAATCAAAAGAATAAAATATTGCGATTAACTGAAAAAGGAAAGGTTTTAGCCGAAAATACGGCGGGCAAAATTATATCTGCCGAACAGAAAATTCTTGAATGTTTCAGCGATAAAGAACACGATATGTTCAAACGACTTTTAGATAAGTATGTAAATACTCTTAAAGAATGTTTTAATCAATTAAAACAAAAATAATAAGTGCTTGATAGGTTTTTGTGTTCGCTTGTGCTTACCGCCGTTGGTGTGGGTATCACCGCCTTGAAAAATTGTCAAGGGCGGCTATTTATCTCTCGTGAGGCATAAAGCCGTCGTCGCCTTCGGCGCAAACCCTTGACAATTTTCCTTCGTCGGTATTTTTTGCTAATTAAGGCGGGTAAGCACCAAAGCGAACGCAAAAATTTTTAAGCCGCAGTCCGACAACTGGTTCCAACACCTTGCCGTGGAAGTCCCGGGCGAAGGCACGCGCGCCGAATGGCTTGAGCCAGTCACCGATGACATATACGCAAAACTTAAGTAACATTTTTCGGGCGTTGCGGCGCATTGCGCCGCCGGGCTTATCCCCAACGCGTTGTTATCATAAAAATGAAAAGCCTCATGCACACGGAAATACGCGGTCTCCCGCATTCGTTGTTTTTTGCCGATGATGTGTTAATCTTGTTCAATACGATGCTGTACAAGCATAGTGCAAAACTCGCCTGTAAAAATCTAAAGGAAATAAAACAGATGTCCAATCAATACAAAATAATCGACGAAAAGAAATGGAAGCGCGCGACGCATTGCATGGTTTTTAGGAACTGCGTCGAGCCGAGTTTTTGCGTGACCTTTGAGGCGGACATCACGAATTTCAGGCGAATGGTCAAGGCGAAAAAACTTTCTTTCACGCTGGCGATGGTGCACGCGGTCTGCACGTGCGCGAACGAAATCGAAGCGTTTCGCTATCGCTTTGTGAACGGGCACGTCGCGCTGTTCGACAAAATCGACACCGCGTTCACCTATCTGAACAAAGAAACCGAATTGTTCAAGGTCGTCAACGTGCCGCTGCTCGACGATTTGGCCGAGTATTGTGCGCTGGCTTCAAAGACGGCCGCGGCGCAGAAAGCATATTTTACCGGGCCGCTCGGAAACGACATTTTCCAGTGCTCGCCGATGCCCTGGGTTGCGTTCACGCATGTTTCGCATACGATTTCGGGGAAAAAGGACAACGCCACGCCACTTTTTGACTGGGGAAAATATCATGAGAACGACGGCAGAATCGTGATTCCGATTTCCGTGCAGGCTTCCCTCGTCGCGGCGTTTCGTGGTATACTTCCGGCATGAGTCAGTTTTCTGTTACGGGGATGAGTTGTGCGGCGTGCGTGGCGCGGGTGGAGAAGGCGGTGGGAGCGGTGCCGGGCGTTTCGGGGTGTTCGGTGTCGCTGCTGACGCATTCGATGACGGTGGACGGCGACGCGGCTGCGGAGACGGTCGTGAAGGCGGTGGAAGATGCGGGCTACGGTGCGGAGCCGCTTGGCGGTGCGCGGCAGGACGGGGCGCGCGGCAGGTCGGCGGCGGAACAGGAGTCGTTGCTCCGCGACCGCGACACGCCGGTGCTCAAACGGCGGCTGATTTGTTCGGTCGGCTTTCTGCTCGTGCTGCTGTATCTTTCTATGGGGCACATGATGTTCGGCTTGCCGCTGCCGTCGTTTTTGGACGGGAATCATATTGCCCTGGGGCTGGCGCAGCTGCTGCTGGCGGCGGCGGTCATGGTCATCAACCAGCGTTTTTTTGTGAGCGGCACGAAGGCGTTGCTGCACCGCGCGCCCAATATGGACACGCTCGTCGCGCTCGGTTCGGGCGTTTCGTTTGCGTACAGCGTGTTCGTGCTGTTCGAGATGACGGCGGCGGTGCTTGCGGGCGACAATGCGGGCGAGATGCGCGCGCTTGACAATTTTTATTTTGAGGGCGCGGCGATGATTGTCACGCTCATCACGGTGGGCAAGCTGCTGGAATCGGTCTCCAAGGGGCGGACGACGGACGCGCTCAAAGGGCTGCTCGCGCTTGCGCCAAAGACGGCGGTGCTTGAGATTGACGGAAAAGAGCAGGTTGTTTCTATTGAAATGGTGAAAATCGGGGACGTTTTTGTGGTGCGCCCCGGCGAGCATATTCCCGTGGACGGCGTAGTGATTGACGGGTCGTCCGCGGTGAACGAAAGTGTGCTGACAGGCGAGAGCGTCCCGGTGGACAAGGCGGCGGGCGATTCGGTGAGCGCGGCGACGGTGAATCAGTCGGGCTTTATCAAGTGCCGGGCGACGCGCGTGGGCGAGGACACGACGCTTTCGCAGATTATTCAGATGGTGAGCGATGCGGCGGCGACCAAAGCCCCGATCGCCAAGATTGCCGACAAGGTGTCAGGCGTGTTCGTTCCGGCGGTCATGCTGATTGCGCTGATGACGGCGGTCATCTGGCTTGCGGTCGGCGAGACGTTCGGTTTTGCGGTCAGCCGGGGCATTGCGGTGCTCGTGATTGGCTGTCCGTGCGCGCTCGGCCTTGCGACTCCCGTGGCGATTATGGTGGGAAACGGCGTGGGCGCAAAGAACGGCATCCTGTTCAAGACGGCGGCATCGCTGGAATCGGCGGGCAGGACGAAGATTGTCGCGCTGGACAAGACGGGCACGATTACGCGCGGCGAGCCTGCGGTAACCGACATCGTGGCGGCCGGGGACGAGACGGAACTGTTGCAGGTCGCGCTCGACGCGGAAAACAGGAGCGAGCATCCGCTGGCAAAGGCGGTGGTCGCGCGGGCGGTGCAGGCAGGGCTGACGGCGCGGGAGGCGGACGATTTTTCCGCGCTTCCCGGCAACGGCGTGACGGCGGTCTGTGGCTGCAAAAAAATCATGGGCGGCAGCATCGCGTTTATTGGCGGACAGGCGGAGATTTCCCCGGCAGTGCGCGCGCAGGCGGATGCGTTTGCGGCGCAGGGCAAAACGCCGCTTGCGTTCGCGGTGGACGGCGCGTTTGTCGGGCTGATTGCGGTCGCCGATGTCATCAAGCCGGATTCGGCGCGGGCGGTGCAGGAGCTGAAAGCGATGGGAATCCGCACGGTCATGCTGACGGGCGACAACGAGCGCACCGCGCAGGCAATCGGCGCGCAGGCGGGCACGGACACGGTGATTGCGGGCGTACTTCCCGACGGCAAGGAAAGCGTGGTGCGGCAGTTGCAGGCGGGCGGCAAAGTGGCGATGGTGGGCGACGGCATCAACGACGCGCCCGCGCTCATGCGCTCTGACACGGGCATTGCCATTGGCGCGGGCACGGACATCGCGATTGACGCGGCCGACGTGGTGCTGATGCATGGCAGCCTGCGGGATGTTGCCGCCGCAATCCGGCTGAGCCGCGCGGTGCTGCGCAACATTCATCAGAATTTGTTCTGGGCATTTTTCTACAATGTGCTGCTCATTCCCGTGGCGGCGGGCGCGTATTACAAGGCGTTCGGCATTGCGCTCAACCCGATGCTGGGCGCGGCGGCGATGAGCCTTTCGAGCTTCTGCGTGGTGATGAATGCGCTGCGGCTCAACGGTGCGAAGATAAAGACAAAGGAGAAAACGATGACAAGGACGCTCAAAGTGGACGGCATGATGTGCGCGCATTGCGAAGCGCACGTGAAAAAGGCGTTGGAGGCGGTCGGTGGCGTTGCGGCGGCGACGGCAGACCATACAAGCGGCACGGCGACTGTGACACTGATGGGTACGGTCGCGAACGACGCGCTTGCCAAGGCGGTTGCCGACGCGGGCTATACGCTCATTGGCTGACGCGGGGTTTTAGGGGCGGCAGCCCCTAGGCGAAAGGGGAGCGAGTAACGCAGTGCGAGCGAGGGGAAAGGCTTTTCCCCTCTATAAAAATAATCATGCGATAAAGATATTTACCGGGCGGCTTGGTAGATTGCGCGCATGTCGGCTTCGTGCAGGACTTTTGCACGGCCGAGGTTGTCGTTTGAGGTGACGGCGCATTTTTTGGCGAGTTCGGCAATCTGTGCGTCGGTGGGGGCGATTCCCAGTTCGCGCATATTCGTGGGCATTTGTATGGCGCGGAAAAATGATTCCGTGGCTTCGATGCCTTTGCGGGCGATGGCTTCGTCGGTGCCGTCTGCGGCGACGTTCCACACGGCACGGGCGAATTTTTTGAAGCGCGGCAGGCAGTCTTTGTACACGTAGCGCGCCCAGCTTCCCCACAGCGCGGCGAGTCCTGCGCCGTGCGCCACGTCGAACATGCCGCCCAGTTCGTGTTCCAGCCGGTGCGTGGCAAAATCGTTGCCGCCGTTCCCGCAGCCGGTCAGGTCGTTGTGGCTCAGGCTGCTCGTCCACATGATTTCGGCGCGCGCGTCGTAATCGTCGGGCTTCTGTTCCAGGATGAGCGCGTTGTGGACGACGGTGCGCATGAGGGCTTCCGCAATGCTGTCGGTTATTTCCATATTACCGTCGTTCGTAAAATAGCGTTCCATGGTGTGCATTAGGATGTCGGTGCAGCCACAGCGCGTCTGGTAGGGCGGCAGGGTCATCGTCAGTTCGGGATTCATGATCGCGAATTTCGGGCGGCACGTGTCGGAGTTTGAGCCGCGTTTTTTCTGGCCGTCTTCGTTGGTGATGACGGCGCTGTTGCTCATCTCGCTCCCGGCGGCGGCAATGGTCAGCACCACGCCGATGGGGAGGCACGCGGCGGGCTGCCGTTTTTTCTCAAAAATGTCCCACACGTCAAAGTCGTTGGCGCAGCCGTAGCCGATTGCCTTTGCGCTGTCGATGACGGAGCCGCCGCCGACGGCGAGCAGAAAATCGATGCCTTCTTTTTTGCAGAGCGCGATGCCCTCACGCACGAGCGAGAGCCGCGGGTTCGGCACGACCCCGCCCAGCTCGACGAACGGAATGCCGGCTTCCCGCAATGAGGCTTTGACGCGATCGAGCAGCCCAGTTCTTTTGACGCTTCCCGACCCGTAATGCAGCAGCACTTTTTTGCACGGGAATTCCGCCACGAGCGAGCCGACCCGTCGTTCCGTCCCCCTGCCGAAGATGATTTTTGTGGGCGCATAAAATTGAAAGTCGTTCATCGCAGTCTCCCATAAAAAGGCAAGAAAGAAAGTTGCAACTTTTTTTCTTGCCTTTTTACGCCACTTCGTAATGAAATGAGAAGTGGCATTTGATATGCAAGTTTCCAACGGAAACTTGTCATGATAAAAGTACCGCGCCGTTTGTGCGGTGCTTTTATCATATCTCCTTTTCTCCAGTATACCACGGATTTTTCTGCTTGCATATTTTTTTGCAATGCTATACACTGACTTCAGATTGACACTTTGGCAGATTTTGTCAAAAAAAACAGGAGCTGACATGGCGAAGAAATATGCATTTTTGTTTCCCGGACAGGGCGCGCAGGCGCAGGGGATGATGAAAGATGTTTGCGAGGCGTTCCCGGAGGCGCGCACGGTCATTGACGATGTTTCTGCGGCGAGCGGAAAAGACATCGCGAAGTTGCTCTGGGAGACCGAGCAGGCAGAACTGAACCGCAGCGATAACAGTCAGCTGGCGATTACCGCCGCGAGCCTTGCGGTCATGGCGGCGCTCAAATCCAAGGGAATCGAGCCGAGCGCGGCAATGGGATTCAGCCTGGGAGAATTTCCCGCACTGTACGCGGCGGGCATCCTTTCGTTTGATGATGTCGTGAAAGTCGTCGTGCAGCGCGGCACGATTATGCAGAAAGTCTGCGAGGACATTGCCGCCGCAAATGAAGGACATGCGCCGGGAATGACGGCCGTCCTCGGTCTGCCGCCGGAAAAAGTAGAAGAAGTGGCAAAAAGCGTACCGGGCGCGTATGCGGCGAACATGAACAGCGTCAAGCAGACGGTCGTCAGCGGCACGTTCGACGGGCTGGCGGCAGTGGAGGAAGCGGCAAAGGCGGCGGGCGCGCGGAAAACGGTGCGGCTTGCGGTTGCCGGTCCGTTCCATTCGCCGCTCATGCAGGCGGCCGCGGACGGATTCAAAGCCGCGCTTGAGCCGTATGCGTTCAGCGATCCCAAAATCCCGCTGTTCAGCAACGTGACGGGAAAACTGGTGACCGAAGGCGCGGCGGCAAAGGCGAGCGCGGTGGATCATCTGACCAATCCCGTGCGCTGGACGGACGAAGAGCGTGTGCTTGCGGACATGATTGCCGCCGACAAGGACAACGAATGGGTGATTCTTGAAGTCGGGCCGGGCAAAGTGCTGAGCGGCTTGTGGGGGCAGACGGAACTGGGCGCGACCCTGCCCTGTACGCCGGTGAACACGGCAGAGGCGATTGGCGCACTCTAAGGATTCAAGGGAGACGGATATGTTGTTGCAGCAGAAAAAAGCATTGGTAACAGGATCGTCGCGCGGCATCGGTCGGGCGATTGTGGAGGCGTTCCTGAAAAACGGCGCGGACGTATGGGGCTTGTGCTCAAAGCCGAGCGCGTCAAAGGCAGAATTGGATGCCATTGCCGCCGAAAACGGCGTGGCGTTCCATGAAATCTGCGCGGACGTAGGAAATGCCGAACAGGTGACGGAAGCCGTCAAGGCGGCATTGGCAGAGGCGGGCGGCTTTGACGTGCTCGTGAACAACGCGGGCATCACGCGCGACACGCTCAGTTTCCGCATGAAAAAAGAAGACTGGGACGACGTGCTCCGCGTCAACTTGACGAGCGTGTTCTTGATTACGCAGATTGTGTCGAACGACATGATTCGGCGCAAGAGTGGGTCAATCATCAATATGTCTAGTATCGTGGGACTGCACGGGCAGGGCGGTCAGGTGAATTATGCGGCGAGCAAGGGCGGGCTGATTGCCTATAGCAAGAGCCTTGCCAAAGAAGTGGGCAGCCGTGGCGTTCGCGTCAACTGCATTGCGCCGGGCTTCATCGAAACCGACATGACGGCCGTGCTCAAAGAGGACCTGAAAAAAGCATGGATCGACACGATTCCGCTGCGGCGCGCGGGCATTGCCGAAGATGTCGCGAACGCGGCGTTGTTCCTTGCGAGCGACCTGAGCACCTACGTCACGGCGCAGGTAATCGGCGTTGACGGCGGCATGGGCGCATAACCCGGCCGGAAACCAGCAGCCCGCCGTTCGTGGCGGCGACTGCGCATGGCGCGGTCAGAAAGAGTCAGAAACAAACTGAGGAGAATACTATGAGAAGAGTTGTGGTTACGGGACTGGGGTGCGTTTCCCCGGTGGGAAACAGCGTGGACGAGACCTGGGCGGCGATCCGCGCGGGAAAAAGCGGCATCAACACGATTACGCACTATGACAATACGAATTTCAAAGTGAAGTACGCCGCCGAAGTCAAGAATTTCAATCCGGCGGACTACATGGATGCCTCCGCGGCGCGCAAAATGGCACTGTACTCGCAGTATGCGGTGGCGGCGGCAAAAATGGCGCTGGACGATTCCGGCCTTGCCGGAAAAGCCGACGTGCTTGAAGATACCGCCGTGTACCTTGGCGTGGGCATCGGCGGCCTTGAAGTGACCGAAAGCACGATGAAGGCGTATTTTGACTCAAACCAGACGCGCATGCCGCCGCTCACGATTCCTGAGCTGATTCCGAACGAGGGCGCGGGGAACATCTCCATCGCGTTCGGCTTGCACGGCGCGACCCACACGGTTGCGACGGCGTGTGCTTCGGGCACGGACGCAATCGGCAACGCGCTCGACCAGATCCGCAACGGTCGCTACGACGTAATCCTTTCCGGCGGCGCGGAATGCACGCAGTGCGGCTACGCGAACCTGGGCTTCCAGATGCTGCATGCGCTGTCAAGCAAATGGGCGGACGACCCCGCAAAAGCGAGCCGCCCGTTCGACAAGCAGCGCGACGGCTTTATCATGGGCGAAGGCGCGACGATCCTTGTGCTTGAGGAATACGAGCACGCCAAGGCGCGCGGCGCGAAAATCTACGCGGAAGTGGCGGGCTACGGCGCGTCGAGCGACGGCTATCACCTGACCGCGCCGAACCCCGACGGCATCACGGGCGCAAAATGCATGACGATCGCCATGAAAGACGCCGGCATCAAGCCTGAGGACGTCACCTACTACAACGCGCACGGCACGTCAACCAAGCTGAACGACAGCGGCGAGACCAAAATGCTGCATATCGCGTTCGGCGACGCGGCAAAGAAGCTGCACATCTCTTCCACCAAGTCGATGACGGGACACTGCCTGGGCAACGCGGGCAGTTTGGAGGCGATGATCTGCATCAAGGCGATTCAGGATTCGTACATTCCCGCAACGATCAACTTGGACGAAGTGGACGTTGAGGGCGGCTGCGACCTTGACTACACGCCGAACAAAGGACTTGAGATGCCGGTGGACGTGGCGATGAGCGCGAATTTCGGCTTTGGCGGCCACAACGGCTGCCTCGTGTTCAAGAAGGTGCAGTGATATGGCAGAAGCGTTTACCGACATCGAAAGCCTGCTGCCGCACCGCAAGCCGTTCCTGTTCGTGGACAGCATTGACCGCTACGACGACACCGGCTGCGTGTGCCACCGCACATTCACCGACGAAGATTTTTTCTTCAAGGGACATTTCCCCGCGTATCCCGTCGTTCCGGGCGTCATCCTGATTGAGACCATGGCGCAGGGCGGCGGCGCGGCACTTTCGTTGCAGAAAAAATTCGACGAGGGCAGCCTGTTCTTCCTTGCCACCGTGAACAACGTCAAGTTCAAGCATCAAGTGCGCCCCGGCGACAAAGTGCGCATGGAAATCGTGAACAAACGCTGCACCAAAAACATGGTCGTGCAGGAAGGCAAAGCATTCGTCGGCGACACGCTCTGCGCGCAAGCCGAATGGATGTGCCTGGTAGGCAAAGGCAACTGACACCCCCTGCCCGGCGGCAATCAACCTACGCCGACGCATTTGCAACGAAGTTTCTAGCGGAGCGTCGGCGTAGGTTGTTCTCATAAGGTGTTGCAGTCGGGTCTATACCCTTTATTACGACGCAGAGCGTCGGGGTATTAGACCCTCCGCACGAATAAAAAACCAAACGCGCGATTGTTCTGCGGACTGTCGCGCGTTTTTTTTGCACCAAATCGGGCAAAACACCCCGCGTTTTCACAGAAAATGCGCCATGGCGAGCAAAGCGCGGCGCGTTTTCACGGAAAATGCGCCGTTGCAAACAAAACGCGGCGCGTTTTTGCGAAAATTGTGTCAGGACGACCAAAACGCCGCGCGTTTTCGCAAAAAATGTGTCAGGACGGGCAAAACGTCCCGCGTTTTCGTCAAAAATGCGTCAGGACAAGCAAAACGCGGCGCGTTTTCGCAGAAAACACGTCGGGATAAGTAAAACGCCGCGCGTTTTCGCAGAAAATGCGTCAGGGCGAGCAAAACGTCGCGCGTTTTTGCAGAAAACACGTCAGGATGACCAAAACGCGGCGCGTTTTGGCGAAAATTACGTCAGGACAAGCAAAACGCCATCAGGTGGTGCTTCCCCAAGACAAAAGTGGCTTCCACCCAAAAAGGTTTTTCTCTGCCCAACGCGATTTTGCCGAACACCCGCACGGGTGGTGCTTCCCCAACGCAAAAGTGGCTTCCACCCAAAAAAGTTTTTCCCACCTAACGCGATTTTGCCGACCACCCGCACGGGTGTTGTTCCCCCAACGCAAAAGTAGCCACCACCCCAAAAGGTTTTCCCCGCCCCAACACAATTTCACCAAAACCCGAAGCGGGTTCTTAGGGCGGTCGTCGTAGCGCAATGCGCTGCTTACCGAGTTTTCTCCGAAAACTCGCGTACTGGGAAAGGGTGAGTGCGAGTTTTGCAAAGCAAAACTCGTTAGCAAGGCAACGCCTTGCGACGGTTTGGGAGAGGGACCCCCCCGCTTCGGCAGTAGAGGGCTACAAAGCGTCGCACAAATAGTGCGCCACTTTGTAGCTGACAGTTTCTGACGAAACTGTCGTATTGACGTATCCGCTTACGCGGACGAATGCGCCGTCCTCGGAAGTTGAAACTTCCTGCGGCAGCGCATTGCAAGGAAGGTTTTCCTTCTCCCAAGAACAGTTCGTCCGCTTCCAAGCGGAAAATTCTCCCGTAGAGGTCGCTCTCTCCCCCAAATCGTTCCCCCGCTTCCAAGCGGAAAAACCCTCCGTGGATAGAAATATCCCGCGATACCTGCTACAATGCCGTTTATCGCATGCTGAAAAATGCCGATAAGAAAAAGAGATAGAATGTGTATGGCGCAGGTAAAAGTAACGGCAGAAAGTATACTTGACTACGGGGTCTTTGTTTCGACGACGGGCGCGAACATACCGCCGCGGGCGGCGGCTTCTGCTGCTCCCGATCGGAACGCCCCGGCACCGGCAAAGCAAACCTCCCCCGAACCGACCGAAACGGAAGTGAGCGTCAGCGATTTTCTGCTGGACGCAGACACGGACGCGCCGATTACGCGCAAAGATGAAATCCGCGACCTGCTCGCGACGAGCAAAGACGAGCTGGCACAGGAAAAGAAGCGGATCAAGCAGCTGCAAAAGGAAGAGAAGCGGGCGGCAAAAAAGAAAGCGCAGGAAAACCGCATCCGGAATCCGATCGGTCTGAAAATGATCGTGATTATTTCGGTGCTGCTGCTCACGGCGGTGGGCGGCATTACCTATATCGTCTCATTTTTTATGACGGGCGACATCCGCACGAACGCCGAGGAGAACAACCTCGCCATCAACAGCCGCACGGCGGCTTCCGTGGAGGCGTATATCGACACGACGGTATCGGGCGTGGGCATGTTCCTCGACCTGCTCAAGACGGCGGGCGAGAACGATGCCGAATCGCGCGCGATGACGACGATGTTCTTTGCCCGCAACAAGGACGTTGCCGCGGTATATCTGCCGGGGTCGGACACGCTGTTCGCGAATGATGCGTTCCTTTTGTCGCGCGAAATCCAGCGGGAGACGGTGCGCGCCTACCTGCGGCAGGAGACGGAGGCGGCGGAGCGCGCGCGCGGCGGGGCGTTCGAGTTGCTGAACGCTTCGGCGTTTTTCTCCGTGCCGTCAATCGCGCTGTTCTATCCCGTCTCCTACAGCGACGCGGACAATGCCATCGGCGTGCTGCTTTCTGCCGACGCATTGGGCGAGAGTTTTTCGTCGAGCAACATCAACCAGTCGTTCTTTGTGAACAATGACGGCGCGGTGCTGGTGCATGGCGACATGGCGTTGCAGCTGTCGGGCGCGGACGAAAGCGAAAATCCGATCGTGCAGGCGATGCTGGAGAGCGTGCTGGGCGGCGGGCAGATTACCTACAAGGCGGGCGACGGCGAGGAATTTATCGGCGCGTTCCGCAAGCTGAGCACCGGGAACGGCGGGGTCATCACCACGGTGAGGACGGCAATCGTCCTTGAGGGTATCCGGCGGCAGACGGTGCGCAACGTGTACATCATGCTGGCGATTCTTGCGATCGCGCTCATGGTCGTCTATTTTTTCTCCAAGTCGCTGAGCCACCCGCTCAAGCTGCTGACGGACATCGCCAACGAAATCAACCGTGGCAATTTCAACACGGAGCTGTTCGACGAAGTGCCGGTGCACCGCATGGACGAAATCGGCGTGCTGTCAAAAAGCACGATGAACGAACGCGAAATCCTGAACATGGTTTCGCGCCTGACCAACAAGGGCGTTACCAAGGCGGTCATCACCAAGGAAATCGACTTTGAGCCGCATTTGAAGGACGTGACGATTTTTTTCAGCGACATCCGGGGCTTTACGGCAATCAGCGACGGCTTCAAGAAACGCTTTGCCGAGCACAGCGCGGCGGAGATCATCAACTTTCTGAACGATTACATGAGCCGCATGGTCACCTGCATTACGCGCACGGGCGGCACGGTGGACAAATTTGAGGGCGACGCGATTATGGCGGCATGGGGCGTGCTGCGCAACGACGACCTTGCATGGGAGCAGCTGGGAGAACATTCCGTGACGCGGGCGATGAAGCAGGACGCGCACGACCGCTATGTCCGTGAGGACGCGCTGAGCGCGATTACGTGCTGCATTGCCATGCGCTATTCGCTGATGAAGTACAACAAGGACGCGGCCGCCTTTACCGAGGCGCACAAGAACGACCCTGCTGCGCAGTACAAGCCGTATATCCAGATCGGCGCGGGGCTGAACAGCGGACGCGCCACGGTCGGCTTTATGGGCAGCTTTGACAAAATGGAATTCACGTCGATCGGCGACGCGGTGAATTTCGCGAGCCGTACCGAAGCGTCGAACAAGCCGTGCGGGACGGACATTCTGATTACGGAGGACACGCTCGCGCTGCTCAAGCACGATTATGTCCGCTGCGAGGAGAATCACTTTACGCTTTCGCCCGAAAACGAAAAGCATGAGATTATCGTGGAGCGGATTCCCGTGTCGTTTGAGGTGAAGGGCAAGGGAAAACAGCATTTTTACGGCGTGGTGAACATGCCCCGGTTTGACATACAGGAATTTTTCGGCCCGACCGACCCGCTGTTTGCGATTGACGCGGACTGCGAGAAGGCAGTCGGTCCGAACGGTCCGCGGACGCTTGCGGAAATGCGCCGGCTGCTGGGAATCGCGGAGCCGAATTTTGGTCAGGTGAACCTTGATGCAGAAGAGAACAAGATACAAGTCGCGAAGCCGTGACGTGCTGGTCGTTCTCTTCTGTCTGGTGAGCGCGGGATTTTTCCTGCATCTGTTCTGGCAGGATCTGAACGCCTTTACGACGCGCAACGACAAGCCAAAAATCGGGACGATCTCTTTTAAGGAGCGCGTGGCGCAGCGCAAGTACGACGACCGCGTGGTGTGGGAGCGCGTGGCGCAGAACGCCGAGCTGTATTACGGCGACACGATCCGCACGGCGGATTTTGCGCAGGCGACGATTACGTTTGCCGACGGCACGACGCTCGATTTGTACGAGAACACGATGGTGCAGGTGTACTGGACGGAAGACGACGGGCTGCACATCGACGTGGACGGCGGCGACATTCAGGTGGATGCGTCGGCTTCCTCGCAGGCGAACGCGGTTTCGGTCAAGCTGTCCGACGGCTTGCAGGTGGCGATGGACGCGGGAGGCTCGCTTGCGGTCAAGGCGGACGCGGCGGGCGCGAGCAACGTGGAAGTCAAAAGCGGCTCGGCGCAGGTCACTACGGAATCGGGCGCGGCGGCCTCGCTGTCGTTCGGCGAGTCGGTCAGCGTGCAGGGCGGCGGGGAAATCAGGAAGAATCCGCTGACGGTCATCGCGCCCAAAAAGGAACTCAAGCTGTTTGACGTGCGCGGCGAGGCGATTCCCGTCACTATGGAATGGCGGTCGGGCGACGACGAGGCGGTGACGGTGCAGACTTCGCGCTCCAAAGATTTTGCGGTGATAGAGACGGAGCGCGTCGTGCGCGGCGCGACCAGCACCGAACTGCTCGCGGACGACGGCACGTTCTACTGGCGGATTTTTACGGACGCGACCAAGGACAATCCCGTTGCGGGGCGCGTGAGCGTTGAGCCGATTGCGCGCGTGCAGAGTATCGCCCCGGTGGCGGCGACGAATTTCCGCTATCGAACCAGCCTGCCGCGGGTGGGCTTCCGCTGGACGGGCAATGACTACGCCGACCATTACCGCCTGCTTGTTTCGACCACGCCCGATATGCAGTCGGCGGTGGTTGACCGCAACGTGGGCGGCACGTTCGCGACGGTGGACACGCTGGAGCAGGGCACGTACTGGTGGCAGGTCACGCCGTACTATGCGGTGAACAATATCGGCTATGCGGCGGCGAGCGACGTGTCTCAGTTTGCCGTGTTCCGCGACGACCAGATCCGCCCGCCGGAACTGTCCGCCCCTGCCGACGGTGCGCAGTTGGTCAGCCGCGATCAGGTGTCGGTCACTTTTATGTGGCGGAGCGACCTCACGGACGCGGACTACACGGTGCAGGTTGCGCGCGACGCGAATTTTTCGGACATCGTGTGGCAGACGCAGACGGTCGAGACTCGTTTTTCCCGCGATTTTACGGCGCAGGAACTTCCTGATGGCGGCTATTACTGGAAAATCACGCGGAATGCCCCCGACGATGACGACGTTACGCCCGTTTCTGCTATCCGCCGCTTTACGGTGGCGACCTATGTGCCGCAGGACAACAAGCTGCTGTATCCGCCGGAGCATTTCAGCACGGAGCAGGCAAAGCTTGCGGGCACGGCGTTCATGTGGAAGCTTTCGGACGATTATGCGGGCGGCACGGCGCAGTCGGTGCTGCAATTTTCGGAGCGCAGCGATTTTGCCAGCGTCCGGGTGGAGCGCACGAGTGATGCCACGGTCATCGACAACGTGACGTTGCCGCAGGGCACGTGGTGGTGGCGCGTGGGCGTGAAATCGGCGGACGGCGAGCTGCACGGGCTGACCCCGCCACGGATGCTCACGGTGCTTGCGGAACTGCGCGCCCCTGAATTCGTTTCGCCGCGCATGAATCAGGAACTGATTGCTTATAACCATGCGCCCGTCACGTTGTCTTGGAGCGCGGTGGGCGGCGCGGATTATTATGCCGTGCGCGTGCTGAACAGCGACGACGACATCGTTGCGCAGGATCTTTCCGTTGCGGGCGAAAGCGTGTCGTTCGTGCTGCCGGAAGACCGCTACACGGTGCGCGTGCAGTCGGTGGCGGAATCCGACGGGAATGCCGCCCCGCGCCTGAGTCCCGTGACGACGGTCGGATTCAGCGTGCGCGCACCGCGTTCCGTGCAGCAGATTGCGCCCGCCGACGGCACGCATATCGCGGGGCTGACGGCATTGCGCTCGCCGACGGTGTTCTCTTGGGGCAGCCATGAAAACGGCGTGGCGCAGTATCGCTTTGAGCTGTGGCGGCAGCAGGAGAACGGCGCGGCGCGTCTGGTGGAGACGGTGAGCGGAAACCGCACGAGCGCGTCTTTCAACCGGCTGACCGCAGGCACGTACCTCTGGAAAGTGTCCGCGAGCACGGCTGACGGCATTCCGCTCGATTCTGCCGAACGGCGCGTGGTTGTCGATGCGATTCCGCTGCTTCCCGCGCCCGTCCTGACCGAGCCTGCGCAGAATCTGGTGATGGACGGCACGTATCTGCGCGCGCACCGCACGATTACCTGCCGCTGGCGGGCGGTCGCGGGCGCGACGGCATACACGTTCACGCTGGCAAAACGCAATGCGAACGGATCGCTGTCCGTCATTCTGACCGAGCGGAACACGAGCCGGACTTCCGTGACCATACGCGATTTGTCCGTCCTTGACGTGGGCGACTTTGTGTGGACGGTGACGGCGGCGAGTTACGCGCGCGACGGATATGAGGAACAGCAGGGCAGGACGGCGACCGGCGCGTTTAAAATCGACTTTGCCGCGCCTACGCGGGTAGATACGGTGCGTCCGGGGAAAATGTATGGCGAGCGGCGTTAAGAAATTCCTGCCAGCCCTTTGTCTCATGCTGTGTGCCGCGCTTTTGTCTGCGGACGAGCCGAAATTTTCCCAGCGCATTGAATGGCGCGCGAACGCGAACGCGCTTGAGTACAAGGTGGAGATTCAGAACACCGCGACCGATACCGTATCGTCGTTCACGACCGAAAAGACGTTTGCCGAACTTTCGCTCGCGCCGGGCAATTACCGCTACCGGGTGACCGTGTACGATTTTTTGGGGCGCAAGGCGACCACGAGCGCGTGGACGGCGTTTTCGGTCATTCAGGCGGCACGGCCGGAAATCCGCAGCATAGAAAAAAACGTGACGGCACCTGACGCGGACGAGCGGCTGGAAATCGCCGTGGACATTGCGAACGTCTCCGCCGACAGCCTGGTCGAGCTGGTGAGCGAGAACGTGCCGGGCGAGCTGGAAATCAGCGGCAGCGGTGGCACGGACGAAAAAGAGCGCGTCTCAAAAGTGTATTTTCAGGACGTTCCGCCCGGCAAATGGCGGCTTCGCGTGACGAATGCGAGCGGTTTTTCTGCGGAATCCGACGTGATCGAAATTGTCAGCGCCGTAAAGCCCCCGCCCGCCGTCGAACAGGACGATGCCGAAGCCGCGGTCGCCCGTGAGGCGGAAGAACGTGCCGCGCGGGAAGCGGCTGAATTGGCAGAACGGCTTGCGCGTGAGGAACAAGAAGCCGCCGCGCGCCTTGCGGCAGAAAAAAAGAAAAAGCCGCCCTATGTTTTTAAGGACATCACCGTTGCGGGCGGCGTGGGGCTTGCGTTCATGCCCTATGACGGCACGGTTACGGACATGTCGGGCAATACGTTCGCCCCCGCGTTTATGGGGCGCATTGCCGCGTTTCCGCTCAAGCGGGAGAAATATCGTTTTGGCTTTGAGCTGTGCGGATTGTATGCCGACTGGGGCGCGAAGACGGATTTTTACGCGCTCGATCTGACGTTTTTGCAGATCGGGGCGAATGTCGTGTGGAAGCACCGGCTGTTCGGCGCAAAATCATTTTTCGCGCTCAAGGCCGGCGGCGGCGTTGTCGTCGTCGATTATGCGACGACCTACACGTACAGCGGCGACGATGACCGGCGCGAGCCGTCGGGGCGCAAGCGGCTTTTTTATCCGGCGGTGACGGCGGGCGCGTCGCTTGTGTTCAATCCGGCGCAGTTTCTTTCGCTGGAAGCGGGCGCGGATTTTTCGCACTTGTGTATTACGGGAATGCCGACGGGCTGCGTCACGCCGTATGTCTGCGTGGGCTTTCGGCTGTAGGGGGTGGGTATGAGAAAAGGTTTGCTGCTGTGCGCCCTGCTGTCCGCGCTTGTCGGCTGCGAGAATCTGGGCGATGCCTTGACGGACGATTTGACGACGACGTTCACGTTTTACGACACCGTTGCCGACGATGAGACGGAGCCGCAGGAACTTGTTGCCTGTTCGTACCAAATCGGCACGGTTTTGCCGGCGGACTCCCTGCCGAAAAAATCCCTCAAAAGAGGGTATCTTGCAGAGAGTTGGCTATTTTATCAGAAAAAAACGGCTTCCGGCACTTCTTATGACCTACCACCGAATGTCGAGGTCGAAAATGACGATCCCTACAAAAAAGGCGTCGTCACTTCCGTAACGGTCACCTCAATCCCGCTCAGCTTTCAGGTCGCGAACTGGAAGCCGATTCGCTATACGATTGTTTTTGACGGAAACGGCGGAAAAATTGCTGATGGCGAAGATAAGGGCAAGCAATCGTATGAGCAACTGTTTAAGTATGATGAGTATAAGGATAAAGATGAGGCATTGCTCGCAAACAAGTTTGAGCGCGCCGGATATAAGTTTAACGGATGGAATATCGCAGAACACAAGGATTGGACGAACTTCGATTTTGAAAATGAGTACGTACTAGAATACAACTTTGCGGAGGAAGACGATGCCGTGGTAACGCTGTATGCGTGCTGGCTGCCGGAGGGGATAACAATCAAGTTTGCCTCGGACGGCGACACGGGAACGATGACCTCACAGGAACTGTCGTTTGACGACCTGCCGACGCAACTGAACAAGAACACATTTACCCGCACGGGCTGGAATTTTAGCGGTTGGAAAACGGCTGCCGGGGCGACTTTTGCTGATGAGCAAGACATTACGTCATCAGATTATGAGACATTGTGCGCCAGTGGCGCAAACGGTTCGGTCACCTTGACTGCCGTGTGGAATCCGCGGTGTGTGGTTTCGTCTTCGCAGGGATTTAAGGACACGGACATGACTGCGACTGCCGAAGGCTTTACGTTCACCGCGCCGTTCGGTTCGGCATACCAATGGACGCTCCGCTCCGGCGAGGACACGGCAGTGCTGAGGGCTACGGGAGCAACCTGCACGATTTCCTATGCCGAATACGAAAATAACCCGGCGGACTACACGCTCGTCGTCACCGTATTCGACGCTTCCGGCGTTCCGACGCAGACTTGTTGGGCAAAATTCCAGGTGAATTCGCAGAAATAGCCCTGACTTGACCTTTGTGCGCGTTTGTTTCATACTGTGGGCTATGCACGTTGAATTGCGTAAGAACGCGCGGTTTGAGCATTTTGGGCACGTTGCGTGTGACGAGCTGTCTCCCGTGGTCGGGGTACTCGACGACATCAGCATAAGCGGCTGCCGGGTGCATTTTGACGTTCCCGTGACGCTTTCGTTCGAGAGCGACTACGAAGTCCGCGTCCGGCTTTCGCGCTTTCCCACCGAAACACTGTCGCTCATCTGCCACCCCGTGTGGACGCGCGAGGACGACGGCACGACCAGCATCGGCTTTTCCGTGCTGCGCTCCCCCGATACCGTCCGCCTTGAATCATTCGTCGCGCAGCTGCGGCAGGAAAAACAGGAAATCGACGACGACGGACTCCCCCAAGAAGAAGACCAATGCCTGTTCGTGTAGAGCGCGTCGCGGGCGCGGCATTCCTTGCCTTTCCCGCCATGCACGGCCTGCTTGCGTCCGAGCTTGCCGGGCGGTTCGCTTACGGCGCGGTCGTTCCTGCCGCCACGGACGCGGGGCAGGCGTTTTCGGGCAAGGCCGTCCGCTGGTACGGCGACCTGCTGCATTGCCCCGACTTTTCGCTCCAGACCAATGCCGACGGCTCGTTCGCCGCGCCGTACTGGGCGCGGGTCGCGCTTGTAGAGCCGTTCCTCGTTCATTTTGAGTCGATCGGCGAGGCGGCGGCTGCCCTGCGCGGCATACAGCGCAACTGGGCGCCGTATCAGTACACGTGTTTCCGCCGCGCCGCGCTTATCCAAGAAAAACTGCCGTACCTCAACCTCAAGCCGCGCCCGTTCCCCGCGGACATCCCGCACAGCCCCATGGGACTGTACACGCTCATCGACGAGCATACCCTGCTCGCGGGGGCGAAGACGACGAGCGCGCTGCCTTCCGGTGCGATCCAGTTTGTGGAAGACCATGACAACCCGCCGAGCCGCGCCTACCTCAAGTTGCAGGAAGCATTGGTGATGGCGCGGCACTGCTTTGGCGTGCCGTTCCCCGGCGCGGGGCAGAAATGCTTTGAGGCAGGCGCGTCCCCCGGCGGCTGGACCTGGGTGCTGCGGCAGCTGGGCGCGGACGTGTTCGCCGTTGACCGCGCCGAACTCGCCCCCGCGCTCATGGCAGACGCGCACGTCACCTTTGCGGCGCACGACGCGTTCACGCTCACGCCTGCGGAAGTCTGCGACCGCCTGCGCTGCGACGTGGCGGACTGGGTGCTGAGCGACGTTATCTGCTACCCCGACCGCCTGTACGACTGGATTCAGGGCTGGCTTGCCAGCGGCCGCGCGCGGAACATGATCTGCACGATAAAGATGCAGGGCGCGATTGACTGGCCGCTCGTCGCCCGTTTTGCCGCCCTTCCCCGCAGCCGCGTGCTGCACCTCAACTACAACAAGCACGAGCTGACCTGGATGCACGCCCGCTGACCTTCCGCCGTCCCGTGCGGAATCGCCCCGCCGGTTTTCACGTATGCGGGGATTGGCTAGATGCCGTCGCCCCAGCCGTAGGCGGCGGCGGAGGTGAATGAGTAGGGCGTTTCCTGGTACACGTAATAGTTGAGCCAGTTGGAGAAGAACAGGTGCGCGGTGCTGCGCCAGGTGTTGCGGGGCGGCTGGGCGGGGTCGTCGTGCGGGAAGTAGTGCGCCGGTATATCGATCGGCAGGTCTTTCGCCTTGTCGCGGAAGTATTCGTTGGCGAGCGTCTCCGTGTCGTATTCCAGGTGGCCGAGCATGTAGACATCGTGCCCGTCGTTCGACTTGACGATGGTCGGCTCGTTGCAGTCGTTTTCGGCAAGGACGATGAGGTCGCGCACCCGGGTAACCGCCGCCTTTGACGTGGTGGTGTGGCGGCTCGTCGGCACGGGGAACAGGTCGTCGAACCCGCGCAGCAGCGAGTCCGCCTGAATGAGGCGGTGGTTGGGGAACACGCCGAACAGTTTTTTTTCGAGGGGCAGTTTTTTGATGCCGTAGTTGTGGTACAGCCCCGCCTGCGCGCCCCAGCAGATGTACAGCGTGCTGAACACGTTTTCGCGGGCGTAGTCCATGATGTCGCACAGCTCGCCCCAGTAGTCCACGTCCTCAAACGGCATCTGCTCCACGGGCGCGCCGGTGATGATCATGCCGTCGAATTTGCGCGTGAACACGTCGCCGGACGGAATGTAGAACCGTTCCAGATGCGCGCCGTTGGTGTGGCGCGACACGTGCCCTTCCATTTGTACCAGCGAGATGTCAATCTGGAGCGGCGTGTTGCCGAGCAGGCGCAAAAGCTGCGTTTCGGTTGCCTCTTTGGTGGGCATGAGGTTGACGATGCCGATTTTGAGCGGGCGGATGTCCTGCGCGGAGGCGCGTTTTTCGGTCATCACGAAGATGTTTTCTTTTTCGAGGACGGTGCGCGCGGGCAAATCGGACTGGATCTTGATGGGCATATCGGCTGACAGTATAGTAAATATTCCGCATTTTTGCTATAGTAGCGTATGAATTCTTCCAAAGACCGACAGAATGCGATAAAGAAGCTCAAGTGCCTGTGCCTTACGCCAAAGATTGACTTGCAGGTGTTCCGCGAGCGGCTGGAGCGGACGTTTGCCGAGGCGATGCTTCCCAACCGCGTGGAATGCTCGGAGCGCGAATTCGGCGGCGTGCCGTGCGACGTGCTCGTGCCGGAAGTCTATTCGTCGCAGCGCATTATGGTGTACGTGCATGGCGGGTCTTTTGTGGCGGGGTCGCGCGCGGGGTGGCGGTCGTTCTGCGCGTCGCTGGCACATGCCACGTCCTGCCGCCTGGTCGTTCCCGAATTCCGCGTGTCGCCGCCGCACCAGTACCCGGCTTCTTTGGAGGACGTGCAGGCGGTGTTCCGCACGGTGTACACCGAGGAGCAGATTTCCCGATCGCTCGACGCGGGTACGCCCGATGCCGCGCCCGAAATCATCATTGCGGCGGACGGAAGCGGCGCGTCAATCGCGCTCGCGCTCGCAATCAGCCTCAAGGGAAAATTCCGTTCGGTCATCAGCCGTCTGGTGCTGTTCAGCCCCTGGCTTGACGTGAGCGCGGATTCCAAGCACCTGAGCGCGAAAAAAGCCGCCGACGAAATCTATACGGCGGATGCCGTCCGCCGCAGTGCCGAATATTATACGTATTTTGAGAACCGCGCGCATCCGCTCGTCTCCGCGCTCAAGGCCGACCGTGCCATGCTGGCGGATTTTCCGCCGGTGTACATACAGATGGGCGAAAAGGAACTGTTTTTGGACGACGCGGAGCGGTTTCAGCAGCTGCTGGTGGACGCGGGCAACGAATGCGAGCTGGACGTGTGGCGCGGCATGATGCCGTGCTTTCAGATGGCGGACGAATATCTTGAGGAAGCGCACCTTGCCGTGGAAAAAATCGGGCGGCTCATCACGGGGCGCGACGAGCGCGGCAACGAAAGCGACGCGACGATTCACCTCGTCCTGGAAAAGCCCGCGGGCGATTGCTAGGGGCTGCCGGTCATGGAACTGCTTGCTCCTGCGGGAAATGTCGAAAAACTTGCCTATGCGTATCAGTACGGGGCGGATGCCGCCTACATCGGGCTGAAGAAGTTTTCGCTGCGCGTCAAGGCGGACAATTTTTATGCGGACGAATATAAGGCGGTCGTCGCGCTCAAAAAACAGTTTCCCGACCGTTCGCTGCATTGCGCGCTGAACATCGCGTTCCACAACCGGGAAATCGACGCGTTTCTAGCGCAGATTGACTATTTTAAGCAGTACCCGATTGACGCGTTCATCGTGCAGGATTTGGGGGTCGTGCCGATTTTGCAAAAGCATTTCCCGCAGGCGCACTTGCACGTGAGCACGCAGGCGAGCGTGATGAACCGCGAGGCGGTCAAGATGTACCAGAGCCTTGGCTTTGACCGCGTGGTTTTGGGGCGCGAGGTTTCGCTGGCGGAAGTGCGCGAAATCAAGGATGCCGTGCCCGACATGGAAATCGAATGCTTTGCGCATGGCGCGATGTGCATTGCCTACAGCGGCCGCTGCCTGATGAGCGCGTACCTGACGGGGCGGAGCGCGCAGAGCGGATTCTGCTCGCACACCTGCCGCTGGGACTACGACGTGCTCGCGGACGCAAAAAAAATTGCCGAAAGCGGCGCATTGTTCCTGCGCGAGCGCAAACGCCCCGACGCGCTGTTCCCCGTGTACGAAGGCGACGATTTTACGGCGGTCCTGTCGTCAAAGGACTTGCGCATGATTGAGCATCTGGACGATATGCGGCGCGCGGGCGTGGATTCAATCAAAATCGAAGGGCGCATGAAAAGCGTCTATTACGTGGCGATGGTGACGCGCGCCTACCGCAAGGCATTGGACGCGCTTGCCGGAACGATTACGGCGGAGGAAGCCGCGCCCTTTATCGCCTCGCTCGATGAGGTGGCGCACCGCGAAAGCACGACGGGGTTTTTCTACGGCCGTGCCGAAGCCGACAAGACGACGGTGGGCGCGAGCGACAGTCCGTATGAACTTGCGGGGCGTGTTGGCGCGGAATATGACGCGGCGCAGACGGATGTGGTGTTTGCCGCCGGGGCGGATATGCTTGCCGCGCACGCGCGTGAGCGCGAAGCCATGCACCCCAAAGCCCGCGCCGCCGCCGAAAAAGACGCTGCTGCCCACCCCGAAAAATGCCCCGCCGCCCTGCAACGGCGCGACGGCTGGCATCTCTATCCGTATACGTCGTACAACAAGACCGAGGCGGGCACGGAACTGGAACTCATCACGCCGGACGTGCTTAAAATCGTGCTGGGCGCGGAACGATATGTCTTTGCAAATCCCAAAAACGGTGCTATAATTTCTTTTGTCAATCCCGACCACGACTGCGCCCTCTATACCGACTTAGTGATTCCGGCGGGCGCGCTGGTCAGGACGAAAGATACCGGGTATGAGGACGGCGTTATCAGAAAGACGGGCAGATGAAACGACTTGTTGCTGTTTTGCTTGTGGTGCTTGCCGCGCCGCTTGCGTTCGCGAAATTCCATGGTTTCCCCACAAAAGACGACCCGATGCGCCAATGGGTGCAGCTGGCATACAGCCGTTCCGCCGACCTTGGCTTTGAGGGCGCGCAGCATTTTTTCAGCGGCGGTTACAATGTTGCCGTCGCTCCGTTCAATGTGTTTGTCGGCTTGCAGTTTACCGACGGCGTGACCGATCTGACCGTTGACGGCGACTGGTGGTCGCTGGAATTTTTCAGAAAGCATGGGTTGCTGCGCTTCGGCTTGGGCTTGGATTATCATGTGGAATGGTACGACGACATCAGCTGCGAGCACGATATTATCTTTACGCCGCAAATGGACTGGCAGTCAACGCACCATTATCTGCTCACGCTGCGCGCGGGGCTGCTGAAAAAAATCAGCAATATCTATGCCCTGCCGGGCGTGGTGGACAGCTGGGGGCTGATGTTCGGTGTTTCGCTCGGAAAGCAGTGGGACAACGGCATGGAAGTGCGCCTTGAGGCAGGTTCGCGCTCGCTGTACCGTGTGCCCGTGTTCGGCACGGCGTTTTTTACGCCCTCGGTCGCCTACACGTTCAAGAACGGGCTACGCCTGGGGCTTGAGGCAGAAATCATGCTGCGCGACTGGATTGCCGCGACGTATTATCTGGACTCGGCAATTATCCGCGTGACGGGGAGGGTGTATTTTTGAGACGAATAGCCTTTCTGCTGATTGCGTGCGCCGTGTTCGCTTCGTCCTGCTCGTATGGGCCGTATATGTTCAACGTGTCGGAGACCAAGGTTGATGAGCGCGCGACGAGCATAACAGACCTCAACGAAGACGAACAGCTCAATCCTCCCGGCAATATCGAAGTTTTTGGCGAAACCTATACGTTCCTCATCATTGCCGACCCGCATACCGGTCCGCGCGTGTCCGGATCGGTTGTCAAGCGATTCCGTGCGAAATATGACGCGTGGATAAATGAGGCAGCCGACTACGAAAAACCGCGCTTTATCATCAATTTGGGCGACGTGCTGGATTCGGGCAAGCAAAGTCAGGCGGATGATTATCATGCGTTTATGAAGCAGTTGGATACTGTTGCCAACGATTTCAACGAATCGTTGCCGCATTACAGCGTTATCGGCAACCACGATTTATATGCGAGCGACGGCTGGGACGTGTGGGCGCGCAATTTTTATCCGCACACGTCGTATTATCGCTTTAAAATCGACAAGTTTTCGTATTATTTTTTGGACACGGGCAACGGTACGTTGGGCAAGCCGCAGCTGGAAGATTTGGAAAAGCAGCTTGTCGATGACAAAAATGCCAAAATCGTGCTGATGCATTACCCGGTCGTTTCGGACAGTTCGTTCTGCCTGCAAAACACGGTGGAGCGCAACCGCCTGCTGCGCGATTTTGCGGACGGCAACGTCAAGATGATTTTCAGCGGGCATTACCACCGGGGCGACACGCACCGCTATGGCGGCATGACCGAAGTGACCGTCAAGTCGTTCGGCTTTAACGGCACGGCGTTGCTCGTCACCGTGGACAATGCAACTCAGTCGATTACCTGCCAGGAAATCAATTTCTAGCGCTTTTCTTCCCATGCGACCGCAATGGTGCGCCGCTCGATGTTGGGAATGCGATGGAATGTCAGGCAGTCCGCCCGGTGAATGATAATGCCGCGGCTGTTGGAGACGTAGCCCACGATTGGCTGGGGCGGCACGGGCGAGCAGCAGCCCGCAAAGTTCACCAGAAAATTCGTGGTGTCGCCGATTTGAATTTTGCCGCTGTATGCGCCGTCGGGTGCGTGCGCCGCGGCGCGGTTTTTGGCGGCGTCGCTTGCCGCGCGGCGGCGTTTGCGCTTTTCGTCCTGCACGGCGCGGGCGTGTTCGTTGAACGCGGCAATTTCTGCGGCGCGTTTTGCCTCGGCTTCTTTGTCCAGAAAATTCGGATCGTTGGCGGCGAGCCATGCGTGGATTTTTTGCCGTGCCTTTGACGTGCGCACGATTTTGAGCTGGCTTTCCGTGGGGTGCGCCTGAGGATTGGTGAGGATTTCGATAATCTGCGTGTTCTCAAGCGGCTTGGTAATCGGGATGATTTTGCCGTCCGCCTTTGCGCCCACGATTTTTTCGCCCACCGCGCTGTGCACGTGATAGGCAAAGTCAATCGCCGTGCTGCCTGCCGGCAGTTGGACGACATCGCCGCGCGGCGTGAAGACAAAAATCTCGTCGCCGAGCAAGTCGCTTTTCAGCTGCGCGAAGAACGTCTCGTCGCTCAGATCCTGCTCTTTCAGGTGCTGCAACTGGTTCACGATGCCCAGGTTGCTGATGTCCACTTTGTCGTGGTTCGTGCCCTTTTTGTACAGCCAGTGCGATGCCACGCCGTGTTCCGCCTTGTCGTGCATTGCCCTCGTGCGGATTTGGATTTCAAGCGGCTTGCCTTCGCAGAGCACCGTGGTGTGCAGCGACTGGTAGCCGTTCGCCTTGGGCATGGCGATGTAATCTTTGAAGCGGCCGTCCAGCGGATTCCACAGTCCGTGCACGATGCCGACAAGCTCGTAGCATTCGGCGTTCGTCTGGCAGATAATCCTGAGCGCGAGCAGGTCATACAGCTCGTCCGCGCCCTTGTTGCGCTTGCGCATTTTCTGATAAATCGAATAAAAGTGCTTGGCGCGGCTCGTAATCTGCACGGAAATGCCCTGTTTTTCCGCGCTTTTGTAAATGGCGTTCACGGCTTTTTCCAGATAGGCCGCGCGCTCGTCTTTTTTCTGCGCGACGATTGCCTTTATCTGCTGGAATCCGTCGGGATTGCTGTATTTGAGGCTCAGATCTTCCAGCTCGCTTTTTGCGCTCTGCATACCGAGCCGGTCCGCGAGCGGTGCCCAGATGTCGATGACTTCTGCGGCGACCATGCGGCGGCTTTTTTCGTCGATGCTCGTGAGGTTGCGCATACGGTCAAGGCGGTCTGCCAGTTTGACGAGGATGACGCGCACGTCGTCAATCATGGCGAACAGCATCTTGCGGATTGCGTCCGCCTGCTGAATCGTCTTTGAATGGATTTTCCAGCTGGTGATTTTTGACGTGTCCGTCACGATGTTTGCGACCGCCTCGCCGAACTGCGCGGCAATGTCCGCCGCCGTCACGCCTTCGACATTCAGGATGCTGTGGAACAGGCCGGCGATTACGCAGTCCATGTCAAGCCGGCATTGCGCGAGGATTGCCGCGACGCGCAGGGGGTGCAGGTAGTAGGGCAGGCCGCAGTCGCGTTTGAGCGGCGCGGTTTTTTCGCGCAGGAACTGCCATGCGCGGTCAAAACGCTCGCGCTCGTCCGCGCTGTAGTCGGGGAACGCCGCCCAGAATGCCGCGAGCAGCACGTCGGGATTGGTTTCGGTGTTGTTTGTCGTTATGTCCATGCCCGCGCCCTCCTTGCGTACACTATAGTGCATTTTATCGCGCGCGACAAGCAGATGATGCCGCTTGAAAGCGGCGGAACTTGTTTTGGGAGAGGGAACACCCTCTACGGGATGGTTTGGAATGACGCAAAAAAGTGGGCGCGGTGGCGATAATTGTATCATTTTGACACATGTATGCTGTTTCAAAATGATACAGGTGGGGCGGCAGGGGGG
>CAMWTK010000014.1 GCA_947177175.1 uncultured Treponema sp.
CCTCAAAAACCTCGCGGGATTCCCGGCCCACACTTCGTCTGACGGAACGTCTTTCGTCACGACGCTTCCCGCTCCCACCATCGCGTTCTCCCCGATCGTTATGCCGGCAAGGATTGTCGCGTTCGCGCCGACGCTCGCGCCTTTTTTGACCACGGTACGCTTAAGCTCCCAATCGGGATTCTTCGAGCGCGGAAACAAGTCGTTCGTGAACGTCACGTTCGGTCCGATGCAAACATTGTCTTCCAGCGTCACGCCGTCCCACAACTGAACGCCGCTTTTCACGGTCACGTTGTTGCCTATCGTGACCTCGTTCTCTATCAGGACGTTCGCGCAGATGTTGCAATGCTCGCCGATTTTTGCGTCGGGAAAAACCACGCAAAACTGCCAGATGTTCGTGCTTCGAGGAACATTATTTGACTTGCAGTCGGACAGCGGATGTATCATTTCGCCTCCCGCAGCGACTTCAAGAAATCGTCGTAATTTCGTATATATTCTTTCTCATCGTAATGCTCGCTGGCAAGGACGACCAGCTTGCACCCGTAACTGAAGTCGTGCATCTCGCGCCACATTCCCGGACCGATATACAGCCCCACGTCGGGGCGGTTCAAGAGGACGGATTCCCTCTTTTCGCCGTCGTCAAGGACAAAGCGGCACGCCCCGTCCATCGCGATGACTATCTGCTCCAAGTTCCTGTGCGCATGGAATCCCCGCGCCTCGTTCGGCAGGGTGTCGAACATATAATATATGCGCTTGATTTCGAAAGGGACGTTCTGCATCCCTTCCAATGAGATGAGCTTGCCACGACGGTCGCCGTGTACTTGCATTTCGAGTAACTTGTAGTTCATTGAATCCCGCCCTCTTCCATAATCCATTCGCCAAAAAACTCGCTGCGTTTTCTGAGCAAGCCCGCAAGCATTCTTCCGCCCAATGCGCCGCGTCACTTCGCCAAGCCTCTTATGTCCACACCGAGCGCGTCCGCAGACCATGGTGGGCGGCATAACAGCCCCGTTCATCCGATCGGTCGGCTACCTGCCGAATGCGACCGTTGAGGACATGATGAAATGGCTGACAAAAATAGAATAAGGCTCGTGCAGGGACGCGACCGCGATGGCTGACAGCCCGCCGACACCGCAATATGAACAAGCCTTATGGTTTGATTATAACTCGGTCGGCGGCAGGTGTCAATATTCCTTTTTAACCGTATCATCAATTCGTAATAATCTCAGTAGTGTAGCAACTCGTTATTTTTTCAGTTGCTGCCAGTCCAGAACGACCATGAGAAAAATTGACGGGTGTTTTCTCACGGCCGTTCTGTGCGGCTGTGTGAAAGACCGACTGCAAACTACCCGTTAGCAGCCGGTCTTTTTTATTTTGCTTTGGAAAAGCCGCCCAAAACCCGGGCGGGCAGACGCGGCTTTTCCAAAGTTTCACAAACTGAGGTGCTTTATGGTCATCACGTACTCATCAATGAAGGGCGGGGTCGGAAAGACGACGGACGCAATCCTTACGGCGGCGAACCTTGCGGCGAGAGGCTTCAGGGTCCTCTTCTTCGACCTCGACACGAACAACTCGGGCACGATGTTCCTCACACAGGGGATTGAGGGCATCGCGGACCTGATCGAGACAAAGAACGTGTTCGAGGCACTCTCCCACAACGGCACGGAGAAATACGCCGTCCGCTCAAGGATCGAGAACATAGACATCATCCCGAGCCACCTGAACATCTTCAAGCTGCGCGGCATCGGATACAACGAGTTCCAGAAGACGCTCCGAGGCGCGGAGAGGCGGTACGACTACATCGTCATCGACACCGCGCCGACATACGACAACCTCGTCATAAACGCGCTCCTCGCGGCGGACATGATAATCACTCCCCTGAAGTTCTCGTCGTTCGACTTCACGACGGCGAAATTCCTTGAGAAGCAGCTCTATGACGACTGCCCCGGTCAGGCAGAGAAGTGGTATCTCCTCTACTCCGACTGGCAGCAGAAATTCGCCAGCTTCGACAACGCGCCGCAGACACAGTTCGCGAGGTACTTCGAGCAGAATTTCAGCAACATCCTAGATGTCCGCATCCCGCGGACGAACGCGGCAAGCGACTACACGCAGCTCGACAGAAAAATCAGCACCCAGGCAAAGTCGGCCGTCTTGGCGCGGCGGCTCGCGATCGAAATCAACAGACTCGTCAACATGCTGACCGACAAGGATGCCAATGACGAATCGCAGTTCGCAGAGCGTTTCTGAGGGAACGGGGAGGAGACATGGCAAGGACACTGAGCATCATCACCAACGGGAGCAAGGGCGACCTGCCCGTGCAGAACCAGGGGCTGAAGCTCTCAAAGATAATACCCGTAGAAAAAATCGAGGAGCATGAGAAGTTCAGGGAACTGTACACAATCGACGAGGACCTCCTCAGCAGGATTGCCGAGGACATGAGGGCGAACAAATTCGACGCAAGCCAGCCCGTCCACATCTGGACCGCAAGCGACGGCGGGACGGAACACTTCTACCTCATCGACGGCTACACACGGCTCAAAGCAGCGAGGCTCGCCGGGCTCCCCACCGTCCCGTACTTCGAGCACCGCTTCGCATCGTTCGAGGAGGCGCACCGCTACGCGCTCCACCTCCAGGTTGACAGACGAAACCTGTCCGGGGCGGAGCTGCTGCGCAACATCGAGGAGCTTATGGGCAGCGAGTACATCCGAACGCTACGCGGCAACAGGAACGCCGCGGTCGGGGAAATGCTCGGCGTGTCCGAAAAGACAGTCGAGCGGGCGAACTTCGTCGGGAAGAACGCGACGGAAAGTCAGCTCGCCGACATCGGGGCGGGCAAGGCGACCGTAAACTCGACCTACAATGACCTGAAAAGGCAGGAATTCATAGACAGCCATGCGAGCGACAGCCAAAAAGCGATGATAGCCTCCGGCGAGGCAACCGCAGAAGAAATCTACGGGGAAATAAAGAACTCCGACAAACAGAGGCGGGACGGAAAGAAGCGCACGGACGAATCCTGCGGTGACGACATTTCGGACGCACTCTCCGACAGCAGCGGAAGTCCCTCCGCACTGAACTTCTCGCACTCGGACGGTATCGAACGACCACACACGAATCCCGCAGGGGAGACCGACGCAGTAACGCGCGGGAGACGCGAGTCCTATCTCCTCGGAAAGACCGACGGCATCATCCTCGGCGCACGGTGCGCGTCCGCCCGGATACTGAAAGCCCTCGCCGACCAGCCGGAAGCAGAGACGCATATCAGGTCCGTCCTCATGGAAATTCTCCAGGACGGCCGTCTCACGCCCGAATCCGTCGCATACCTCACGCTGACGCAACAGGAGCAGGAGCTGCTCGACGAAAAGCCCGGAGAAGACACGGTGCAGGAAGAGAATAGCGGCGCGGACGGCGGGTTCGACATTGACTTCGGCATGGAGAGTTGCAATGAATGACCTTGAACTCATAAAGCGCCGGGTGAGGAAACTGCTGGCACTGTCAGAATCCCCGAACGAGAACGAGGCAGCGACCGCGCTCCGAAAGGCAAACGAACTTATGGCAGAATACAGCCTTGGCGCGGAATCCTTCTCCGAATATACGCGGGAGAATATAAAATCAACGAAGCGTTTCGTCAGGTGGCGGTTCATCCTCGCAAACGCGGTCGAAAACCTGTATGCGACATATCATTACAGCGATTCCGCCGGAAATATCGTCTTTGTCGGCGAGAAACTGGATGTCCTCATGTCATCAGAGATGTACAAATACCTTGTGAAAACCATCGACCGTATGGCCGCACGGAATATCCGCAAGAACGCAAAATACCGCTACCGGCAGTCCTACCGCGCGGGAATCGCAAGACGGCTGTATGACAGGATGCACGAACTCGGTCAGCAGTGCAGCTGGCGCAACCCGGAAGAACTGAGAGCAAAACAACAGGAAATCCGGATTTTTACAGAAAAGCAGGTCGCACTCGTCGAGCAAAAGGCAAAACGGAGCCTGGAGAACACCACGGCCTTTGCCCGCGGCCTATATGACGGAGACAGCGTGAGCCTAAACCGCCAGATGACAAACGACAGCACACGGAGAATCGGCGGATGGTGACGGAAAGAAAAGCATTCAATCAATACGTCCCGTCGCAAAAAAGGACACCATGATGTCTCAGCAAGCAAGGAGCAACTGTATGAAACGAAAGGCAACACAATACATCAAGAACCGGGTGCTGCACGTCATCAGCCGGGAGACAGGGCATCAGATTTCCCGGCTCGTCATGAGGCCGCTGAAAAAACTTACGGCAGGAAAAAGGAGTATGTGAGATGAAGCTTTCCGCGACAGGAAAACGGACGCGGCAGGGAGACGAACGCCTCACCGTCGCATGGGAGAGAAACGGGAAGCCGCCGGAGGAATCCTACTCCGCGACGTTCCGATACGAGAACGACTGCACGGAGGAACACCGCTCGCACAGCGGGACAACATTCACGGCCGAAACCGAAGCAGGGGCAGTGCTCCGCGCAGCAAAAGCCGCAAAAGTATTCCTCAAGGCAGACAGGGATGCCACGCGGACGCTCCCCGATGCCGTCATCAGAATGTACATGGAAACCAAACAGCTGCCGCTGTTCTGAAAGCGGAGGGAGACCACGGATGAACGACAGGAAACAAGACGGCACGGCGACCCCCCGCCTTGCAAGGATGCTCACGCGGACGGCGGGCTTCCTGTTCAAGCACACCGCAAAACTGCTCGTCGCGTTCTACGAAGTCTGCCTCGTGGAGCCGAAGCACAGGTACGAACACAGGGAGGGCGGCGAGGAATGAGATGCAAGGACGGAAGGCTCCAGTTCGAGGACGGGGACACGCTGCACATCAATGAGGACGGATGCATCGAGACGCTCACCGCACGGCAAGGCAGGGACTGCGGGCGATGCGAATTCGGCGGTATCTGCGACCGCAGGAACAGGGGCAACATCATGGCGGGATTCTGCACGGAGACGCACTTCGAGCGGAAGCGGGACAGTACGGCGACAAAATTATGACGCAGAGCGGAAGAAACCATGCCGGCGGCAAATCCTGAAAACGAGAAAGGCGGCTTCATAACCATCCAGCCATGGATGGTGAAAAGGCTCGGCCTCAAGTCGAACGAACTGATAATCTACGCGCTCATACACGGGTTCAGCCAGGACGGACACTCGTATTTCTACGGCTCAATCAGGTATGTCATGGACAGCACGAACCTCTCGAAGGAGACCGTACTCACCGTCCTCCAAAGCCTCGTGCGCAAGAGCCTCGTCATCAAGAAAGACGTAAGGAACTATCAGCTCTTCGATAGCAGGAAAGTCGCGCAGGGAGGCCAGCATTTCTGCCTGTACTACACGGCAGTCTCACGAGGCAGAAATTTCGCGGGTCAAGAAACTAGACCCGGCGGGTCAGAAAACTTGACCGGCGCGGGTCAAAAATCCGTACCCGCAGCCGGTCAAGAATTTAGACCCAATAATCTACTGGATACTAAATTTGACACTGCTACTGCTGCCGAAAAAAACGGGGACAGTGCATCCGGGCGGAAACGGAGACCTGGAATTCTGAAGGACTCAGCAGAAGCAGAAGGCATCATTTCGCAGGAGCTCAAGAAACTCTTCGGCGGACACCTCGTGTTCGATTCCGAGTTTGTCCCCGAAATCTCCCGGCTCGCCGTTCAGTTCGGAATGGGGAAAAAGGACATTCCTAGCTATCTGAAATTCGCATTCGAGCGCACGGAATCCCAAGTCCCTGACCAACCTGTTCCATGCAATGGCAAAGTCGCCCGCCGTGATGCAGGACTTCACGCTCCTGCTGAAAAAGGAGCAGGAACGCCGACAGGCATTCATATCCTGCCCTGCCTGCGGCAGCCCGGACGAAAGCCCGTTCCGAAACTGCGGAAAATGCGGCTTCGACAATATCAATAACTTGTTATATATTCGTCATTACAGCAAAGAATGTCGCGATATTCGTTCGCGTCTCTTTGCCCTGAAGAGCGGCTGCGCAGGATATTGAAACGGGGTTCCGCACATCCGCTCTTGCGGCGGCTTAAAAAGGGCGACCTGTGAAATTTCCCGTTTCTTGCAGGCCGCCCTTTTTATTTTCCCAGTCATTCTCAAAGTCCGGCGGAAAGGAATCGGTTCATTGGGCGGGCGGAGTCTCCCGCCGGGTTTTGTCAAAGGAAGCATTATGGTCATCACATTTTCAAGCATGAAAGGCGGGGTAGGAAAGACGACGGACGCAAGGCGCAAAACAGATGCCCGGTATCTTTGCGCGCCTAAACAGAGAGCAACTTTTTGCAATAGCACAGATGGCACGCGCGTTCATCGGGGAATGAAATTTGACATAATCCGTGCGGGGCTGTCAGAGCCGGTTACCGACCGCTTATTTCAACATCGGAACAAACAATCTTTATTTCGAGCGCATCAATCAGCCGTATTGTTAAGAAAATTAACAATACCCTCCACTGCCGCATCAACATAATCTTTTCCACTCAAAAAAATTATCTATCCCGATATTGCCTTTTTTCACTAGCCAAGAGCCAATTTAGAATTATTAAAAACGGAATTAATGAAAAAGATACTTTAATAGATTTATCCAATATACTCTGAATTATATTTGTTTCATAAATCTTACTCATACAGATGCATATTATATTAGAAAAGAAAAGCAGATAGACTATAAATATTGTCACTTTATATATTTTTCTATCCTTTAATCTCCAAATATAAAGCCCAGACCATTTTAACAATAGAGATCTATTATCGCATCTTATTGTTTTATCTTTTTTTGATAATGTTCCGTTTATGCCCAGATTCAGAAAAAATAGTTGTATAAAAAATAATAGTAAAACACCTAAAATGTTTTCCATAACTACTCCTCCAAATTCTTTTTTACATAATTTACAATTTCATCAATAACATTATCTCGGATTTTTTCAGGCAAATAATTTTTTCTTGCGCTTTTCAAGTGTTTTCCTTTCGTTTTCTGAAATCGTCTCGAACCATTTTTTGAACCCTATGTTCAACGCAGCATAACCGACATACTTTCTTGTCTCTTCGTCAAAAACAATGCCGGAGCTGTTTGTGTTTTCGAATGTTTTAAATGTATCGCTTCCGAAAGTTGCGTCATATTTATTTGACAGGTCTTTATATTCGTCAATTGTCAGAACGACTGGATTAACTGGATACCATAAAAGAACGTTTCCTTTATAAACAGAA
Organism: uncultured Treponema sp.; assembly: GCA_947177175.1. Taxonomy (GTDB): domain Bacteria; phylum Spirochaetota; class Spirochaetia; order Treponematales; family Treponemataceae; genus Treponema_D. Next base: position 7,218 of record CAMWTK010000014.1, read on the forward strand.
TCAATTCCATCGTTTAATACAATCAGTTCAGATCCACTTGCTGCTTTACGCAAATAATCATTGAAAAAAAAAAACGTTCCTGTTTTTGTCGTATCCCAGAGAGGAATCTGATTTTTCACCATCGAATTCCAGTCCGATTTTTTCGTAAAGATTTTTCTCGGCGATTTTAGACTTCTCTTTGTCCGCTACCGATGTGTACAGATAACAATCACTTGGCGCTATGGAAAGCATTTCCACACACAAAAACTCTTTTACTGCTTGAGAGAAAACGAGCGTATCTTTACTGGAATTTTCAAATTTCTTGAATTCATCCGTTCCAAACAGGTGCTCGCATCTTTTTGAGATATGATTATATTGCTTTATGCTTATGATGATAGGATTCAATGACTGTCCGAAAGAAAATCCATTGAATCCATTCGACAAAAAGATTGAATATTTTCCGTCTTTTGCCTCGTTTAAATTTTTATTCAGATACATAAGAAATTCGCCCTACTTATATATTTCCAATTGCCACAAATAGCCATTTTTTATAAGAAAGATAACTCCACAACCTGTTTCGCATTACCGCAATCGATAATCCAAAGGCATCTTATAATCACTCATATTATATGATAAACCTAGCTTTTTTAATTCCTTATAAAAATCTTCTTCCTCAGCAAATCTTATAACTTTTTGACTATCGATTTCAAATATATAAAAATCATTTTTTCCATATCCATAAATATATCTATCTGTAATAATCCATTCGTAAACATTACAAATTACCTTTTTGTTTTTAGAATATATATTATATGTATTACAGAAAGGTACTTGCCTTAATTTAAAATTTTTTGAAATATCAACTTCAAGAAATATAAATTTTTTGAACAAAAAAAATACACAAATACAACTAAGTAAAATTAAAAGCGATATTATTTTATTTTTCATATTAATAATCCCCAAGAGACACCACCATCTAAAAAGGAAAACCGCCGTGACCATAATCTTTCATCGGCGCACATTCCGGGGCTACGCGCCGACGACCTCGACCTGACCGTACTCGCAGAGCGCGTCCGCCACATGGGCATGCTCAAGCAGCTCCAGGTCTTTGCCCCGTTTCTTGTAGATGCGGATTTCGCCAAAGCCCGTCCCGCCACCGAGCACTTTGAGCAGCTTGCGCTCGCCTTCGGGGGCTTCGTAGTCGCGCACGAACATTTCCGCCGTCTTGCAGAAAATATCCACGTCAATCACCAGAGGCTTGCGGTGCACGCTGACCGTCCAGTGCAGTTTTTCGCCGTCAGCGTCAGGCGGCATGGGCGAGCAGTCATGGATTTCGGTAAAGCGGTCGAACAGGGATTTTTTGTGGATGCACAGCTCGTCGCCCTCAAGGTTGACGTACAGCCGCAGCGCACCCTCAAATTCACCGCTGATGGCAAAACACGATGCGGCAAGCGGCTTTCCCGTGATGAGGCTCGTCAGATTTGACGAGGAGATGTGCAGCGACGGGGAGTTGAGCGACTCGCCCCAGCTGCGGTCAATATACCCCGATGATTTCCGCGGGGAGACGACGTATTCCACGCCGTCAATATGCACCACCCCCGCGAACATCGCCTTTGCGCCGCCCGCAATCCAAACCGAGCCTTTCTTCTTGTACAGCGGCGCGGACGAGATGACTTTCTCATAACGCAGTGCCCAGTCCATCACGCCGCTTGAGCACAGCAGTTCGGGACGCTCGCGGATTTCAGACGGCGCGACGCGGACTGCCCCCGTTATCCGATCCGCGCCGAACGTACAGTTTGACACGACGAATTCGGCTTCATTTTTGTGCCAGGACAACTTGCTCGCCGCAAAAAAGGCGTTCAGCTGCTTGCCGTCCGCCCCGAACACGCCCGCCTTGACCAGCGCATACGACGGCTGCACGGCAAGCTCCGCGCCCGCGTTCTCCGCGGAAACCGTCCCGGCAAGCGCGTACTGCAAGTCCGCCTCCGAAAGCGAAAGCCGCGACTTCTGCGCCAGCACCGGCTCTTTCGGGGATACGGCAGGATTTACCAAGTATAATTCGACGAAAAAAGCGCGCTCCTCGCCCGTCGTCTTGCTCATGCCGACGAACGCATAGCGCCAGCGTTCAAAACCGTTATGGCACAGTTTCCCACGCAACAAATAATGATCGTATCGCTGATACTTTTTCGCCTTTGCCATAACGGAAACCCTTTCTCACGAAATCAGTTGAAGAACGGCTTGAGCGCCTTGTTGAAATCGGTCTTTTCTTCGGGGGCATTGCTGTCAAGCCATTCAAAGCTTTCCACGGCGGCTCGCTGCATGTGCTCGTACCAAATCTGGTACACTTCCATATCGAACGTGTCCCCCGGATAGGGCGCGCCCTGCACGCCGGAAACCAGCTGGCGCAACATCTGCACGCATTGTTCGTATTTTTTGCTCATAAGAAAACCTCCCTAAAAACGCGGCACCGCGGGATACCACATTCGTTCCTGCTGCTGATTCTAACGTCCCGTATCGTCATATTATACAGGCAATCGGATAGTTTTTCCAGTACCCCGGCTGTTATTTCCGCAAATTATTGCGCGTTGTTTCTGCTCCCGCGCGAATTCTGCCAGCCGGACGAACGCCGCCTGCAATTCCTGCGGGGTCGCGGACAGCATCGCGCGCACTTTCTCCTCGCGGTCCTCGTCGCTCACGGCGTAAAGCATGCGCAGCAGCCCCGTCGCCCCGCGCCCGTGCGGCGAGCGCGGCTGGATATTCCCCGAATACGCCCCGACCACGGCCCGCTCCACCTCTTCCGCGCCGAGCAGCCGCCGCGCGCATTCTGCAAGGCAGGCATCGAACACGTCCGCCGATTTTTGCGGCGTGGGGTCGCGGTACGTGCTGAACACGAGCGACCGGGAAAGCGGCTCGGTATAGCAGAACGCGCCGTACGCGCCGCCAATCGTGCGCAGTTTTTCCCACAGGAGCGTGTTGGAAAGCCAGTGCGCGCAGACTTCTTCCAGCGCGGCCTCCTTCGTTCCGTACGGCGAGCAGGGTGTGCACTGCGCCGCAAAGCCCACCTGCGACGCGGCGGTCAGCACCTCCGTCCCGTCCGCCCCCAAATCGGTCAGCGCGACAAACGATTCCGTGTCCGCCGCCGCAGGGGGCTTGAGCGACTGCAAGCCCGCGCGCCGCACGAACTCCGCGAGCCGTTCTTTTACGCGGGCAATGCCGCTCGCCTCCGCCGTAACGTGCACGAACGAGCCGCCCGCCTTGACGGCGGCGAACAGCGCGCGCAGCCGTTCCGCAACCGCCGCCGCATCGTCCTTTGGCAGCCGGTGGAGCGTGAACAGCAGCGTCAGCCCGTTCCAGATTTCGTCCACGGCTTTGGTGCGCGAGGCAGTCCGCTTGGTACGGAGCGAAACATAGTCGTGCCCGTCGGGAATGACCGTCGCGCCGATGTCGTTGCGCAGCTCATTGATGATGTCCTGCACGCGCTTCGTGTCGCGGAAATCCGTCTGCGCGATGCAGTCGGAAAGCAGGTCGAGCGCGGGGGCGCATTCTTTTTCGAGCATTCCCATGCGGTAGACCAGCCATTCGCGGCTGACCCATGCCGTGCGGCCGGCGGCGATTTCTTTGGTCCGCGCGGATTCGCTCGTGTCCGACACGAGCAGGCTCACGGAAATGCCGCCCGTGTGCAACGCCGTCTGCTCCGCCGCCTGCGACCAGTCCAGGTCGCCCCAGCCCACCTCGGTCACGCTTTCGGCAAGGACTGGCAGCAGCGGATAGTCCTGCGCGGGAAGCACGTCCGTAGGAAAGCCGACATCAACGTAGACAATGCCGTTGGTATGCTCGCAGTTGGTGAACAGCGGGAGCGGCTTTCCGTCCGTGCCGCGTATCAGGTCGATGTCCGTCGCAATGGTGTCCACGAGCGGCGAGCCGTCCTTCAGGAAATCCGCCGGCCTGATATGCGGCAGGCACGTGTCGTCCTCGCTCCGGCTCTGGAACGCATGGAGACGGTCATTCGCCGCGCGCACGGCAGCCGCGTCCGTCTTTTTCAGCAGGGCGGCAATCAGCTGCTGCTCGGCCTTTTCGCGGCGGCGCGTGTACGCCTTGGTCGGCGTGACCAACACGAGCGAGCGTTTTTTGTTCTCCAGAAGCAGCTCCGCAATCAGCCGCTCAAGGTAGCCTTTCTGCGCGCGGATTTTTTGCGCGATGCGGTCAAACGTCGCGCGCAGGCGGAACGATTTTTGCAGGTCGTGCCCGTACAGCCATGCGTATATCGGATGGTTCATCAGGCGCAGCGCATACGGACCGTGCGTGCGCTTAATCTCGCACTGCGCGTACTCCATGCTCATCAGTGTCGCGTCAATATCCCCCTGCGGAATGCCGTCCCTGGCAAGCGCGGAAAGCGTGTCGATCACCACCTGCTGCACGCGCCGCTCGCCGCCCTTTTTCACGCCGCGCAGCCCGACCGTCAGCATATACTGGTACAGCGAGCCGTCCAAGCCCGTCTGCGGCGCGATGTCCTCGCCCAGTCCGCTTTCGAGCAGGGCTTTTTGCAGGGGCGAGCCGTCATGGTTGAGCAGGATGCCCGCGAGCACCTGATACGCGAACGAAGTCTCGGCATCAGGGCAAGAACCGAACAGCCAGCTGACCAGCACGGTGCGCTTCCCCGACTCTTCCCCGCCCGCAGGACCTTCGCCGTACACCGTCACCGGTCCGGCAAGGGGCGCGGGCGTGACGGCCTGCACGAACGACGCGACGAGCGACTGCCGCGCCGATTCCGTCGTCCGCGCGGGATAGTTCCGTTGCAGGCGGTCAAGGAACTGCGCCTGCAAGAAATCCAGCTGCGTCTCCGTGGGAATATTGCCGTACAGGAATACGAGGCAGTTGTCGGGACGATACCACTGCCGGTGGAAGGCGACCAGCTCGTCGTGCGTGAGCGAGGGAATCGCCAGCGGGTCGCCGCCGGAATCCTTTTCGTACACGCTGCCTTTCAGCAGGCTGAGCGACGTGATGTCCGCCGCGACGCTCTCGAACGACGAATAGCTGCCTTTCATCTCGTTGTAGACCACGCCCTGCACCGACGGCGTGCCGCGCTCGTCCAGCTCCAGCCGGTACGCCTCCTGCATGAAAATCTCCGGGTCGAGCCGGGGAAAGAACACCGCGTCGCCGTACACGCTCATCAGGTTGAAATAGTCCGCCCTGACCATCGAGCTTGCGGGGAACACCGTGCGGTCGGGGTACGTCATCGCGTTCAGGTACGTCTTGACGCTCTGGTTCGACAGCCGGATAAACGGGTCTTTGAGCGGAAACCGCTCCGAGCCGCACAGCACCGAATGCTCAAGGATATGCGCCGCGCCGTCCGCCTTTTGGTTGGGCGTACGGAACGCGAACGCGAAGAGATTCTCCTCGTCGTCGTTCAGCAAATGGAACACCTCAAGCCCGCTCTCGTGCCGCAGGTGAATGCCGACCGCATGGTAGTCCGCCACGGGAAACACACTCAGGACGGAGAACGCGCCGTGCGTGCCGCCCGCTTTCAAATTTGTTTTTGTCTCAGACATAGATTTCATCGTCCCGTCCTTTGATGACCATCACGCCGTCCTCCCAGGCGCGGCGCAGCGTGCTGAAAAACTGCGACGTGACCCGCTCGCAGTCGCCGCGCCGCATCGGCTTGCGCACCTGCTCCTCGTCCAAAATGATGGCGGCGCGGTTCTGGCTCACGTTGCCCAGGATTTTCCGGCGGAAGCCGTCGTCCTTTCCCGCAATCAGGAGCGCAAGGTCGCCGTCGCCCATCGTCCGCAAAAGCCCCTGCATATAGCGGTCGTCCGCGCGCAGCACGTCGTCGCCCGTAAACAGCCGCTCGCGCAAATCCGCGCCGAGGTCAGGATCCTGCTCCGACAGGCGCGACAGGATTGCCTCCTCGTCGCCGGGCGACAGCTGCTTGAGGATCTGCGTGAGCGCGGCGCGCCCGTCAATGCCGTCCGACTGCTCCACCGCAAGCGCGCTGAGCTTCTCGCGCATCGCCGCGTCCACGCGCAGCACCACGTCGGGGCTGACCGTCTTGAGCCGGGCAAGCCGCATGACGACATCTTTCCGCTCGCCGTCGCCCAGTCCCGTAATCACGGCGGCGGCGGTCTTGGCGGGGAGATGGCTCAGGACAAGCGCACGAACCGCGCCGCCCTCGTCCCGCAGCAGCAGGGCGACTTTCTCCGCGTCCGCCTCGGAAAGGTACTCGAACGGCTTTCCGTCGGCGAACGGCACGGACTTTTGCAGCACCGCCGCCGCCTTTTCCGCGCCGAACGCCTTCTCCAGCATCGCGCGCGCCGTCTCCACGCCGCCGTCCTCGCGCGCTTTCTGCATGAGCGACTGGAATTCCGCCAGGATCGCCGCCGCCTCTTCCGGCTCGACCCGCCGGATCGATGCCAGCTCGGGCACGATTTTCTCGATCTGCGCCTCGCCCAAATGCGGCATGATCTTTGCCGCCTCGTTCTCGCCAATCAGCAGCAGGAATTTCGCCACGCGGCGGTAGACGCTCTCCTTGCCGTCCGCCGTCCGCGCGGGAACTTTGAGCAGCCCGCCCTGCGCCAATGCCTTTGCCGCCGTCCGCTCCGCGCTCGCGCGGTCAATTGCGTCCGACACCGTGCTGTTTATCGTGCTTCCCCGGTACAACGGGCGCTGTTTCTCCGCGCGCTCCCCGTGCTCCGCCGTGGGCGCAGGCACTTTTTCCAGACGCGAAAGGAACGCCGCGTTCAGCGTCCTATCCCGCGCGTCGCCGTCCTTTGCCCGCTCGCCGTCGGACTTCGCCATGTTCTGATACGCCCGCAAGCCCCTGTCCTGCAAATTCATGGGAACAGTATAGCGGAAAGCGCGGATTTTTTCCACTGCGGCGCAAACCGCATAATATTTCATGTGTCGCAGAAAGACAAGCTGATTGTACTCACGTAATTCGAATAACACATCGAAAAACAATAATATTTTATCGTTTTTCGATAAAATATTATTGACAAACGATATAATCTTCGCTATGGTAAGACATCACCGCAAACGGAGGGCGGCATGGGAATCAGGAAATGGAACAGGGGCATCCGCACGGTCGCGCGCATTGCCGAAATCATCTATTTTGTGCTGGCGGCAGCACTGGTCGCGCTTGCCGTCGCTTCGGTCGTGCGCGCGGACACGCTGGGCGGCATGATTATCCTGAGCAACGGCGGCGACGCTTCCGTAGGGACGAACGGCTTTGAGATTGCAATCGCCGACCGCGACGGGAACGCCATTCCGGCGGCGGTGACGCTGATTGCGGTCGTCGGTATAGTGACGATGTTCTGCATGGCGATGATTTTCAGGAACATCCGCCTGATTTTCGCCGCCGCGCAGGGCGTATGCAGGACGGACGGCGCGCTGATTTTCACCCCGGACATCGTGCGCCTGGTGCGCGAAATCGGGACGTTCTGCATGGCAATCCCGCTCGCGGGCTTTGCCGCGCTCGCCGCCGGAAGGCTGATTATCGGTCCCGGACTGGAAGCGAGCGTCCAGCTCCACGGGCTTGCGATTGGCTTTGCGGTGCTGTGCCTGTCGCGGTTTTTCGCCTACGGCGCGGAACTGGAGCACGAAGTGGAAGGGCTGGTATGAGCGCGGACGAACCGGCAGAAACGGGCGGCGGCAAAATCGTCCTCCGCCTTGACCGCATGATGGTTGAGCGAAAGATGTCCCTGAACGAGCTTGCGGAGCGGGTCGGGATTACCAACGTGAACCTGTCAAAAATCAAGAACAATCGGGTGAACGCCATTCGCTTCTCCACGCTGGAAGCGATCTGCGAGGCGCTTGACTGCACGCCCGGCGACATCCTTGTGTACCAAAAATGACCTGCGCCGGAGAGCGCGGGAAGGAGTTATATATGAAAAAATTGCTTATGGCAATTGTTGTGGCAGCGGCCGCCGCCTCATCGTTCGCGACGGTGGAGCTGAGCGCGGGGCTTCAGATGACACCGTACAACGGCATCAAAGTTGCGGGGGCGGACAGTTTCTACGAGTCCGTTCCGCTCGGATTTGAGACACAGGCGACGTTCTATTTCCGCGATCTGCGGCCGTTCAGCGTCGGCCTGAACATCGGGCTTGGGTACGACCATTTCACGTGGATTTACGGCTCGTCGCTGCGGAAAATAGACGGCGGCTTCAACGCCGCGCTCACGGCAGGGCCGGCGTTCCGATTCGCCATTCCCGGAACACGCAGCTCGATTTTCGTGTCCCCCGGCTTCAAATTCAACTGCGCGGGCATCTCAACCCCGGCGAACGCCGACAGCGGCACGGACATGCACGACACCTTGATTGCCATGGAATTCGGCTTCCACCTGGATGCCTGCTACACGTTCTGGGTCGTGCAGAACGAAAAATTCGGGCTGGGGCTGAACTTCGGCGCGGGCTACTCGCTGGGCTTCGGCAAGGCAGGACGAACCACGGTCGCCTGGAGCAAAAACGAAAACGACGACCTCGACCTCACCTGGACGGATTTGGACTACGCGCAGCACCTCAAACTCTTCACGGGCGTGACGTTCAGAATCGGAAAATGACGAAACACAACAGGCAGCGGAGACCGCTGCCTGTTGTGTCTGCCACGCAATCGCACCGCACAAAAACGTGCCTAGTTGACTGCCTGTGTTGTGCCGAGCGCGCTCATCGCGGTGATTTTTGCCTGTTCGGATATTTCGTCGAGCAGTTCCTGCTCCTTTGCGTTCTCAGCCGAAATCTTTCCGAGCGCGACATCGATCTGATGCGCGAGGTTTTCCCGCTCGATGCTGTACAGCACGTAATAGCGGTATTCCGTCTGGCCGTCCTGCCGCCGCACCTGCGTCCAGAAATCGCGCTCCTTCATAAAGCCGGAGAACTGCGCGTTCGAGAACACCGTCACGACCGCCTGCGCCATTTTCTTCGCGGCTTCCTTGTCCTCGTCCTTGTTGCCGCGCGTACCCGTGCCCGCCGTGGCCGTCACGTTCTCCTTGATCAGCTTGGAAAGCTCCGCCGACGCGTCGTTCGTATCGACCCATATTTTCAGCAGGTCGCGGTCCTGCCCCGTCCCGGTGACCGAAAACGGAATCTTGCCTTCCATTTCGGGCAGCCGCATCAGCGCGCCCTTGTCGCTGTTATTGACAGCACTCACCCATTCCGGAGGCATACCTCCCAACTCAGAACCCTGCCAATCAATGAGCACCGGTGCGCTAACAGGCTTCACCTCGTTCTTGACCGGGCTTGTCGAAGCACAGCCCGCCAACACCGCCGCCGCAACCGCGGCAGCCAATCCGTTCACCAAACGTGAATGCATAGTTTCTCCTCAGAATAGCACCCTATTCTTCATTATATACAAGCCAGCCGCAGGAACGTTCCCTGCAAGCCGGTTAATGCCGCCGTCCAAAATTGAAAGTGATGCCCCCTGCAATATCGAAAGCATTGAGAGAACCATATGTTCTGTCCCTATGCCTATAGGAGTCATCTCCATAATATCCGCTTTTCACATCGTACTGTATGCTGACAAACGGGCTGACCATTTTTGTAGGTCTGAATTTTGCCGTTGCATTGAGCGCAAAACCAACGGGAACATCTATCCCATAATCAGGATCAGTAAACCAATTATTCCAATCATTACCTATTGCAAGCCCCGGTGCAATCACGAATTTCACGATATCCTTGTAATTTATTCCGAGCGCAGGACCAATGACAAAATTTATTCCCACATTGCTACCATAACTAAACGACACATCCTCAAAAAAACCGACGGCAAAGGTGTCATTGATATTGAACAAGTTGAAGTTCCTTACGCCAAATAAAAATCCAACACCACTTGCATCTCCGCACCATGCGATACGCATACCCATGCGCAACTGAATGTCTCCGCTGTATTTTGATGTTGACCTAATGGCAGGGCTTTTTTTCCGTGACACCCCACCCTGCGCGAATAGGTAGTCGGTCATGTCGCTCGGCTCAACGCGGATGCGGCACATATCGATGACCGCAGCGGAAGTAACGTCGAGTGCCTGTACGGTAAGGTTGAACGTGCTGCCAATCGGAATGAGTTTTCCGTGAACGACGATGCTTGCGCCGACCATCGCGCCGAGCTGCTGGATTGATTCGTCCGAAACCTCGCCGGAGAGCTGAAAATTCATCTCGGTCTTGATAGCGTCCAAATTCGCGCGGTTGGCGACCGTAACCTTGCGCGCCTGCACGAACCGCATGGTCAGGTCGTCAAGCATGAAATCGGACATCTCCGCCGAATCGGATGAAATGCCGACAATCGCAATCGTCGTCCCTTTTTTGAAGGTGGCGGAAAACTGATCCGTCACCTGCTGGAGCGCGGTCTCAATGTCAACGGCAAAAGCCGCCGCCGCGCACCAGGCGGCGCACACCACCGCCGCAATTTTCTTAATATTCATACAAAACTCCTTCTGTTTTTGTTTTAGTTTTTGTGCCCATAGCAAAATTCCCCACGTTAAAAGAACGACGGCTGAATATATATGCGCAAGTCATGATGCCCGACATCCCAACTGACAAGGAAATTCATATCCTTGCCGCCCACATCTACAACTTTGACTCCGTATACCGCCGGGCGAATCCTGTCGCTCAGTTCAGAGATTTCCACCGACGAACGTTTTTTCACCATGATGCCGCCCTCGTATATCCATGCATTATTTGCGCCGAGCGAATACACGGCGACTTGAATGGGAACATCTCCCCGGTTATAAGCGTAACAGTTGTCCTGTATCTCTTTCGCCTGCACCTCCGTCAAATCGACGATATGGTATTCGCCGGAATCCTGCGGCAGTGCCGTCGGCTTGGTTTTTTGGACGTTTTTCGTACTGGCAGCCGTTTGCGGAATCGCGGCATTTGCGGGCGATTTTTCGTTCTTCTTCGCTGACTTGCTGCTTTGCTTCGCCGCAGGGGTCGGCGTACCAGCAAGCAACGCCTTGACGGTATCGTTCTGTTCTATAGAAAAACGGCACATATCCACGACGGCGGCAGAAGTAACATCGAGTGCCTGCACGACAAGGCTCAGGTTCCTGCCAAGCGGCTTCAGGCTTCCGTGGACGACGATGTTCGCGCCGACCATCGCACCGATCTGCTGAATCGAATCGTCCGAAACCTCGCCGGACAGCTGGAAATTCATCTCAGCCTTAATCGCGTCCAAATTCGCGCGGTTGGCGACCGTAAGCGAGCGCGTCCGCACAAAGCACATGGTCAGCTCGTCGAGCATATAATCGGACAAATCCTTTGTGTCGGACGAAATGCCGATGATGGCGATGGTCGTTCCTTTTTTGATTGACGCGGAAAACTGATCCGCCACCTGCTGAAGCGCGGTCTCGATGTCAACGGCAGAAGCCGCAACAGCACACCAGGCGGCGCACACGACCGCCGCAATTTTCTTGACGTTCATACCAAAACTCCTTCTGTTTTATTGCGAATGCGGGACACGCCCGCACGTTCACTTTTTTCGCCGTGTCAGCTTCCGCCGGCGGGGCGGAAATGGGCGCGCAAGTCTTTTTCCACCTCCGCGAGTGCCTTTGCGCACGCGCCCGCTTCGGTCTTATGCCCCCACTTCGCGTACTGGCGGACGAACGAATAGACACTTTCCCCCGAGTGCCCGTCAATCACGCGCAAGGACGCGCCCGGCCGGGCGAACACGCCGATCTCGTTTTCCGACAGCGACAGGGTAACGTTGCCCGAAACGCAGTACCGCCCCCGCGCCGAAACGGACAGCCCCTGCGCCGCAAGGATTTCCCCGATGACCGTCGCAATGGTGTCGCTGCCGTCGCCCTGAATGGCAATGCGGAATGTCGCGCCGCGCGTTGCCGTGTCGAGCAATGCGCCGACCTCGCCGCGCAAGCGCAGGATTTTCGCGTCATAACCGTCCTGCGCCCGTCGGGAAACGGCGGAAAGGCTTTCGGCAATGCCGTCCGCCTGCGCAAGGCTGTCCTTTGCTGCCGCCAGCGTCCCCACGTCGGCGAGCGACACGTCCCGCCCGGACATCGACGCGACCGCGCGCTCCGCGGAGGCAAGGATGCGGTCAAGGCGCGAACGGTAAAACTCGGCGGCGGCAGGACGCTCGATGTACGCGCAGACAAACCATTCGCCGGTCTTGTCGCTCCTGAACGGCGCGGTGAACGACAGCGCGGGCAAGTCCGCATCCGACGACACGGAGACGGCGTTTTCTGCCGCCCGGCGTTTCTCGCTTCCCTCGGTCATGCGGAAATATGTGCCGCGCTCCACCGCGACATGCGCGTCAAAATAGAGGGAAATCTGCGAAACGGCATCGTCGCCCGCGCCCTGTGCCGTCGTCCCGCTGCCAAGCGCGCTGACGAACTGGGCATCGGGAAAACAGGCGTTCTTGTCCAGAACCCAAAGCGGAGCGTCCTGCGCGACGGCGGGCCATGCCACGGCAAGCGCGAGGAATACGATGCGGATTATGCTTTTCATAGACGACTACGACCACTCTTTCTCTGACGGCACACATACCGTACAGTTATGTATTTTCGCAATATTACATAATCGGTAAGTTATTGTCAAGTATGTTTGTTTTAGGAAAAATATAACTGTCAGTGTGAATTGCGGCATCCGCCCGAACGCTGCACGCAGGAAAAGATGACGAACATTCAGTCGTGCCTCTCAAAGAACATGAAGCTCCACCGACGGCGGCTCGGTCTGTCGCAGGCGGCGCTTGCGGAAAAAGCCGGAACCGCCCCGAACTACATCGCGCTCATTGAGGTCGGCAAAAGTTTCCCGTCGCTGCCGATGCTCGAAAAAATCGCCGCCGCACTGCAAATCGACGCGCTCGACCTGTTCGACAAGGACGGCATGATTTCCATAGACAAAGAAACGCTCCGTGCCGACGTGCTCGGACGAATCTCGCAGGCCGTCAACGACGCGTTCGGCGCGCACAGCATCTGCCCGTAGCGGGCGGCATCGGATTGTCCTTGCGCCGACGGTACTTGCGTGATACAATGACAGCAGAAACGCGACGGAGGTGTTTTATGGCGACATTGCAAATTCCCGTTGAGGGCGAACTGACCGCGTTCGCCTCGGAGCCGCTTATTGGGGAGCAGTAGCCGTTCAGCGCAACACGCGGTCGCGGTAGGTAAGGTCGCCGCGCACGGAAAAGCCGCATGATTCCCAGAACGCATTGCCGTCCGCGTTGTCGGCGAACGCGACGAGGGCGGCTTTCGTAATTCCCTCCCCGGCAAGCGCGGCGCATACCCGTTCCGCGAGCGCGCGGGCGATTCCCTGCCTGCGGAACGGTGTCCCGACGGCGGCATGATAGATATGCGCCCGCCGCCCGTCGTGCCCGCAGAGCATCGTCCCCGCGACCATGCCGTCTTGCTCGGCGACAAAGCACGTGCGGGGATTGCGGGCAAGGAACCGCCGGATGCCGTCGCGCGAATCGTCCTGCGCGGAAATCCCGATGCCACCGCATTCCTGCCACAGCGCAATTGCCGCCTCATAGTCATCGATTGTCATCTCGCGGATAGTCATGCCGCCGCCCCCTCGCCGAAAAAATCCGTGCGCCCAGTATAGCATGGCCACGGGCGGCACGGCAACAACGCACGAATCACCGCAGTTTTTCCGCCAGCGCGCGCACGGTCTGCACGGACTGCTGCCCTATCAGGCGGGGAAAGCGCGCGGCAAGCGAGTCCAGATCGTCCAACAGGGCGGCAACCGTGTCCGTGCCGCCGAAGACGACCTCGCAGTAGCCTTTCTCGCGCTCCTGCCGGGCGACGGTGTTATGAATCTGATGGATATACTTGACCGAAGCGACGGACGCGAGGGCTTCGCGCTGCGCGTCGTCCAAAAGCGGCAGCTTGAGATTGCAGACCAGTTTCTGCGCGCGCATGTCCACCGGCTCGGCGCGGGCGGCGCGGTACAGCAGCTCGTACAGCGGCATGCCGAGGCTGGCGGCATAGGTCTCACTCATGCCCGAAAGGCGCGGGTTTATCTCAATGACGAACCACCTGCCGCCGCTGAACGCCACGTCCACCTGCGCCACGCCGTCAAGGCGCAGGTCGCAGGCAAGGCGCGTCAGCATCGCCCTGAGCGCAGTGACATCGTACCTGCCGCCCGTGACCGGCCCGATCTTGACGCTCTGCTTGGGACTGGTAATGCCGTAGCGGTTGAGCGAAAACAGGAACGGGTCGAGCACGGTATACGTGCCGTTCCTGCCGTAAATCTCCGTCCCGAACTGCTCGCCGCTCAGGTAGGTTTCGATGATCCGGTCGGATCGGGTGCGCCCCGAACAGAGGTAATGCACCGCCTGCCTGAACGTGGTCGCCACTTCCATGCCGTAGGAACTCAGCGCCGTCGTGTCCTTGATGACGACGGGATACGGCATCCGCTCCAGCTGGCGCAGCAGGTACGTCTTGTAGACGTTCGACGTGAGCGCGGGAGTACCGCGCTCGCACCAGAACTGCTGCCAGTCAAGGTGCAGCGCGTCCGCCACGGGAACGCCGTGCGCCCGCAGCAGCTGGTGCGTGCGCCATTTGTCATAGCAGTCGAGCGCGACCGCACAAGGGTGGCAGACCGCCGCAATGCCGCGCGCGCGCAGCTCGTCGGCGACCATCGCGTCCTGCAACGGCAGCCAGTCGAACGGCGGCACCCAGAACGTCGCCGCCACGGCAAGGTCGGGATTGAGCGCGGCAATCTCCTGCGCGAGCGCAGCGGGCGTGTCCGACTTCAGCAGCACGAACCGCACGGAATCCGCACCGCCCGGCGCGAGCGCATTCCCGTCCCGGTCGGCAAGAAAACTGGCGGGAAGCTGCGTGGCGACGACAAAGCGGTCATGCGGATGCCGTGCACAGAATGCGTCCCAGACCGCCGCGCGGCGCGGGAACGTGCGCGACTGCACGCGCTCCCCGTCAAAACGGCTCGCGTTCGTGCTGTAAAAAACGACGGTCATACGCGCCCACCGCGCGCTACAGACAACAACCGTCCGCGCGCCACAATTTCGTCCATACGCCCATTATACCACGATTCTCCGCCCGCGCAAGCAACAGACCCCGACACAAAAAACTCCGCACGAATCACGCGCGGGGATTACTCTTTCAAAGAAATCTCGCAAAAAATTATTGATAAAAACAAAATACCTCTGTATTATTAAGATAGTCAGGGACGCTTGGCTAAGGAGACCTAAGTGAAGGAAGTACTACTTTACTGGGCCGATAAGTTGATTGATTTCCTGCTAACCTTGGTGGTTGCAATAGCGACTTATTACATCACCAAATGGTTAGACAGGAAATCGAGCTAGTCGGTGGGAAGTTGGCGGAAACGCCAGCTTCCCTTTCCTAAAAGATAATGCAGAGGTTTTGATATGTCAAGCATGTTTTTCGTTATGGCAGGAATTGCAATCGGGCTTGTCCTTTATTTCACCCGGAAGCATAGCAGGAACAAGCAACAGTAAAAAACAGCCCCACTTGGGGCTGTACAGCAACGCACTGCGACAGCACTTTTCCGTGCTCCCGCGCGTTTTGCCGTCAATTCTGCTTGCAAAACCGTTCCGTTCCGTTTAAAATGAAAGCATGGTGCAATTACAGGGAACGATCCTACACGGCAGCAACAATGTCTTTGAGGTGGAGTGCGATTCCGCCGGCGACGCACCGTCCGAAGAATCGCCTGAGCCGGACGTGCGGCAGTGCACGCTCAAAAGCAAGCGGCTCAAGCTGGACGAGCGGCAGTACAATCCCCTCGCGCCCGGCGACCGCGTGGAGATTGAGTGCGCGGATGCGGACGACAGCCGGGGGCAGATTGTCGCCCTGCTCCCGCGCCGAAACGCCTTTACCCGCTGGAACGTCAAGGGGCGCGCGCCTCAGCTGCTGGCGGCGAATTTCGACCATCTTTTTTTGGTGACCACTCCCGACGAGCCGCCATTCCGCGCCCGTTTCATCGACCGCGAGCTTGCGCAGGCGGAATTCCAGAACATCGAGCCAATTATCTTGGTGAACAAATACGACCTGAACGCCGCGCAGGACAGCGACTTCCAGAACCGGCTGTCTATCTGGGAAGAGCTGGGCTACCGCGTCGTCCGCGTGTCGGCGCACAGCGGCGAAGGCATGACGGAACTCGCGGAACTACTGGTCGGCAAGCTGAGCGCGTTCGTGGGGCAGTCGGGCGTGGGAAAATCGAGCCTAATAAACGTGCTCGACAGCAGCTGCGTGCTCAAGACGGGCAGCCTCTCCTGCAAGTACGGGCGCGGCACGCACACCACGACCAAGGGCGCGCTCATGCACCTGCATATCAATGAATCGCTCGTGGGCGGTCTCCTCAATGCGACGGCGGACATCATCGACACGCCGGGTGTGCGCCGGTTCGTCCTGCACGACATTCCCGCGCAGGACCTGGCGATGTATTTCCGCGAAATGCGCCCGCTCGTGGGGCAATGCACCTACGGCATGAAATGTACGCACACTGTCGAAAACGGTTGCAAGATCCTTGAGGGGCTGTACGGCGGTGTCATCAGCGAGGAGCGGTACGACAGCTGGAAACGGATCAGCGACGAAATCCGCACGGGGAGCTGGAGCGACTAGCCGTGCACAGACCGATGCTCGCCGAGCTTGCTTTTTATCAGATACGGGACGAAGCCGCCGCATGGTGCGTGAGCGAAGAAGGCAGGAGCGCGTTTGCCCGGCGCGAGCCGCTCACCGACGCGACGGAAATCGGGCGGCTCAAATCCTACGGCAAGGCATGGACGGACATCCTGCACGGCGCGGACACCGCGCCGCTCCCGCCCTGGCAGCCGGTGGGCGCGGCATTGTCGTTCGCGCAGGCAGACGGCGCAACGCTGGAGCTGGAGCAACTGTCCGCCATCGCCGGATTCTGCCGCTCCGCCCAAAAAGCCTGCGAGACCGTGCATGCCGCCTCGCGTTCCCTGGACATCACGTGTCTCTGCGCGCTCACCGCCGAAATCCCGCTCGCCGAGGTTGACGAAGCCGCCGCAAAAATCGCCCGCGTCATCGACAGAAACGGACAGCTCAAAGACCTGCCCGAACTGCGCGCCATCTGCGCGGCAATCGCGTCGCTCCATGCGGAGATTGCCGCCGCGTTCAAGGCATACACGAGCGACACCACGCTCGCCCCCGTGCTGGAATCCACCGTGCCCGTCTACCGCGCCGGCCGCCAGCTGCTCGCCGTCAGGGCAAGCCACAAAAACCGAATCCACGGCATCGTGCACGAGGCGAGCCAGACCGGGCAGACGCTGTTCATCGAGCCGGAATCCGTCGTGCGCAAAAACAACGAGCTGACGCAGGAAACGTTCCGGCTTCAGGCGGCAATCCGCAAAATCCTCACCGAGCTGACCGCCGACCTGCGCGGACTGATTCCCGCGCTCCGTGCCGCGCTCACGACGATGACGCTGCTAGACACGACCCTTGCCGCCGCCCGCTGGGGTATAGAAAATCACTGCGCATTCGCGCTTGACTGCAACGGACAGCCGCCGCTACTGATTCAGGCGCGGCATCCGCTCCTGCGCGCCAACGCCGTTCCGATTGACATTCACTTTATGGAAGGCAAGCGCGTCCTCATCATCACCGGACCGAACACGGGCGGAAAGACCGTCACGCTCAAGACATTCGCCCTGCTCTGCCTGCTCAACCAGGCGGGGCTGCCTGTTCCTGCCGCCGAAGGTACGCGGCTCCCGCTGTTCGGCGCGGTGTTCGCGGACATCGGCGACGACCAGAGCATCGAACGCTCGCTGTCCACGTTCAGCGCGCACATGAAGCACCTCGCCGCCGCCTGCGCGTATGCCGACCGGCACAGCCTCGTGCTCCTGGACGAACTGGGCAGCGGCACCGACCCGCAGGAAGGCGGCGCAATCGCCATGGCAGTGCTCGACGCGCTCTTGCAGAAAGACGCGTTCATTCTGGTCACCACGCACCACGGCATCCTCAAGAACTACGGCTACACCCATCCGCAGTGCGTCAATGCCTCGGTGGACTTCGATACGGACACGCTCGCCCCCACCTATCGCCTGCACATGGGCATTCCCGGCGAAAGCCACGCGCTCGACATCGCCCGGCGCAGCGGGTTACCGGCGGCGGTCGTGGAAAAAGCCGCGTCGTACCTCACCGGCAACCAGGCCGACGTGAGCGCGCTGATACAAGGGCTGACCCAACGACACGCCGAGCTTGCCGAACAGGAAAAAGCCGCCCGCGACGCACAGGACGCTGTCGCACAAAAACGGCTTTGGCTCGAACAGCGGGAACTGAAACTGCGCCAGAAAGAGACGGAACTCATGAGCCGCGAGCAGAAAGACGAATCCGATTTCCTGCGCCACGCCCGCAAACGCCTTGAGAACGTCGTGCGCGAACTGCGCGAGGGCGAAATCACGCGCGAAAAGACGCTCGCCGTCAAGCGGCACATCGCCGACCTCACGGACGCGACCGCCGCCCGCCAATCCGCGCTCGAACAGGCCGAAATGCAGCTGGAAACGGATGCAGCCGCGCTGAACCAACGGCTCGCCACGGCGGCAACCGTCGTCGCGGAAAACGGCATGCGCATCACCACAACGAGCGGCACGCATACGAGCAACAAAAAGAAACCCAAACGCCGGCCGAGCAATGCCGAAGCCTTCGCCCGCGCCGCTGTTCCCGCCCGCACACACGACGGCACGGACAAGCGGCAGGACAGCACGACGCGAGCCGCCCCCTATGCCGAAGGCGCGGAAGTGCTGATCACGGCGACCAACAGGCGCGGCACGCTCGTCCGGCAAGAAAAAGACGGCACCTGGCTCGTGCAGGTCGGTTCGCTCAGAATGCCGTTTAGGCAGAAAGACTTCGTGCCGGTTGCGCCCGCGCCGCAGGCAAAGCCGACCGTGAGCGTAGAACTTGCCCCCGGCGGCGAGAACACAGGCATCACCCCGGACGGCGCGGCGGCAAAACCCGTGTTTGAACTGCGCCTGCTCGGCATGCGCGCGGAAGAAGCAATCCGGCTGCTGGAGCGGCAGCTCGACCTGTGCGCCATGCAGAATTTCCGCACGTTCAGCGTGATCCACGGCAAGGGAACGGGCGTGTTGCAACAGGCGGTGCAGGACTACCTCTCCGCCTACCCCGGCGTACAGGAATTCCATTTCGCACGGCCCGAAGACGGCGGCACGGGCAAGACCTACGTGACGCTCACATAATTTTTTGTGATTTTCGCGCCCCATGCGCTTGACACGCACCCCCGATATTTGCTATGATTGCACTTGTCAGTTACATGGTGTCTGTAGCTCAGCGGTAGAGTTCCAGATTGTGGATCTGGCTGTCGTGGGTTCGAGACCCACCAGACACCCTCCCGCTCTGCTGGGACGAGTAACCGAAAGAATGCGTTCGTAGCTCAACTGGATAGAGCAACGGACTTCGAATCCGTAGGTTGCACGTTCGAGACGTGTCGGACGCAAGAAGCTGGACGGAGTTCAGACTGACGGTCGCAAGACCACATATCACGGGCGACTAGCTCAGCTGGTAGAGCAACAGACTCTTAATCTGTGGGTCCGGGGTTCGATCCCCCGGTCGCTCAAGAAATCGGACAGGAACTGGACACGGCATCTCTCAGTTCGCCGCAGCCGATACAACACGCGAGAGTGGTGAAATTGGCATACACGCTAGACTTAGGATCTAGTGCTTCGGCGTAAGGGTTCGACCCCCTTCTCTCGCAAACTTTTTTAATCCATAGACAAACAAGTATCATGTCGCTGTTTCGGCAGGTAATCGGAACGGAAGTATCGTATTCGTGACCTCTTTTGCCCACATCAAAAAGCGAGGCAAAAAAAAACAAAGACACATCCCGTTGCCCGACGTGCAAGCCATAACGCAGCCGCGCCGCGCGCGCCCTCTTGACATTTTTTTTATCTTTCTCTATAGTTGTATCACAACTTGCGGGAATAGCTCAGTGGTAGAGCGCCACCTTGCCAAGGTGGATGTCGCGGGTCCGACTCCCGTTTCCCGCTCTAATTGAAGCGATTCGGAGCAATCTGAATCGTTTTTTTTTACTACATATCGTTTTTAAGGGGTGAGACCGTGAAAGTCACCAAAGAAATCGAAAAACTTGAGCACTCGGCTGCAAAACTGACCGTCACCATCGCAAAAAAAGACGTGGCGGACTGCTATCAGGCGACGCTCGGAAGATACGTCAAGCAGGTGCAGATTCCGGGATTCCGCAAGGGACACGTGCCCGCGAGCGTGCTGGAACGCAAATTCGGCGGCGCAATCAAGCAGGAAGCGGCGGCAGACCTCATCGACAAGTCGCTCAACGAGATTTTTGAGGACGAAAAAGAAAGCGCGAACCGTCCGCTCCCCTACGCGCAGCCTGCGCTGGAGAACATGCCCGAACTCGACACGGAAAAAGATTTTACCTACACCGTCACCTATGACGTGTTCCCGTCGGTCACGGTGGACGAGAAATCGCTGGGCAGCATCACGATCAAAGAGCCGCAGTGCACGATTACCGACAAGGACGTGGACGACGAGCTGAAGGCGATTCAGGAGCGCAACGCGACCGTCATTGACAAAAAGGACGACGAGGCGGCGGAGAAAGGCAACATCGTCACGGTCAACCTCGTGGAGCTGGGCGATGGCGGCGCGGAAATCGCGGACACCAAGCGCGACGGCTACACGTTCACGATTGGCGGTGCGGGCAACGTCTATCAGATTGACGACGACCTTGTCGGCATGAAGAAAGGCGACACCAAGGAAATCACCAAGACCTACAAGGACGACGACGCGGACAAGGAGCGCGCGGGAAAGACAAAGACCTACCGCGTGACCGTCACGCAGATTAAGGTGCGCGAGCTGCCCGCCCTTGACGACGAGCTGGCGCAGGACGTGAACGAAAAATGCAGCACGCTCGCCGAGCTGAAAGCGGACATCAAGAAGAACCTCACCACGTCGCTGGAACGCCGCCTGAACGACATCAAGAGCAACGAGTTGCTGAGCCAGCTGGTAGAGAAAAATCCGTTCGAGATTCCGGCAAGTATGCTGAACGCGGAGCTGGACGGACGCTGGCGCATGATGGCGCAGCAGTTCCAGACCACGCCCGAAGACCTTGAGCGCATGATCACGGCTTCCGGGCAGAAAAAAGAAGACATGCTCAAGGAATGGACGGGCGACAGCGAGAAAATGCTCAAAAGCCGGATTATCGTGGACACGTTGCTGCGCGACCGCACCATTTCCGTAACGCCGGAAGAAATTGAGGCGCAGTACATAAAGATTGCGGAAGGCAACGGAATGTCCGTGGAAGACGTAAAAAAACACTATGCGGATGCCCGCTCAAAAGAGTATCTTATAGATGACACGAAAGAGCAGAAACTGTATGCCGAGCTGTTCAAGCAGGTAAAAGTGGTCAAAGGCGACAAGGTGACGCTGGCAGACCTGTACAGACAGCAGTAAGCGGCTGGCAGCAGGCGGGATGTTCCTTTCGTAACGATGCAGAACATTCCGCTTTTTTTCTGTTTCGCGGCGGACGCGCGGCACGAGCCGCAAGGAGAACACATGAACGAAGCAATGGACAGTTACTATATGCCCCATGTCATCGAGCGCAGCGGGAACGGCGAGCGTTTCTACGACATCTATTCGCGCCTCCTGAAAGACCGTATCATCTTTTTGGACGGCGAGATTCATGACGTGAACGCGGACCTGGTGGTGGCGCAGATTCTGTTCCTTGAGGCAGAGAACCCCGAAAAAGACATCAGCCTGTACATCAACTCGCCGGGCGGAAGCGTAACGGCTGGGCTGGCGATTTACGACACGATGCAATACGTCAAATGCCCCATCCAGACAATCTGCATGGGACAGGCGGCATCAATGGCGGCAATCCTGCTTGCCGGCGGAACGCAGGGCAAACGCTACGCGCTCCCCTCAAGCCGCGTGATGATTCACCAGCCGTGGGGCGGCGTGCAGGGACAGGAAAGCGACATCGCCATTCAGGCAAAAGAAATACTGCGCCTGAAAAAACTTTCCATCGACTATTTTGCGGGCGCGACGAAAAAGAGCGCCGAAACAGTGGCAAAGGACATGGAACGCGATTTCTATATGTCCGCGCAGGACGCGCTGGCATACGGCATTGTGGACCATGTAATGCCGTTCCGCAAGGGCGCGGCTGACGGCAAGGAGGGCAACCAATGAGAGGCTTCCGTAACGATACCCAGTACTGCTCGTTCTGCGGAAAACCCGCAAGCGACGAGCGCACCCTCGTCGAAGCGCCGGGGCACAACATCTGTATCTGCGACAAATGCGTCGCTGTCTGCCAGAGCGTCATCGAGCAAGAGCAGAGAGCGCCAATGCCGATTGACATGGCGGAAGTGCCCTCCCCGCGCGAGTTTAAGGAATACCTCGACCAGTACGTCATCGGGCAGGACTACGCGAAAAAGGCGCTTTCGGTCGCCGTCTACAACCATTACAAGCGGATGTCCGCCATGCAGGGCGCGGCAGATACCGACGTGAAGATTGAGAAATCGAACGTCCTGCTCATCGGACCGACGGGAAGCGGAAAGACGCTGCTCGCCCGCACGCTGGCAGAAAAACTGAAAGTGCCCTTCGCCATTGCCGACGCGACCACGCTTACCGAGGCGGGTTATGTGGGCGAGGACGTGGAGAACGTGCTGCTCAAGCTGATCAACGCCGCGAACGGGAACATTCAGGCGGCGCAGCGCGGCATTATCTTCATCGATGAAATCGACAAAATCGGGCGCAAGAGCGAGAACACGAGCATCACGCGCGACGTGAGCGGCGAAGGCGTCCAGCAGGCACTGCTCAAAATCATCGAGGGAACGAACGCATCCGTGCCGCCGCAGGGCGGGCGCAAGCATCCCAACCAAGAGATGATTGAGATCGACACCACGAATATCCTGTTCGTGCTCGGCGGCGCGTTCGTGGGGCTGGACAAAATCATCGAGCAGCGCATTGCCGACCACGCCATGGGCTTCGGCAGCAACATAGGACAGCGGAGCGAGGAGGAGCGCATGGAGCTGCTGAACCAGTGCACGCCCGACGACCTCGTGAAATTCGGCCTGATTCCTGAGCTGATCGGGCGCATGCCGATTACCGTCGCGCTCAAGGAGCTGACCAAGGCAGACCTGAAGCGCATCCTGACCGAGCCGAAAAACGCGATTACCAAGCAGCTCAAGGCATCGTTCGCAATTGACGACCTTGACCTGACTTTCACCGACGACGCGCTCGACGAGATTGCCGGCATTGCGATCAAGCAGAAAACCGGCGCGCGCGGACTGCGCGCCATCGTGGAGAAAATGCTGATGGACCTGATGTACGAAGCCCCGAGCATCAAGGGCAAAAAGCAGCTCGAAGTGACCAAAGACATCGTGCGGAACAAGGCAAAACTTGACCTGAGCAAGATTCTGGTCGAGCAAAAATCCGCGTAATGCGCGTACAATAGACGACGAAAACGCCTGCCTATGACGGCAGGCGTTTTTTGTTCGAAAAATCCAATTATTATTTTGTCAGTGCCTTTGATGTCACATAAATTGACAGCGCGGTGGAGACAATCGACAGCAACGTAGTCACCGTCGGGGCGATAATCCCCCATCGGTACAGCAGCGAATTCTCCTTGACCTCAATCGTCGCCTCAGGCGTGATGAAATCGCTTTTGGCAAGTTCCTTGCCGTCAATCGTCAAAATCTCCATTTTCTCACGGCTGTTGCGCGACGTGTCAATCCCACCGGCAAGCCCGACATAATACTTCCAGTCGCGGTCGGGAATGTACGGAAAACGTGCGGGATTCTTGACCGCGCCCGAAACCGTCACAAAGAACTGGCGGAACGGCACGAGCAACGTGTCTTCGTTCCGCACCGTCTCCGACGAATAATAAGACGCATCATAGAGAATCTTGGCAAGATCAATGGGAATCTGCTTATCGCTACGGATAATATACGCCGCGGACAAATCCGAGGAAGCAATGAACGCTCGCGAATACCGCCGCACGAGCGCCGCATAGTCCTCTCCGTCCGTAAAGCGCACCGTAATACGGGCGGTTCCCGCCGCCATATTCGCAACCGAGACAGCCCCCTCAATAAACATAGCGGATGTGAGGTCGCGGTACGACGCGACCGTCACTTCGTCATAAGACAGCAACGGAAAATCAGCGTCAATATCTTTCTGCCCCAAATACAGCATTTTGCCCGAGTCCTTCTCACCGGTAATACGGTACAGGCTCGTCCGCGAGATATCCGCCAAAGACTGCAAGCCATTCGCGTAATACTCTATGAGTGCCTTCAAGTTCTCGCCGGAAAGAATTTCATACGTTCCCGGCCGCTCGACCGCGCCGTCTATCGTCACGCGGCGCTCATAGCGGTTAATAATAATCTTGTCGCCGGGACGCAGGTACGGATCCTGCGAAAAATCGCCCTCGCGCTGTGCCTTGTACAGGTCGAAATTCTTCTCCCCGCCGTCCTCCGAAATAACGGTCACGTTGCGCGTGGACGAATAGTCCGTCAGACTGTCGGAAATAAACGAAGAAAGGCGCGTCAGCGCCCACGCCGTGCGCTCCGTTGCCTGCACGACCTCACCCGTAATGCTTACCAAAAACGTTGACGGCGACGTAAGGACAAACTGCACGCCGCCCATCGGATAGTTCTTGCTGACCAACGAATCAACCTGCGTCTTGAGCTGGCTATACGTCAGCCCCTTGCAGTTGAGCACGCCGAGATTCGCTACGCGGATACGGTACGTCGTATCAACCGGGATTGTATAAACGACCGGGGTCGTGCCCATCGCAAACGACAAAGAGTACACATCGCCCGCCGTCACGGCATAATCGGGCACGGACATCGCAAGACGCGGGTCAGCAACCAGCTGGAACGTTTCTCTCAAGGATTCCGCCGAAAGGTCGTCAGCCGTTTTGGTCGTAGCATTTGCCGTCGTCAGGTTTTGGCGCAGGACATTCGACGTGCCCGTGCTTGTTGAAGTCCTGCCCGACAAAACACTGCTGACAGACTGCCCGAAAACGCCTGACAAAAACGAGCACAGGCAGACAAAGGCGACAAATCGTTTCATATCAGTTATCCTTATCCTGCTTTTGGGTCAGTTTTCCCCATGCCTCCGGGTCGTTCCGTATTCTTCTCCAAATTTTCCTTTTTGATTTTGTTGCTGTCCAGTCCCAGCTCGTCGAACCGCTCGCCCAGCCAGTCAATCACAAAATTGACGACCCGCTGCGCAAACACGGGGTCGATGTCGGTGAACGACACGGTAAAAATGCCCGTCTCATCGTCAAATTCCGCCGACAGCGTTTTTTTGAGTGCCTTGCGGCTTGACGCGCGGACGTATTTCTCAATTTTGTACCGCTCGACAATGCCGAACGTATCCGTCACCGCGTCCAGCAGCGGATTTGAGGAGATGAGATAGACCGCGAGCGAACTGTTGGACGAACCGGCACTGCCGGAAAAGCCCGCCAGACTGGCAAGTCCTCCCAACCCGGAAGACGAGAGCATGGAAGAAAGCCCGCTCCCGCCGGAAGACGATTCGGTGATAAGCATGTGCGCTTCCGGCGTAAACTGATTCGGCAGCGGAGATTTTTCGGGCGGAAGCACCAGCGATATATATAGAAAAAACAACCGCCCCGACTGCCGCCACCACCGTCAGCACGATAATCATCACCTTGTAACGGAGCAGCACCGCGAACAAGTCGATAAGGGAAATCTCGTCGTCGTCTGCGGCAGGTGTCATCTCTTGCATCCATCGCCTCCTCTCCACAGTATACCGAAAGCACCGCGCCGTTGCAAGGCAATCCGTTGTGCCGTCATTCCGTCATCTGCCGCGCGGCATCGCGCACGAGCGCGCTTTCGCCCTTTTTCATAATCAGCAACTGCCCGTTTTTCACCACGACGACCAAATCATGCACGCCGCACAGGGCGACGGGAATGTCCGCGTAGACAAAATTGTTGCCGCTTTCCGCTTCGACGACCTTTTTGTTGGCGGGATCCGTGCAGCATTCGCTGAATGCGTCCCAGCTGCCCACGTCCGTCCATGAAAAATGCGCCTTGACGGCGGCGGCCTTTTTGGTCTTTTCGGCAATCGCCTTGTCCACGGCGACGGCGGGCACGGTCTCATAGGCAGCGTCCAGTGCCCGCCAGGAATCCAGCACCGCAACGCCGTGCCGCTCGGCAAGCACGGGAACGTCGCCGTCCCGCACGCCGTCAAACGCCTGCGCCACGGACAGCGTACAGCGGCACATCTCGTCCAGGAACATATCAGCATCGAACGCGAACATCCCGCTATTCCACCAGTAATGCCCGTCAGCAAGATACGCTTCCGCCGTGCGCCGCTCCGGCTTCTCCTCAAAATGGTCGATGGCAAACACGGTCTGGTCGCCGTAGCAGTCACGCCCCGCCTTGATGTAGCCGTAGCCCGTCGCCGGTTCGGCAGGGGGAACGGCAAAGCAGACGAACTGCCCGTCCGCCGCAGCCTTTGCCGCAGTCGCGCAGTCACGGCAGAACACGTCGGTCGGTCCGATAACATGGTCGCTCGTCAGCACCAAGACCGTATGCGCTTTTTCCGGCTCCGTTTTTTTGAGGAACCACACGCCCGTCATAATCGCCGCGGACGTATGACGCGCATACGGCTCGGCGACCACCACAATGCGCTCCTTGTCGGCGAACGGAGCGCACTGGCGCGCGCACTTCACCTCAATATCCTTGCGGGTGACGATGACAATCCTGCCGCTGATGCCGAGCGCGAACGCGCGCCGGATGCTTTCCTGCAAGAACGACCGGTCGCCGTTGAGCGTCATAAACTGCTTGGGATGCTCCTGGCTGCTCGCCGGCCAAAGCCGCTCGCCAAAGCCGCCCGCCATAATAATCACGTCGGTAATCACCGCTTTCTCCGCACGGCTCACAGCGTCAAAAACGCCTTGTACGCATCAAACGCCTGCGACACGTCTTCCTTGCTCGTCAGCTCCCAGGGCGCGTGCATGCTCAGCACCGGAACGCCCGCGTCAAGCACGTTCATGCCGTACTTTGCTGCAAGGTATGCGATCGTGCCGCCGCCGCCCTGATCGACCCTGCCCAACTCCGCCATCTGGTACGATACGCCGTGGTCGTCCAGCAGCGCGCGCAGGCGGGCGATGAATTCGGGATTGGCATCGCTCGCGCCGCTCTTGCCGCGGCTTCCCGTGTATTTGTTGAAGACAATGCCGCCGCCGAGAAAACTCGCGTTCTGACGGTCGAACAGATCGGCGTTCAGCGGGTCATAGGCGGCGTTCACGTCGCTCGAAAGCATATTGCTGTGCGCGAGCGCGCGGCGCAGCGTCAAGTCGGAATAGCCGCCGGGCAAACGCGCGATGACTTCCGCAAGCGCGTTCTCAAAGAAATGGCTCGCCATGCCCGTCGCGCCCACGCTGCCGATCTCCTCCTTGTCCACGCACAGGCACACATTGGTACGCGCGGCGGGAACGCTCTCAAACAACGCGCGGGCAGACGCATAGGCGCATGAACGGTCGTCCTGCCCGTAGGCAAGCACGAGCGAGCGGTCGAATCCGCAGTCGCGCGCCCGACCCGCCGGGACAATCTCAAGCTCCGCCGATCCGAAGTCATCCTCCGCAATGCCGTAGCGTTCGGCAAGCAGCGAAAGGCTATGCTTTTTCGCTGTGTCCTTCGCCTCTTTTTCGCCGCTATCGGCACCGCCCTTTTGCGGGATTCCCGTGCCGACGATCACGTCCAAAAGCTCGCCCGGAATGAAATCGGACGCGGTTTTCTTCATCTGATCCTGCGCGAGGTGCGGCAAAATATCGCTGATGACGAACACCGGGTCGCCGTCCTGCTCGCCCAGGCTCACCGGCACCGTCGTCCCGTCCTTCTTGCAGACCACGCCGTGCAGGGCAAGGGGCAGCGTGACCCACTGATATTTTTTGATGCCGCCGTAATAATGCGTGTTCAGGTAAACGACAAAATCTTTCTCGTACAGCGGATTCTGCTTCACGTCGAGCCGCGGAGAATCAATGTGCGCGCCGAGGATATTCATGCCGTCCGCAATATCGCCCGACCCGATGACGAACAGCGCGACCGCCTTGTGCATCTGCTGCACATACACCTTGTCGCCGCTCTTGAGCGAATCGACCGTCCCGATGTCCACAAACCCCGCGTCCCGGGCAGCCGCGACAATCTGTGCCGCGCACTCGCGCTCAGTCTTGCCGCCGTCCAAAAATGCCTTGTAATCGTTGATGAATGCTTTATGTACCATACGGAGAGTGTAGCACATCGGCATGAAAAATAAAAGTCCCGCGCAACCGTCAGCCAGCCGAGGAAGCGTCCCCGCCATGCCGCGCGAACACGAAGCACTTGCTCACCACGTAGTTCGCGACGATGACCGCCACCTGCGCGACAATCTTGACGGCAAGGCCGTTCAAATGCAGCAGCGTGATGAACACGAACAGCAGCGCCTCCTCAAGCGCGAGCGTCGCAATCCTGCCCGACACAAACCGACCGATTTCCGCGACTATGCCGCGCGCGCCGTGCGCCCGGTCCGCAAAGACCCAGGTGCGGTTCGTGACGTAGGCAAACAGCACCGCGATAATCCAGGAAAGCACGTTCGCGGCATGCTCGTTCAGCAAAAGCCCTGCATTGAACAGCGCGAACGTCGCCACGCTCAAAAGGAACGTCAGGGCGCCAAAAAACAGGTACAGCAGCACGGACTTGTGCCTGCGGTAAAACGGCGCGAGCCGCCGCAACAGCGGCAGCCCCATCAGCCGGTCAAAAATATCCTCATTGCCCTGCGGCGATTCCCTGCGCTCCATTGCCCTCATCATAGCGCGGACGGGCAATCGCTTCAAGAGACAAAACGATTGTCTGCCGGCAGGAAAACTTCCCGGCCGGCAGACACGCCGCGCCCTTATTTCTTGCCCATGAGGTAATCCGCGACTGCCTCATACGCCGGGATTGAAATCGGGTCGATGTATTTGTTCGACGACAGCGGGTTTGACGCGAAGCGCACGATGACCATCTCCGCCATGGGGTCGATGTAGATTGCCTGCCCGTGCACGCCGCGCGCCATGAACGCGCCGTGGTCGTTGTTCGTTATCCACCACATATTGTGGTAGCTCCACCCCACCAGCTTGGGATAACCGCTTCCCTCGAACGCCTGAGGACTGCCGCCTGCGCTCACCGCCGCGACCGCCTCCTTGGGAAGCACCTGCTTTCCGCCGAGCCTGCCGCCGCAGCGCAGCATCTCACCGAACGCCGCCATGTCACGCAAGTTCAGGCTCAGGCCGCCGCCCGCAAACGAGATTCCCGCAGGATCTACTATATAATAGGCATCGTATGCCGCGCCGAGCGGCTTCCAGATCAGCTCGGAGACCAACTCCGCAAGCCCCTTGCCCGTCGCGCGCGAGATAATCCAGCCGAGGACTTCGGTGTTCACGGTGCGGTAGCCGAATTTTTCGCCGTGCTTCTGCCCCGGAAGCTTCTGCACGGTCTGAAGGTACTCGTAATAGTTCTTCGGCTCGCTGTACCCCGCCGGGCGGAACGGATTCCCCGCCGCCGAGAACTTCCACACGCTCGCGTTCGGATCGTTGTAGTCCTCGCTGTAGTCAATCGCGGTGGTCATGTCCATCACCTGCCGCACGGTCGCGTCGCCGAACCCGGAATCCTTCAGCTCCGGCACGTAGAACGAGACCGGCTTCGTGTCGTCGATAACGCCCTGCGCGGTGAGGATCGCGCCCACCGTCCCCGCGAACGATTTGCTGACCGACATCGCCGCGTGCACCCCGTCGGGCTTGAGCGCGCCCCGGTACGTCTCATAGACGATTTTTCCTTTGTGGACGATAATGATGCCGTCCGTATAGTTGCGGTCGAGCGATTCCGCCCAAGTTATCGGCTCGCTTTCGTCCCACGGAACGAACGTCACCGCGTCAATGCCCGCGTTCGGCTTTGCCTTGAACGAAAAATGCTTCCCCTTTGCCGCCGGAACGTCGCGCGTCGGGTTGAACTCGCGCATGTGACACGCGCTGAAACGGAGCGCGGGAAAATTGAAGAACGACCCGTCAGCCGCCGAGACGATTTTGTCCGCCGGCGGCGGAAATCCCTGCATCCAGCCCATCACGTTCGGGTCGGAAGCCCTCGCGTCGAGCTGCTGCGCACCTGCCGCCGAAGAAAGCCCCGCCGCGACGAAAAAAACTGCTGCCCTTTTCATAGAAAGCGCCTCCTCTCTCTATAGTAGATGACGGCACGGCGAATTGTCAAGAAAAATGTTCAAAACCAACGTGCCGCTGCCTTACGCAATGCCCGCCCGCGCAGCCGGTTGCCACGCATTCCAAAATATGTTATAATCACGCTATGCTTAAATTCGCACAAAAGGCATTCCTATTGGCCGCGCTTTTTTTTGCCGCGACGGCGATTCCGGCGCAGGAAGCCCTCAAGTCAACCGAAGAAGAATACTACGATTTCCTCGCCCTGCAAGGCATCACGCAGTGTCCCACGCTGAACTACCGAACGCTCAGCGATTCGGTCTGGAGCATCGGCACGGAGACAAAGACTTTCACGGACGAGAACGGAAACGAGCAGACCGTGGAAGAGCCGCTCGCCCACCCGTGGCAGCACAACAACCTCGGCAAAATGCGTACGCTCTGGCAGCCGCAAACAGCGTCGGAGAACGGCTACCTGCGCGGCGTTCCGCAGGGCGTATTCCTCAAAATCTACGGGCCGGAATGGTACAACAGCTTCAACACTGCCGCGCCCTACGGCCAGAACGACGGCGCGCTGTGGCAGGGCAAAGGCTACAACACCAGCCTGACCGCCGGCGCGCGGCTTGAGGGCTACGGGCTTGAGCTGACGCTGAAGCCGCAGGTGAGCTTTAGCCAAAACAGGGACTTCAAAATCCTGCATGGCGTATACGGAAGCAATGACGAGAACGACTACTCGTACTTTTGGAAAGGAAACATCGACCTCGTGCAGCGGTACGGAGACTCCCCGTTCTGGACGTTCGACTGGGGCGACACAGAGATACGATATTCGTGGCGCACGCTCACCGTCGGTTTTGGGTTCCAGTCGCCGTGGCTCGGTCCCGCATGGCTCAACCCCATGCTCGGCAGCAACAATGCGCCGACCTACCCCAAGATTGACATCGGTTTAAGACGGCAGCGGATTGTCATTCCCAAAGTGAACTGGTACTTGGGCGATATTGAGGGACGGATTTGGACAGGTATTCTGAGTGAATCCAAATATTTTGATGAAGACAGTAGCAATGACAGCCGGATGCTCAATGCAATTTCGCTTGCTTTTTCACCGTCATTCATTCCTGGATTTACAATCGGTGTGAATAGAATTTTTTTAACAAAATGGAAGATGGAAAATCTAAAATATATCGGGCGACTGTTCACTACAGTAAAATCAAATGCGCTTGCATCTAGTGGCAACGACGAAGATCAGAAAATTTCACTTTTTGCATCATGGCATTTTCCACAAATTGGATTTGAAGTATATGGAGAACTTGGGATAGATGATTTCACATCAGATAAAACATCAAATCTTTTTCATACTGCAATTTATACAGTTGGCGCTAAGCAAAAAATTCCATTAGGCATATTTAAAGTCAAAGGTTTGCAAAGTGAATTAATTTTTGAATGGAACAATTTTGAAATGTCCCAAGACTTTCAACTGCAATGGCATTACATGGGATACTATGCGCATGGTTTTGTAAAGCAAGGATATACCCAAAAAGGTCAGATTGTCGGAGCTGGTAGCGGATTCTTTGGAAACAGCCAGTTTCTTGGATACAAAGTGTATTATCCAAAAGGCTCAACGCTCTTGTATTTTCAAAGAAACGTTCCTGATATGAACTACATTTACAATAAAGCTGATGGAAATATGACCGAAGGAAAACAAAGTGACTGGTATGCTATGAACCATGCCGATATAATTATAGGAATACAATCTGTCTTTTTCGCAACAAAAGATTTGCGACTCAGTTTTGGTTTCGATGTAATGAAAATGCACAAATATCTTTACAAAGATGACAGTTCATTTTATAATTTTCATATATCGGCAGGTTTGAAATACAGTTTCTAAATTTCTGAAAAAAAAATAAAAACTTTTATGAAAGATACTACACTTTTGAAAGTCCTTATATCATTTTATAATGCAGAAAGACACATTGTCTCCTGTATCAAAGACTTCAAAACACAGATAAATGCTGATTTCCGCTATATCTTTGTTAACAATGGATCTTCGGACAAAAGTTATGAGAACAAGAGTTTTCATGCGTTCGGTCAACTGATTTTCCCTAACAAAAAAATCAGTTTCAATGGAACGGCCCGCACTTTGACGAATGGCGCGGCATCAACGCGAATAGGCAGATTTTCATACCTCTAAAAGCGCATTCATTCGTGCGTTTTTACATAGCACTATAAAAGCAGGTCGTGATTGTATCGCAAAAATCGTTTGGAATATGCTCAGACTACGGGAGAAAACAAAGTAAATGCCAACTCAGAAATCAATCAAGAAGAATGCCGTTCTCAATTCCATAAGGACAGGCCTCTCCCTATGCTTTCCGCTTATTACTTTCCCGTACTCAACGAGAATCCTCGGTCCCGAAAATATCGGAAAAGTGAATTTCGCGCAATCTGTCGTATCCTACTTCTCAATCTTTGCTTCCCTTGGAATTTTGCCATATGCGGTCAGGGAAGCGGCAAAAGTCAGAGATGACATGCAGAAACTGAATCAATTTGCACTTGAAATTTTTGCGATAAACATGGCCGCAACGATAGCGGCATACATCTTTCTTTCCATAACACTTTTATCGGTTCCAAAACTCGCCGAATACAGGACGCTGATTCTGATATGTAGCATGCAGATTGCGTTCGGCACAATTGGCATGGACTGGATATATTCCGCAATGGAAGACTATTTCTATACGACAGTCCGTTCCCTTGCATTTCAGATAGTATCCCTTGCGTTGCTTTTTCTGCTTGTCAAAGACCGAAATGACTATCTTTTATATGCTGCAATTACAGTCATTGCTAGCGTCGGATCGAATATTCTTAATTTTATTCACAGTCGAAAATACATTTCATTTCGGCATTGCGGAAGGCTTGCAGTGAAAAAACACTTGAAGCCAATTTTCATCCTTTTTGCCTTCGCTATTGCATCAAGTATTTTCACCACGTTGGACACTACTATGATAGGCTTTTTAAGCGATGATATACAGGTAGGGTTCTATTCAGCTGGTGTCAAACTGGTAAGAATGATAAGAAACCTCTTTCCCGCAGTTTTTTCCGTCCTGTTTGCCCGGCTTGCATATCATCATGCTCATGGCGACGAAAACAGCATCATCGCACTTTCACAAAAAACGATGTGCTTCAACTTTTGCTTCGCACTTCCTATTTCAGCAGGACTTTTTTTGCTTATGAAGCCATTGGTTTTGCTTTTCTGCGGTCCAGCCTATCTTGCTGTCATTCCTGTCGCAAAAACTATGTGTCCGTTCATATTGTTCAGTGCCTGCTCTGGGTTTCTTGGAGGTGGAATCCTTATTGCCTACGGAAAGGAAAGTATCTATTTGCTTACAATTATCATTGCTGCTGCAATCAATTTCCTGCTGAATATGCTCCTTATCCCAAACCACGGTGTCAACGGAGCGGCTCTCGCAACGCTGATCACCGAAGCGTTCATCATGTTTTTTTATTTTATTTATCTGCGTTCATTCATTAAGCAACTCAATCTGACACTCCCTTTCATGCAATTTTTAGCAGCCACGCTCATCATGGGGGTAGCAGTATACTTTATGAGCACACGCTTCTCAAATACCGTCATGCAACTCATCGTTCCGACAATTGTTGGAATTATCGTCTATGGAACAGTACTCATTCTTTTCAAAAACAAGTATCTTCTTGAACAATTGAAAACAATTGCAAGCAAAATGAGAGGTCCGACAAAAAAATGAAATTAGCGGCAGCAGTCATACTATATAAACCAGAAGAAATCGGAATGGACACGGTGAAAACTAACATACAGTCCTACGCTTCTTACTCTGACATAATCTATGTCGTTGACAACAGTCCCGAGGAAACAATGTCGAACAGAGAAATCGCAAGCACTATTGAAAAATGCGTGTATATTTACAACGGCAACAAGGGCGGAATCGCTGGAGCGCAGAACAAAGCCTGCCAACAGGCAATCAAAGACGGCTATGAATGGCTTATGACGATGGATCAAGACGCAATTTTCGAGGCAGAAAGCCCGTCCTATTTGCTGAACAAGACGAAGGTATACATTGACTTCGGCAACCATCCTGGCATGGACAGGATTCCGCGTGAGGCACGGATGCAGGGGTGTGTTGTCATAACAGGAAAGATTGAGGCCGCGAATTATTTTGAGGACGTTCCGATTGAGGAGCAGTTTGAAAGAAAAACAAAGAATATAAAACCAATTTCAGAGCTGATAAAGTCCGTCTTCTTGGATTATGAATACTGGGATAAAAAGCAGTCGGACTATACAACCTTTATAAAAGGACAGAGGGACAGATTTTCTGAGGATGTTAGGATAATTTTTTGGTGATTATGTTGTACACCATGAGAATAAGAAGGGGGATAAAATGAAACTATCCGCTATCGTCGTGTGGTTCAATCCTGATGAAAAATGTATTGAGAATATGCGCACATATCATCCGTATGTTGAGCGCATATATGTGATTGACAATTCTGAATCGGATAATTTGGATATGCTCGC